>NZ_JBJEES010000053.1:0-2733 GCF_051873315.1 Lactobacillus sp.
TAAAGCAGATTCCTTTAAAGCAGCCCTTCGTCACGGCCCTGCACAGAGTTGACGCTGTCAACGCCGTCCGGGTGACGGTCCGCCTGGCTAACGGGGTAACTGGGGTCGGCACCTGCACCCCTAATGAAAAAGTGACCGGGGACAGCCTGTCCAGCGCCCGGGCCGTTATTGAAGAAACGATCAAGCCCTTGATCCTGGGCAAAAACTTGACCAACTGGAAGGAACTTTTGGCCACGGTAAAAAATTCCATCGTCCACAATGCCCCGGCCAAGGCAGCGGTAGAAATCGCCCTCTACAATACCCGGGCCAACCTTTTTGGCCTCACCCTCTCCCAGCTCTTAGGCGGCAAGGGGGGCAGCGTGGAGACCGACTACACCATCAGCATCGGCAAGGCTGAGCAGATGATCGCTGACGCCCAGAAGATGGTCGACCAGGGCTTCAAGACCCTTAAACTGAAATTGGGGGCCGGCCACTTAAAGCGGGACATCAAGCTAGTCGAAGACCTGGCCTACGCGGCTGGTCCCATGGTTCATTTGCGCTTAGACATGAACCAGGCCTGGGATGTCCGGCAAACTATGCAGGCGGCTCAGTACTGGCACAAGCAGGGCCTTTTGATCGACTTTATCGAGCAGCCGGTCCCGGCCTGGGATCTGGACTCCATGGCCTACTTAACCAGACACTCCCCTTACCCGATCATGGCTGATGAATCTGTAGAAAGCTACCAAGACGCCCAGAAAGTTTTGGCAAAAAATGCCTGCGACTACATCAACATCAAGCTGATGAAGACGGGCGGCTTGTCTGAAGCCCAGAAGATCAACGACTTGGCCGAAAGCCGGGGCGTAGCAACCATGGTCGGCAGCATGATTGAGTCAATCGAATCTTTAGCGGCGGCCTGCGCCTTTTACCGGGCCAACCCGAATACGATTTTTGCTGACCTGGACGCCATCTTCATGGTTGACCAGGACCCGGATTTAAACAGTTATGCCGAATGCGTCGGTGATAATATCGTGGTGAGATAAAATGCTGGATTTTAAAAAAATTGATGACATCCTGGCTCCCTTGCCAGGGAAAACTGCCCTGTTAATCAAAAATAAAACCGGCGTCCTCTACGCCAGCCCCTTAGCCGGGGAAGAATTCAAGTCAGCCAGCTTGATCAAGCTGGCCGTGGCCTGCTACTACCAGGCTCATCCGCAAGATCTAAGCCAGATGGCCCATGTCCCGGAAGACAAAATCGTTGACGGCGGGATGCTCTGCCACCTGGCCCAAAGGGACTGGCAGCTGCGGGACATTCTGGACTTGATGCTGTCGGACTCAGACAACACGGCCACCAACTTTTTGATTGACTTCATTGGCTTTGACAAGATGGCTGCCTGGTTTGAAACAGAATTTGACCACCTTCACCTGGGCCGGTACTTGATGGAAGTGACCGACCGGGAAAACTACATTTCCGCTGAAACTGCCCTGGAGCTCTTAGAGCGGCTCTTAGCTGACCCGTCTCCTTTTGGCCAGGTCTGCCAAAAAGCCCTCTTTTACCAGGAGTCTGTCAACAAGCTCCTCCAGGACCTGCCAGAAGGCTGCTCTTACAGCAAGACCGGGGAGCTGGAAGACACGGAACATGACGCGGCCCGGATTTTTGCCGGGGAAAACTACTATGACATCTGCTTCATGAGCCACTATGAAGGCCTGGAAGAGCGCGAGCAGATCCTCCTGGCCCAGAACGCGGTCGGCAAACTGGCCTACCAGGATTTGACTGAAGAATAAAATATATTCTTTTTGGATAACTAGCCATTTTTATCACTACTGTGATAAAATTAAAACAAATTATCAAAAGTGGGGATATAAATGGACATTACCAATTTTTTCACGGTTGAGACTTCGGAGCTCTCTAAATCCGACCGGAAAATCATGAAGCGAATGACCTCCGACTTGACCAATGTTGAGTCGCTGACCATCAACCACCTGGCTGAAGAAGCGGGAACTTCCCTGGCCTCAGTTCAGCGCTTCTGCCAAAAGATGGGCTATTCCGGCTTTAAGGAATTCAAGTTCCAGCTGCTGACCTACATTAAGAAGCAGGAGAGCCAGGAGGCGGCAGTTTCAAGTAGTGAGTACCTGGACGACTACCATGACGCCATCAACCGGGTCTGGATGAGCAATGAGAAGGACGCGGAAGAATTGGCGGAAGTCCTGACGACCAGCTCGACCAACTTTATTTTCGGGATCTACTATTCTGAATTGCCGGCAAGGCTTTTAAGCATGGGGATGCGGGATTTGGGCAAGTCGACCTACTTTGGGGACAACCTGGCGGCTGGCGAGCACCTTTTCCCCTTAAGCGATGAGAACTCCACGGCGGTCTTTTATTCAGTCTCCGGGATCTCCAAGCTTTTTGGCTCCTCGCCCCTGCCCAAGTCGATCTCCCACTTCAAGCACAGCTACCTGGTTACCATGAACCCGGACACGCCTTTGAAGAAGTACTTTAAGAAGGTCATCGTCCTGCCGGGCAAGAACCTGGCCCAGGGCCTGCCGGTCGACCCCCAGTCGATCCCGGTGGTCTTTACTGAAAGAGTCATTGATATCGCGGCAACCAAACACCGCCGCTAAAGCTGCCGGAAGGCAGCTTTTTTGCTTGGGCTGGAAGCGGCAGTTGGGGACTTTGCGGGGAACATTTTTTCAAAAATGACTAACTACATCGCAAATCAGCCCCTAAAAGTACCTAACTGATGCAAAAATCGTTTG
>NZ_JBJEES010000054.1:0-10146 GCF_051873315.1 Lactobacillus sp.
ATCAGCTACATCCTACAGAGATATGGACTCAACTTCTTCAACTAGCACCACGCGTGGAACATATAAGTTATTTACCATTAGCTGGGATGCAGGAGAGGAGCCGGTACAAGATCAAGGTCATCTATAATCGGCATAGTGACAAGCTTTCATTGATAAAGAAGCTGCTGGCCTGCTTTTAGTAATCGTGAGGGAAAAGCTATTTGACAAAAAGGGCTTTCAAGTAAAGAATTAAAGTGTGTGATTATCTAATAACATGTGGGAGGATAAAACCATGGACAAGAAACTGAAAGCCATCAGCGAGGTTTCGGTCGCATTGGCTCTTTTAGGCGCCGCGGCACCAGCTGTTGGAACCGCTCCAACCGCTTTGGCGGCAAAGAAGGCAACTAAGAAGAGCACAAAGAAAAAGGCAAAGAAAGCTAAGAAGAAGGCAGTAAAGAAGACAAACGCGCAAAAATACGCGCCAAAGGCTAAGAACGTAACTGTCAAGGCTGGTAGCAAGCTTTCAGCCAAAAGTGTAATCACTAATGCCAGCAAGTTGCCTGCAAAGACTAAGTATGCTTTTTCACCAGCACCTAACTTGAAGAAGGCTGGCACTTATACGGTTAGCGTGATCGTGACTTATCCTGACAAGTCAAAAGATAAGGTCAAGAATGTCAAGATTAAGGTAACCGCGAAGAAGGCAGCTTATAATCCAGCTAAGGCTGCTTATGAGAAGTACAAGAAGCAGGCTGAAGCACTCGGTTCGTTGGAGGACGCGCAGAATGACTTGAGCCAAAAGAAGGCGCGTTTAGATAATGCAAACCAGGCCTACACAGATGCTGTAGATAGATACAATTACAAGGTTGCAGCCGCTAAAGCCAGCTATGATGAAGCTTCAAGTGCCTATGAAGCAGCTGGCTATGACTTTGTCATGAGCAAGGCAACGCCTAACTTTTATCAAGACTCTAAAACTGACATGGCAAACGTTGCTGTGTTGGCAGGCTATGTAAATGGATTAGACGATTCAGTTAAGAGCTTCCTGTCCACGAGCAATTTAAAGAAAGATGTCACTTTGATCAGAGAGCTTAACAGTCTCCGCGCATCAGATAACAATTTCTCTAATCATAATGCCTTAGGGGTCGACTATGATCTTATGGTCTATGCAAGCATCGCCGGTATTATTTCAAATAGCACGAAGAATCATACATATTTTAGGAACGCTCCTACTGAAGTGTATGCTTCCCGTGCTGAGAATTTGGCTTGGGGCTACAGTGATCCATTAACTGGTTGGTACACTGAAGAAAAGGCGATTTATGACGCGCATGGCAGTGGTGTGACTGGCCACTATACGAACTGCATGGGTGATTATGAGTATGTTGGTTTGGTTCTTGATCAAAGTACGGGAACAAGTGCGGCAGATTTTGGCAGAGAAAAGATTTTAACTAGCGAATCGGGGACGCAAGTGACTGTTGATGAATTTGAAGCAGCACTTAATAGTTATGTTGCATCTTATGAGTCAGATATGAATATGGCAAAGGCATCTTATGAACAAACCCAAGCTGAAAAGTCTGAGATCAATGCTGCGCAAGAAAATGCGAACAGCAGTAAAGCAGCATATGACGAAGCTAATGCTAAGGTGAAAGAAATCAAGAAAGTCAATCAGCAATTGGAAAAGGCTTATAAGGCTTACCAGAAGTCTTTGAAAGCCGCACACAAGAAGAAATAATAGTGGTGTAATGAGTTTGGCAAATTAGTTAAGCTTGTTAAAGTATGATCCGATATCTATTCGGGATCATACTTTTTTCTTTTTCTAGATATTTGCTAATTTGGCTATAATTGGCGCTGGGACAAGCATTAAGACTAATAAAATCACTCTGCATACAATAGATGATTTTTTGTAAAAAACTAATTTGACAAATACAGCATTTAGGACAAAAAGTGAGGTGTGTAATGATCTAATAATATGTGAGAGAACAAAATTATACAGTTTTCAAGTTTCTTTTTAACTAATGCTTCTGCATTACCTAAGGGTACTGTATATACTTCCATGGTTCTTTGGGAACTACAGATACATTCGATCCAGGGAAGTATGAAACCTCTTTGACTGTCAACTTCCCAGACGGTAGTCGCTACGACACCGACAACTTCATCGTTAACGTGAAATAATCCCAATAATTCAGTCCACTTTCGGACTGGATTATTTTTGTCTCACAAATCCCAGCGTGCTACATTCCTACTCCAAATCGGGTAAAATAGCCTTAGATACAATTTCGTTTTTTACAAAAAGGGGAGCTTGACCATGCAAAAATCAGCAATCACTAAACTCAAGAAAATCGGCCTGTCAGAGGAGTCGATAGATTTCCTTCTCCAGTTCTATACCGGCGCGGTTAATGCATACGGGATCATCTCCCTTGAAGACCTGTACGGCTTGTACAAAGACATCAAAAGGCAGAACCATGACTACCCGGAAATCACATTTGACCAATTCCTCACTTTCGGCGAAGTCACAGGCAGTAAATTGCTTGAGCATTACGCTATTTTTAGTCCAGAAATCATAAACAAGTACTGCAATGATTCTGGCATCCCTTTAACCAGCCCACTATTGGTTCATGAAAATGTCGCCTGGAAAGAAGACAGTATTCATGAAATCTGGTACCTCTACATGAACCTTTGCGAATTCAGCAGCAAGTTCTACTTGACTCCTAACGACCTCCGCGACTTTGCCGAGCACAAGGAAACAGCCGACGACCGGGCATTTCAAAAAGTTCTGGCAGAGCTGAAGGCTTTTGGCAAACCGCTTGATGAAGTGGAAAGCCAGATCTATCCAAACGACACTGGCCTAAACGAAATCACTAAGTTAGTAACCTATGCCTACCAAACCAGCCCAGGTAATTTGGAGGCAGCTTCTGAAGAATTTGAAAATCTCTCCTTATTCTACCGGCTTGACTATGGCAAACACACTTTCCAGGAAATCAGCACACTGATGAAGAGGGCACTTTATGACCTCCCTTGCTGGGGACTTGGCGGTTACAATTATGGGGAGATGATGGGGATCCCTAAGGAAGATATCACAGAGAATGATTTTTTCGACGATTCTTTCTATAAAGATGATGACGACCTTTTTGAATTTGATGAAGACGATGACTCAGCTGATTCCGGTCAGCAACTTGGCCAGTTGCTGTTGGACCTAGCCAGTGATACCCACCCACACGCCAAAATGCGCAAAAAAGCCAGCTACCCTAAGCGTCTGCTCGATAAGACTATGAAGAAGCGGTATGCGGATGCTGGCTTTGACGAAGAAAAGCTGGACTTCTTGCACAAATTCTTCCAAGCAGCTGTCAACCTCTACGGTGTAATCGAACTCGTTGACCTTGCTCAAATCTACGAAGATATTAAGGGTAAAAATCATTACCCTGACATCAGCGACGATGAATTTATCGCATTTGCTGAACTGGTTCGCCGGGAAAAAGTGCCTTACTATGTTTTTGAACAGCATGAGCTTTTTAAAAACGGGATCGACTCCGAATTTGAACGGATACTTGTGAATGAAGACCTGCTGGGGCCAGATGGCCTAAAATCACTAGAAGGCGTCTACAATATCTACTTTAGCGAGTACGCGAATGTATACTGGGAACCGGAAGATATGCTAGCTTATTCCGGCCACCAGCAGGAGAAGGAAGAGCTGGACATGCTGGCTTACTTTACCCAATTAGGGAGCAGGGATGCCAAGATTGTCAGCCTGGAAAGCAAAAATTTGGCCAGAAAGATCGTTGACCACTTCCTCTGGACGAGCAAGGGCGGACTTGAAGATGCTGACCCAATTCCTAAAGAGGAGTTCCTCCAGCTGCTAGCTAATGGCGGCAAGCCACTTAACAAAGAGGTTGAAAATAAGATCCTCGACTTGATCCATAACTATGACAAGAACCGGCATCTTTATGTCCTCAAGGGTTGGACAACTGATGAGTGGAATTCCAATCCAGACATCCATGGTGATCAAATCCAAAAAATTAAGGCCATGCAGATTCTTCTGGACATGATCAAAAAGCACAAAGATCACGAATAAACCTAATCCAGTCCATTTTCGGACTGGATTTTTTGTCCTCCAAATCCCAGCCCTCCACATTTCCTCCCTAAATCGTGTAGAATATCCTTAGACCTAGCAACGATTTTTTACAAAAAGGGGAAGCTTGACCATGCGAAAATCAGTAATCAATAAACTCAAGAAAACCGGCCTGTCAGAGGAGTCGATGGACTTCCTTCTCCAGTTCTATGCTGGTGCAATTAATGCATACGGGATTATCTCCCTTGAAGACCTGTACAGCTTGTACAAAGACATCAAAAAGCAGAACCAGGCCTATCCAGAAATCACATTTGACCAATTCGTCAGTTTCGGCGAAATCACAGAAACTAACATGGATGTCGATTTCTATCTTTTTAGTGCAGAAGCTATTAACAAGTATTGCAATGATTCCGGCATCCCCTTAACCAGCCCGCTTTTGGTTCATGAACAAATTGCTTGGAAAGAAAATAGCCTTCAGGGCATCTGGTACGTCTACATGAACCTTTGCGAATTCAGCAGCAAGTTCTACCTAACTCCTAACGACCTCCGCGACTTTGCCAAGCATGAAGAAACTGCAGATGAGAAAGCTTTAAAAAAGGCTTTGTCAGAATTGAAGTCTTCAGGAATGACACTTAATAAGGCGCCTAGCCAAATTCGTTTTGGTGACACTGCTTTATATGAGATAATTGCCTTTACACAATACGCCTACCAAACAAGTCAAGGAGATTTGAATGCTGCTGCTGAAGAATTAGATGAACTCTCCAATACTTATCATTTCGACTATGGCAAGCACACTTTTGCAGAAATCTGCACCTTGATGGATCGGGCACTATATGACCTTCCTTGTTGGGGGATGGGCGGTTACACTTATGGACAGATGATGGGGATCCCAAAGGAAGAGATCAGTAAAATTGATTTCTCCGTAGACGATGATGATTTGGATGATTTGGATGACGATTCATTCAGCTTCTTAGATCAAGTGCATGATCTTGATAATAAGGAATACATACTTAGCAATTTGCTAATGGACCTAATCAGCAATAACCAGCCGGTAGATAAGACCGTTAAAAAAGTCAGCTATCCTAAGCGCTTGCTCGATAAAACCATGAAGAAGCGCTATGCTGATGCTGGCTTTGATAGCGAAAAGCTGGATTTTCTACATAAATTATTCCAGTCAGCCGCCAATTTATATGGTGTAATTACGATCGACAGCATCAAGCAGATTTATCAAGAACTAAAGGATAAAAACTCTTACCCAACTATCAGAAAGGAAGAACTTACTAAGTTTGCTGAACTTGTTCGGAGAGAGGACGTGCCTTACTACGTTTTTGAACAGCATGACCTTTTCCGCAACCGGGAAAATTCTCCTTTGGACCGAGTACTCGTCAACGTCGACGTATTAGGTCCGAAAGGCTTGCATTCACTAGAAGGAATCTACAATATCTACTATAGTGAATATGCAAAATATTACTGGTTGCCAAAGGATATCTTGACTTTTACAGACCAGCAGCAAGTGCAAGAAGAATTAGATTTGCTGGCTTACTTTACTCAATTAGGCAGCAAGGACGAAAAAATTGTTAGTCTCGAAAGCAAGGAACTTGCCAAAAAGATCGTTAACAATATTATCTGGACTTGCAAGTGCGGCTTACAAACGGTTGATCCGATTCCAAGTGAAGAGTGGAGTCAACTACTGACTAAAGGTGGTAAGGAGGTTAGCCCAAATGTTGAAGACAAGATAGTTGATTTGATTAGCAACTATGACCAAAACCGGCACTATTATACGCTCAAGGGATGGACAAGTGACGAATGGAAAGCGAACCCTAATGCTATGGGTTATCAAGCATACAAGGAAGAAATGCTTGACATGGTCTTGAATAAATTGAAGAACAAAGATCACGAATAAATCTAATCCAGTCTATTTTCGGGCTGGATTTTTATTTTACTAACTTTTTGTAAGAAAAGCCTTGACTTACTTTTGCCAATCGTGTATTCTTATGATTAACAACTTACAAAAAGAAAGTAAACGAGGTAAAAACAATGAAGGTAACAATTTTTGGCAAGGGCAACATGGGGCAGGCAATCGGCAAGAACTTTGAACTGGCCGGCAATCAAGTTGAATACTTTGGCAATGGCGACAAGGCAGAAAATCTTGGCGACCTGGTAATCATGGCTGTGCCATTCGGCGCTTTGGAAAACATCGCTAACCAATACAAGGACGAGCTGAAGGGCAAGATCGTCATCGACATCAGCAACCCTCTCAACTTCGACACTTGGGACGAGTTGGTCGTGCCAGCTGACTCATCCGCGGCACAATTGCTCCAGTCCTGGCTGCCGGAATCTAAGGTAGTCAAGGGCTTCAACACGACTTTTGCCGCAACTCTGCAAAGCGGAAAAATTGGCGACCTGCCAACCACGGTTCTCCTGGCCAGCGATGACCAGGAGGCTAAGGCAGCTATCAAGGAAGCTCTAGCTGGCAGTCCCTTGCGGGTCTTTGACGCAGGCGCCTTGAAGCGGGCTAGAGAACTGGAAGCAACTGGCTTCCTGCAAATGACCCTGGCAGCCAGCGAACAAATCGGCTGGACTGGCGGCTTCGGCATCGTTGAATAAGCAGCAAAAAAGAGTGGGTTCACTGAACTCACTCTTTTCTTGTATCCAAGTTTTTGAGAATAGAGATACTTATCAGATAAAACTAGTCCTGATCGTCCGGGAACCGCATCCCCCATTGACCTCTAACCGCTGTCAAAATGTGCATCACTTCCCGGGAAGTCTGCAGTTCGCCATCGTCATGGCCCTGCTCCACGTACCGCTGCATGTCAGCTACTTCATAGTCCAGTGCCAGGTCGCTTTTCCCAGCTGTGATTGTCTCTTTACTTTCTTCATGGGCTGACGCGGTGTAGGTAACATCTGCCTGCATGGCCCGCGGGTAGTTGCTGATCTCGACATAGCCTTTAGTACCGGAAATAACGCCCCGCTTTGGCTGCTTGGCCCGCATGGACAGTGCCATCACGGCCAATTGTTGGCGGTCGTTTTTCAAAATAATGCCGGACTGTTCGTCAACGCCTGTTTCAAAAAACTTCACCGTCGTCAAAATATTGTTGGGCATCTCATCTAGGAAGGTCCGGGCAAAAGCCGTAGCGTAGCCGCCGATATCTAAGAGCCCGCCGCCAGCCAGGTCCTTTGAGAAGAAACGGTTGGCCGGATCATAATCCTTCAAACTGCCGAAGTTGACTTGCACCAGCTGGATCTGGCCCAATTTGCCAGAAGCGATCAGCTCCTTGACCTTGCGGTAAATCGGCATGTGGTAGAGAGTAAAGCCTTCAGTTAAAATCAAATTCTTTTCTTTAGCCAGGCTAACCAGGTCTTCCAGCTGCTTTTCGTTGATCGTGATCGCTTTCTCGCAAAAAACATGCTTGCCAGCCAAAAGTGCCTGCTTGGCATATTGGTAGTGGAAGTTGTGTGGGGTGGCGATATAAACGATGTCCACGTCAGGATCCTTGATCATCTCATCTGGGTCAGTATAGAGATGTTCAATTCCTTTCTCCTGGCCAAAAGCTTCCAAGGCTTCTTTATGCGGGTTGGCAACGGCATAGACTTCGCCATTGACCCGCTTTAATGCGTCGGCCATTTCTCCGGCAATCCAGCCAGTCCCGATAATTCCCCAATTGTATTTAGTCATGATTTTCTCCTTTGCCAATTTCAACTGCCTGGCCATCCTGAACAGTGATGATGGAAGTAACTTCTTTATCAAAAAGTGACGAGGCAACAACGCCATTAAAGGCAAGCAGTTGCTGGTTTACTTCTTCGATCTTGTCCCAATTTTCCGCGTATAGATCAACTAGCTTGTTGCCTAAAATTGATTCGTCTTCCCGGACACTGGCCTTCAAAGGCAAGCCGTTAGCAAACCTAAGCAAGGATTTAACAGCTGGAGCAGCTACTTCAAGGCAGAGCTGGATATCTGGATCGAGCTTTTCTCTCATTCGTCCTTCTGGCAAAAGCAGAATGTATTCGCGAGACGCTTGCGCGGCGACTTTTTCAAAAAGGTGGATGCCGCCCTTGCTCTTGAGTGCCCGCAAATCATAATTAACGCTGTCCGCTCCATCAAAGGCCAGGTCAAGCTGGTCTGCTTCTTCAGCGGGCTTGATTGAAAGTCCCAAACTGGCCCCTAACTTCCGGGTCGCCGGGGCAGGGGAGTAGAGGTCAAGGGACAAGTCGTCCTCGGCGATTGCCCTGGTCAGGTCGGCCACGTTACTTCCGCCGCCAAGGGAAACCCTCTGCCCTGGCTGAATCTTCTTCAGCGCGAAATCTGAAACTAAAGTCATCACATTCTCCTTGTAAAAAAACTGTAAATTATTTTCTATACCGCTTGCTTAACTGTAATTTATTTACAAGATCATAGTAAGTAAAAACAGGTAAAAAGTCAATAAATTAATTTACAGTATTTTTATATTGCTGAAATTAATTTACAAGAGATGCTATAATAGCACTAGAAGAAATAAAGAAACAGGAGAAAGACTGGTAAATATGGAAAACGAAGAGAGCATCATCGAGCAGATCCTCCGCCAGAAAAATGATATGTCCCCAAGCGACCAAAAGGTGGCCCAGATTGTCATCAGCAAGCCAGAGGAAGTGGTTAACTACACGATTTCCCAGCTGGCCCAGGCAGCGGGCGTCAGCGGGGCTTCAGTGACCCGCTTTTGCCACAATCTAAAATTATCTGGTTTCCACCAGTTGAAAGTCAGTCTGGCCCGG
The DNA here is from genome assembly GCF_051873315.1 of Lactobacillus sp. Lineage (GTDB taxonomy): Bacteria > Bacillota > Bacilli > Lactobacillales > Lactobacillaceae > Lactobacillus. The sequence goes on from NZ_JBJEES010000054.1 coordinate 8,789, forward strand.
GTCAAGTCCCCCGTCTCAAGCTTGGCATCCTTGAACCAGGATAATGTCTCTCAGGCCCTGGACCAGATCGCGGCCAGCAAGGAAGACGAAATCGACCGGACTCTCCGCCGCCTGCCAGTCGATATGCTCAAGCAAGTTTTGGATCTTTTGGAAAAAAGCCGTCTGATCCAAGTCGCGGCTGAAGGGGATACCTATCCAGTCGCTGAAGACGCGGTCTACAAGCTGAACCAATTAGGCATATTGGCGATTTCCAGTCCGACCATGGAAACTGTGATTGGCCAGACCATGAATATGGACAGCAGCGACTGCCTTTGGCTGATTTCCAATTCTGGTGAATCATCTGGTTTGTTAAAACTGGCTGATTTGGCCAAGGAAAAAGGAATCAAGGTCATCTCGATGACCAACCGGCCAGATTCTCCTTTGGCAGGGAGGAGCGATTACCATCTGACAACCGCGATCGGCCAGACAGTCTTGCAAGAGGAATACCTCTTTTCCCGCCTGGCTTCATCGTCCTTGGTTGAAGCAATCTTCCTTTTGCTCTTGAACCGGGATAAAAAGCGCCTGGCCCACATCCAGGCCCATGAGAAGCTGATCGCTGACCGGAAGGTGTGACGATCAGCTTTTGGCGTGATCTGATGAAAAAGTGGAATCCTATGATGTGTTTTCTGCTTCTGGTTCTTGCTAAGATATAGGCATGAAATCCAGCAAAAGTAAAGAAAGAGCAGAAAAAATGACTAGAACTTTCGCGATCGTACACCGGCCAGATGAGTATTCAGCCAAGATGGCTAACAGTATCCGCCAGGCTTTAGTGTCCTGCGGTTTCGAGGAAGATGAAGACCACCCCCACGGGGTAATCGTTATCGGCGGCGACGGTACCTTTATCTTTGCCGTTCACAAGTACCTGGACATTTTGGATGAAACTGTCTTTATCGGCATCCACTCCGGTACCCTGGGCTTTTACATGGACTACAAGGACTCCGAATTAGGCGAGTTCCTAACCGATGTGATCCCAGGTCAGTTGCCGGTTGAAGAATATCCGCTGCTGCAAGCTGAAACTTCTCAAGGGACATACTACGCCGTCAACGAGATCCGGATTGAAAACCCGGTCAGAACTCAAGACATTAATTTGTCACTTGACGACGTAGCCTTTGAAGAATTTCGGGGCACTGGCCTCTGCATCTGCACGCCACTTGGCAGCACGGCCTTCAACCGGTCCTTAGGCGGGGCGGTTTTGCAAAAAGGCCTGCCGCTTTTGGAAATTACGGAAATGGCCGGCATCCACCACAGCCAGTTCCACTCACTTGGCGCGCCTTTCGTGATCAGCGCGTCGGCGATCAGCTCGACGGCCTCGATCCGCT
>NZ_JBJEES010000055.1:0-10105 GCF_051873315.1 Lactobacillus sp.
GCGTAGACGTTGGGGTAAGGGCCAAAATAGTCGCCCTTGTCCTTGTAGACGATCGAGGTAAGACGGGCCTGGGGATTTCTCTCATTGGTGATTTCAATGTAGGGGTAGCCTGTTCCCGACTTCAGAGCAACATTGTAATAGGGCTGGTACTTTTTGATTAGGGTGATTTCCAGCAAAAAAGCTTCCTTGTCGGAATCCACCACGATGATGTCATAGTCGGCAATGTTTTTGACCAGCTCGGCCCGGCGGCCTTCCTGGCTGCTCTTGAAGTAGGACCGGACCCGGTTTTTCAGGTTCTTGGACTTGCCAACATAGATAACCTTGCCGTTGACGTCCTTCATCAGATAGCAACCGGCCTTTTCCGGCAGCAATTTCAATTTATTTTCAATCAATTGACTTGCCATGTCTGCCTCCCCGCGATTCATTTACCGTACGATTTTATCACGAAAAGTATTATTCTAACACTGATCCGCCTATAATCTCAAAAATATTTTAATGATTTTTCATGACCAAGGCGGAAGAAAGATAAACATCTTTTAACAATAATTCTTCTACGGCAAAGCTCGTTCGACTTTTAGTGCAAAATAAACTTTTTTTCACTGAAACGGCTGTCTTTTGTCAGCTTATCACGTATAATATTATTGTTAAGACTATAGGATTTTAGGAAGGTAAGATAACATGAAGAACTTCTACTTGAACCATGACAGCAACATGGACGACTTTACTTCACTTTTGCTGATGCTTTTAGCACCCGACATCAAGCTGATCGGGGTCGGGGTAACCGATGCTGATGGCTATGTTGAACCAGGCGTTTCCGCGTCCCGGAAGCTGATCGACCGCTTCAACCAGCGCGGCGACAAGCTGGAAGTAGCCAAGTCCGACTCCCGGGCAGTCCACCAGTTCCCGGAAGCCTGGAGAGTGTCAGCTTTTTCCGTTGACCACTTCCCGATCTTGAATGAAAAAGGCACTGTCGAAACGCCAGTTGCCGCTAAGCCGGCCCACCTGGACATGATCGACAAGATCCACGCCGCTGACGGCCCGGTTACTCTGGTCTTCACTGGCCCCTTGACTGACTTAGCCCGGGCTCTGAAAATCGACCCAAGCATTCAAGACAAAATCGAAGAACTTTACTGGATGGGCGGGTCTTTGAACGCCCACGGCAACGTTTACGCTCCATGCGCTGACGGGACCCAGGAATGGAACGCCTGGTGGGACCCAGAAGCCTGCAAGACGGTCTGGGACTCCAAGATCAAGATCCAGCAGGTTGGTCTGGAATCAACTGAAGAACTGCCTCTGACCGATGAAATGCGCCAGCACTTTGCCGTTAACCGCAAGTACCCGGCCTTTGAATTCTTAGGCTATGTCTACGCCTTGGTCAACTCCTTTGAAGTCGACTCAACTTACTACCTCTGGGACGTTTTGACCACCATGAGCGCCCTTTACCCGGAAATCGCCACGACCCGGGAAACCAAGTCCGACGTCTACACTGACGGCGACCGGGCTGCCCGCTTCTTTGAAACTGAAAACGGCCGGCCAATGACCCTGGTAACTTCCGCCAACTACGACAAGTTCTGGGAACGCTTTGACGATCTGTGCGAAAAGGCCAAACTTTTCTAAAAAAATATTGCAGCAATAACGATTAAAACCTTCAGAAGGAAAACTTCTGAAGGTTTTTGCTTTTATAAAAGAAATTACAAGTAGCGGCCGGTGACGCTGGCCGGATTTTCCTTGATCTCAGCCGGAGTACCCGTTGCAATGATCCTGCCACCTTCCTTGCCTCCTCCTGGCCCTAAGTCAATTATCCAGTCCGCGTTCCGGATCAAGTCCAGGTCATGCTCGATCACGATCAAGGTCGCTCCTTGCTTGATCAAGTGCTGGAAGACCTGAACCAGGGTCGCCACATCCAAGGGGTGCAGGCCGATGGTCGGCTCATCAAAAATAAAAAGAGTATCTTCCTGGCCCCTGCTCATTTCTGAAGCCAGCTTCAAGCGTTGGGCTTCTCCGCCGGACAAAAGCGGAGTTTGCTCACCCAGAGTCAAGTAGCCCAGGCCCAGGTCATGCAGAGTCTGCAGCTTCCGGGCCACTGCCTTCAAGTCGCTTAAATACTCAAGGGCCTGGTCAACCGTCATTTCCATCAAGTCTGGCAAAGACAGTTCTTCGCCATTCGGACACTTCCGCTTAAAGGCCGCCGCTTCTTTTGAGTAGCGCGACCCCCGGCAAGCAGGGCAGACGATATCGACATCCGGCAAAAACTGCACGTCCAAAGAAATCGTCCCGGTCCCATCACAAGCTGGGCAGCGGAGGCTGCCGGTATTGTAGGAAAAGGACCCGGCCTTTAGGCCGGCTTTTTTTGCCTGGTCCAGCTTGGCATAAGTCTTCCGCAAATCGTCATGGATGCCGGCATAAGTAGCGACAGTTGACCGGACATTGATCCCGATCGGGCTGGCGTCAATCAACTTGACCTGCTTAATCCGGCCGCTGTTTAAAGCCTTGACGTGGGCTGGAAAATCCCGGCCTTCTGCCTGGGCTTCAATTGCCGGAAGCAGGGACTCCAGGACCAGGGTCGACTTGCCTGACCCGGAGACGCCGGTGACCACGTTAAAGCGGCCCACAGGAAGAGTCAGCTCCAGCCCTTTGACCGTATGCAGGGGTCCGGTTTTCAGCTCCAGCTGCCCTTCAGCGAACATTTCTTCTTTCGGACAGACCGGCCGCAATTTACGGCCTTTTTCTTTTAAAAATGGTCCGATGATTGAATCCGGATTAGCCGCCAGGTCCTCCGGTCGGCCAGAAGCGATGACTTTCCCTCCTTCTGCCCCGGCTCTTGGCCCCATCTCAATCATCCAGTCACTTTGCTTTAATACCTGGACGTCGTGGTCCACCAAAACAACCGAATTACCATCAGCCACCAGATCCTCCATTACTTCATTCAGTCCGGTCAAGTTAGCTGGGTGCAGGCCGATTGAGGGTTCATCCAGGATATACAGGACCCCAGTTGTCTGGTTGCGGACAGACCGGGCCAGCTGCATCCGCTGCCGCTCCCCGGTTGACAAGGTGGAAGCCGCCCGGTCGAGGCTGAGATAGCCCAGGCCCAGGTCCAGCAAGCGCTTGGCCGTGTCGGTAAAGGATAAGCAGATATTGCGGGCCATGGGCCGCATGGCTTCCGGCAGCCAGGCCGGCACCTTCTTGACCCAAGCGATCGCTTCAGTCAGAGTCTTCTGGCAGATCTCAGCCAGGTTTTCTCCCATGATCTTTGGGGCCCGGGCCGCTTCTGACAAACGGCTGCCGCGGCAGTCCGGACACTGGTCTTCTTTTAAGAAGGGGGCGACTCTCTGCATCCCTTTTTCATCTTTGACCTTGCTCAAGGCATTCTCAACCGTATAAACGGCATTGAAGTAGGTGAAATCCAGGTAACCGCCACTATTTTGCTTTTTATTCTGCACCAGAATCCGCTTTTTGACAGCCGGGCCATGAAAAACAATCTCCCTTTCTTCCGGAGTCAGCTCTTTAAAGGGCACGTCCGTCCTGACCCCCATCTCCCTGGCCACGTCCGGCATCAGGGACCACATCAGCCGCTTCCAGGGCAAAACTGCCCCTTCATCAATCGACAGGTCTTCATTGGGAACCAGGCTGGCTTCATTTACCAAGCGGACGATCCCTGTCCCAGAACAGGTCGGGCAGGCTCCCCGGCTGTTAAAGGCCAGGTCTTCCGCCCCTGGTGCTTCCACTTGGGCGCCGCATTCCGGGCAAAAAAGGGGCTGCTCAGCCGCAACCTTCAAACTGGGCTGCAGGTAGTGGCCATTAGGGCAGCGGTGGCAGGCAAGGCGGGAAAACATCAAACGCAGGCTGTTCAAAAGCTCAGTCCCCGTCCCAAAAGTACTGCGGATTCCCGGAACTCCCGGCCGCTGGTGCAGGGCCAGGGCGGCTGGAATATAGCGGACTGAATCCACGTCAGCCTTAGCCGCCTGGGTCATCCGCCGGCGGGTATAAGTCGACAGCGACTCCAGATAGCGCCTGGAGCCTTCCGCGTACAAAATCCCCAGAGCCAGAGAGGACTTGCCGGACCCCGATACCCCGGCAATGCCGGTAATTTCATTCAAAGGAATGTCAACGTCGATATTTTTCAAATTGTGGACGCGGGCTCCCCGTACTTCGATATGATCTACATGATCAGCCATCTGCTCCACCTGCTTTCTTCAGCTTTTATCCATATTCTTTGATTACGGCCAGCATGGCTTTCCCATAATTGGCCAATTTTGCATCCCCGACCCCGCTGCACTGGAGCAGCTCCTCCGGCGTTCGCGGCTTTCTGGCCGCCATGTCCCGCAAGGACAAGTCAGAGAAGATGACAAAAGGCGGCACTCCTCGCTTCTGGGCCAGAATCCGGCGGGCCTTTCTGAGCTCTTCAAAGAGGACCTGGTCACCGCCTGTTTCAGCAAGTTGCTCGCTTTTGGCTTCCTGGCGCTTTTTGACCCTGGCCTTGCCGTCCAGAACGTCCCAGCCCCGGTTGGTCACGTGGACCAAGGGATACCGGTCCCCCACCAGCTGCAGGTAGCCCTTTGAGACCAAGTAGTCGACCAAGCTGCTTACATCAGTCTGCTTTTTCCCTTTGAGCAGACCGTAGTGGACACACTCATCTGCTCCGATTTCACTGATTTTTTTGACTTTAGACCCTGTTACTGCCTGGGCAACGATCTTTTTGCCATAGCGGCCGTCTAAGTCATAGACCATGCCGATGATGGCCTGAGCCTCAGCCGTTATATCCTGGAAATCACCCTGGCTGAGGCAGTTGCTGCACTTACCGCAAGGCGGGCAGTCCTGGCCAAAGTAGCGAACGATGAATTGCTGCAGACACTCGTCGGTATTGGCATAGTCGCTGATCGTCTGCAGCTTCTGGTACTGGACCTGCCGGTAGGATTCATCAGCTTCAGAATTGTCGATAAACCAGCGGAACTGCCTAAGATCGCTTGGGTGAAAGAGCATTACTGCCTCACTTTCCAGTCCGTCTCGTCCGGCCCGGCCGGCTTCCTGGTAATAAGCCTCCAGATTCTTGGCGCTGTTTGCGTGAATAACAAAGCGGACATTGCTCTTGTCGATCCCCATGCCAAAAGCATTCGTGGCCACAATCAAGGGAATCCGGTCATATTGGAAGTCGTCCTGGACCTGGGCCCGCTCCTCATTGGACATCCCCGCATGGTAGGCGGCAACGTTAAAGCCCTCCCGGCGCAAAAATTCGGTCAGCCCCTCCACCTTTTTCCGAGTGTTGGAATAAATGATTCCAGCTTCTCCCCGGTGCTGCTTTAAATAGTTGACGATATAGGCCCGGCTGTTTTTGGGCGCGTTGACCAGCTTGAAGCGAAGATTTTTTCTTTCAAAACTGGTGATGACAAAATTCTTTTCAGAAATATCCAGCTGCTGGCCGATGTCTTCTCTAACCGCCTTGGTGGCCGTGGCTGTAAGGGCCAAAACATTAGGACGGGTATGGAGGGCATTAATCCCGTCCTTCAGCTTTCGGTAGGCCGGCCGGAAGTCGTGCCCCCACTGGGAAATGCAGTGGGCCTCATCGATGGCGACCAAATTGACCTCCAAGAAGTTGAGCTGATAGCGGAAATAGTCCATCTCCATGCGCTCCGGCGTCACGTAGAGCAGCTTGATTTTTCCTTCATAGCAGGCTCTTAAGATAGGATTGACGTCTTCCTGGGCCGTGGAGCTGTTAAGTGCCGCGGCCGGAATCCCATATTCGCGCAGGCTGTCAACCTGGTCCTTCATCAAAGAGATCAAGGGCGAGATGACTACGGTCGTGCCCGGTATCATCAAGGCCGGGATCTGGTAGCAAAGAGACTTCCCGCCCCCGGTCGGCATAACGGCCAGGACATTCTCCCCCCGAATAACTTTTTCAATAATTTCTCTTTGGCCTGGCCGAAAACTGTCATAGCCAAAATACTTCTTTAAGACCTGCTGTGGATCAAGCAAGCTCTCTGCCCCCTTTAAATCGCTTTACATTTAATGATAACGAAAAAAAGATGCTTTCGCATCTTTTAGTTGACCCGGTTGACCGGAACTCCGTTGACCAGGAAGGAGACGATATTATGACTGGCTTCTTGCAAGACGCTGTGCCGGGATTCCCGGGTGGCGCTGCCAGCATGCGGGGTCAGGATCACATTGTCCAGCTGGCAGAATTCCTTGTTGAAGTCCGGTTCTTCTTCAAACACGTCCAAGCCCGCCCCGGCGATCCGCTTGGCCTTTAAGGCCCGCAAAAGCGCCGCTTCATCGACCAGGCTGCCCCGGGAAGTATTGATCAAAAAGGCAGACGGCTGCATCATGCTCAAGGCTGCTTCATCGATCACGTGGTAAGTTTCCGGCGTCGCTGGCGCGTTCAAGCTGACATAGTCGGCCTGGCTGAGCAGGTCAGCCAAAGGGACGTAGCTGACCCCCAGGGCCCGCTCTTCATCTTCCGGCAATTGGTGGCGGTTGTGGTAGAGAATGTTCATCCCGAAAGTCCGGGCATAGCTGGCCAGGGTCTTGCCGATTCTCCCCATGCCGAAGATCCCCAAAGTCTTGCCGACCGGGCTTTGCCCCTGGTTTTCCGCCAGGCCCGTATCCAAAAAGTGCCCTTGCCGCATTTCTTGATTGTAGAGGGCCAGTTTCCGGCTGAGGGCCAAAAGGAGGGTAAAGGCCATTTCCGCCGTCGGCTGCATGACGCTGGCTGGACAGTTGGACACGATGATCCCCTGGCTGCTGGCATAGTCCACGTCGATATGGTCATAGCCAACCCCGGTCGCGGAAACGATCTTGAGCTTTTTACCCGCGTCCAGCAGTTCCTGGTCAACCGGCAGCTTGCCGGTGATCAAGGCATCGAATTCCGCCAGGTTAGCCAGGTACCAGTCCTTGCCAGCCTCTTCCGGGGCAAAGGTCACCTCGCAGACTTTTTCCAATTCGGGCAGGCTCTTGACTGCCAAGCCCGCCACCAAAACTTTCGCATTTTCCATCTTACGCATCTCCCTCAAACAGCGGATCGCGGCTGGCTTTTAATGCCGCCACGTGGTCTGCCTTGAAATAGATTCTTTCCGCATTGCCATAGTATATATCTGCCATTTCTGTTTCTGAAAAAATCCCCGAATCTTCCAGCCAGGAATAAAGCTGGCCGTAATCATTGAAAGTAGCTGACCAGGGAGCATCACTACCCCATAAAAGTCTTTTTGCCCCAACGATTTCTTTGGCCAGGCCCACCGCTTCCTGACAGAAGGGATAAGGATAAGTCTGCTCGCCGGAAATGTCTTGCAAAGCCGCCAGATCAAAGCTGATGTTTGGCAAAGGAGCCAACAGTGCCAATTCTTTTTCCAGCAAGGCCAATTGGCCGGGCTTGGGGAAAGACAGATGGCAGAGAACAAAGTCCAAATCTGGGTAACGCTTAGCCAGCCGGGCCAAAGACCGGGGCTGGTGGCTGGCCTGGCTGCTGTCTCCGTAGTCCACAGCCACCGCGAAGCCAGGATAAGAACTGAGGTAGTCCAGAATCTTGCCCAAACGCACATCTGACGCCAAGTCAAAAGGCAAATGGTAGCCCATGAGGCCGCCGGCCTGGCTAACTTCCAGCTTCAAGGCACGGAAGCCTAAATCTTCAACATGACGCTTGACGATTTTTTCCGCTTCACTGGCAAAGGGGTCAACGGAAAAAGCCGGAGCAAAATGCTCTGGATCCGCCTTAGCCGCCTGCCAGCTGTAATAGTTTTGAAAGCCGTACAGGCTGCCCTGCAAGAGAACGGCCTTGGCCACATCGTGCTCCTCCATCACTTTTTTCGCGGCAGCTAGTCTAAAAGAGTCATCTCCCCAGCCTGCCGGAAAGAGGCGGGTTTTAAAGCCATTGTCCCAGACCACCAGGCCGCCCCCTAAGGCATTGCTTCTGCCGCTCCCCTTGTAGCTGGCCAGGTCCCGCACCAAGTGCAGGTGGGCATCAATTTTCTTCATCGTTCGTCTCCCAATCTTTTTTACGAAACTCTTACTCTTATTATAGTGAAAGCGGTTCATTTTAGCAAAAGTTTCAGAAAAAATAAAAGGCCTTTCACCAAGTAAAAGGCCTTTTCCTCTATTTCTGTTACTTGCTCTTTTCCGCCAGCCGGTCCAAAGTCAGCGCGATCAAGCGGTCAGCCACGGCCTGCTTGCTCATCCGCGGCCAAGGATCAAGCTCCTTGCCTGCTTCCAGGACCGTCACCTGGTCCTCGTCGCCGCCAAAGGCATCCCCGCTGACATCGTTGGCCACGATCGCGTCGGCCCCCTTCTCCGCCAGCTTCCGGCTGGCATTGACCAAAAGGTCGTTGGTTTCAGCGGCAAAGCCGATGACCACTTGATCAGGCCGCTTCTTTTGGGCCATTGTCTTTAACAGGTCCGGATTCTTGACCAGCTTCAGGGTCATCTCCTCTACCCCGGCCTGCTTCTTCAGCTTGTGGTCAGCTGCTTCTTTTGGCCGCCAGTCACTGACGGCTGCCGCCATCAAAAGGGCGTCAGCAGCTGGGAAAAGTTCTTCTAGCTGCTCTAGCATGGCTTGAGTTGACAAGGCGGGATGCAGGTGGATCCGGGCATCTTTTGGCAAAGAAACTGAAACGTTCCCGTAAATCAAGTCCACCTCGGCTCCTCTTCTAGCCGCGGCTTCTGCCAGGCGGAAACCCATCTTGCCGCTTGACCGGTTGCCGATAAAGCGGACCGGATCAATGGCTTCCAGGGTCCCCCCGGCAGTGACGACGATTCTCCTGCCTTTTGCCGGCAAGTCCAGCTGCTCTTCAAGCCAGGCCATGATTTCTTCAGCTTCCGGCATCCGCCCCTTGCCAGCGTAGCCTTCAGCCAGTCTGCCCACGGCCGGCTCCATGATCCGGTCGCCGCCTTCTTTTAAAAGGCGGATATTGCGCTGAACAGCGGGATTTTCCCACATGTGGGTGTTCATTGCCGGCACGATCAAGCGCGGGCAATGCAGGGCCAAGAGAGTGGTTGAAACTGCATCATCCCCCATCCCCTGGGCCATCTTGGCCAAAATGTTGGCATCAGCCGGTACAACCAAAGCCAGCTGGCTCCAGTCAGCCAGGTCAATATGGGCGATTTCAGCCTGCCGGCTCGGACTGAACAAGTCGTCTAAAACCGGCCATTTCGTCAAGGCTGCCAGGGTTGCCGGTCCAACAAAATTTTCGCTATTGGCCGTCATTGCTACCCGGACTTCATGGCCCGCATTTTGCAGGCCGCGAACAACGCTGACTGCCTTATAGGCCGCTATTCCGCCAGTCATATAGACCGAAATTCTTGCCATATCTGCCGCCTTAGTAGATCTTCCGTTCCTTGACGATGGCTTGTGCCCAGTCAGCAAAGCGTTCAGCTGCTTCAGCATCCTTTAAGATGACCAGCAAGGTATCGGTGCCGGCAATCGTGCCGACTACGTCATCGTTATCAATGTCATCGATTAATCCTGCCAAAATTGGCGCGTAAGTCAGCTTCATGCTGGTTTGAATAACGACCGTGAACTGAACTGCAGTAACAGTAGCCACCCGTTCCCGGATCGCGTCTTTCAGCTGCCTTTCCCGGTTAACAGCAGCTGATGGCGCCTTGACATAGTAACTGCGACCATCATCATCTGGCACCTTGCTGATGTGCAAGGCGTGAATGTCACGGGAGATGGTGGCTTGAGTTGCGTTTGCTCCATGGGATTGCAGCAAGAGCAGCAATTGTTCTTGCGTTTCAATCTTGTTGGTTTGAATCAATTCGTAAATCAGCTGTCTTCTTTCTTTGTAGTTCATAATTATTGCCCCTTAATCTTATATTTAAGCGTTTTAGATACCTTTAATTTTAGCGCACTTTTATATTTCAATAAAGCTGTTATTTAATTATTCTTGACTTATCCTGCTTTTTTTAATCAAATTTCCCCAAAAATCTCTAACACCATTAGCATTATCCAATAAAAAATGCCTTGAAGCAAATTCAAGGCATTTAATATCATTCAATTTAAATAAAAAACTACATTTCGTCTGGTGCCTTAACGTCCAGCAAGTCCAGGGCTGACTTGATGACGTGGCTGACTGCTTGAACAACAGCCAAACGGGCCTTCTTGACATCTTCGTCAACGTCATCA
>NZ_JBJEES010000056.1:0-2694 GCF_051873315.1 Lactobacillus sp.
ATGTCGATTTGAGCACTGTTGATGTACTTCTCGTTGGTGAATTCACGGATGCCCTCCGCGCCCATTTCACGGCCAAAGCCTGAAGTCTTGATCCCGCCGAATGGGATGGCTGGGGATGCCATGGTTGGCTGGTTGATTGATACGGCACCTGATTCCATGGCTGCTGCCAAGCGGGCTGCGTTAGCTGGGTCTTCAGTGTAAACTGAGCTGCCCAAACCGAAGTCAGTACCGTTTGCCAGTTCGATTACTTCGTCTTCAGTCTTGTATGAGAACAGCATCAATACTGGCCCGAAGATTTCTTCGTTGAAGATTGGGTTGTCTGGAGTTACACCAGTCAAGATAGTTGGTTGTACCCAAGCGTCGCCTTCTGGCACCTTTGGACCTACTTCTTCTGCAGTTGCCCCGTTTTTTACTGCCTTGGCGATTTGTGCCTTGATCTTGTCGGCTGCCTTCTTTGAGCTGACTGGTGACAGAGTAGTGTTCGGGTCAAGCGGATCACCGGCTACCATGCCGTTGATTGCCTGTTCTACGCCGCCCTTGAAGGCGTCAAAGAGGCTTTCGTGGATGAACATCCGCTTGTCACCGGCACATACTTGGCCGGAGATAGTCATTCTGCCCATGATGGCGCCTTGAACTGCCTTGCCCAAGTCCGCGTCTGGGAGTACGACCATGGCGTCTGAGCCACCAAGTTCCATAACGCACTTCTTCAAGTTCTTGCCTGATTCAGCTGCGATTTGCCGGCCGACTGGAGTTGAGCCAGTCAGAGTTACGCCGCAGATCCGCTTGTCAGCGATCAATGCGTTTGATTGTTCATAGTCAATAAAGAGGTTGGTGAAGCAGCCTTCTGGGAAGCCGGCGTCACGGTAGAGCTTTTCCATTGCCAGTGCTGATTGCGGGCAGTTGCTTGCGTGCTTAAGAACAACTACGTTACCAGCCATCAATTGAGCGGCACTTGGACGGGTCATTTGGAAGAATGGCACGTTCCATGGTTCAACCATGTAGATGATGCCCAGTGGCTGGTAAATGCCGACAGCGTCACCGGCCATTTCATCAGTGGTCTTTACGTAGTGAGGCTTAAGCAGGTCCTTAGCGTTGTCTGCGTAGTATTCCATGATGTCTGCACAAAGGTTCATTTCCCAAGCAGCGATAGTAACCAGTTTGCCAGTTTCGGTTGCGTTGATGGCTGCAAGTTCATCTCTGCGTTCTCTTGCCAATTGTGCAGCCTTCTTCATCAAAGCTGCCCGTTCTTCAAAGGTAGTCTTTGACCATTCCTTGTAGGTTTCGTTGGCCTTAGCCAGCTTGCCTTCAAGTTCTTCGTTGGTCAAGTTGTCGAATTCTGCCAGTACTTCGCCGGTGTATGGGTTAGTAGTCTTGTAAGCCATGTTTGTTTTCTCCTGTTTCTATTTTCAGTTTGTTTCGGTTATCTATTTTTTGCTCTCTTGATCATGCTTTTAGTTTACGAGCTTTAGGCTTCTTTCTGAACATCATATCCTGCCTAAAGCCAATCACTTCGTGCCAAGTTACATGTGATGCTTGGCCATTCTTTCTTCGAAAATGTCGTTGACGATCTTGCGCATCTGCTCTTGGGCATCAGCGCTAACTTCTGCTTTTTCAAATTCAGCGTAGATCTCCGGGAACTCCCTGGCGATCAGCTGACAGGTCTTGCCAGTCGCGTGATTTCTGACAAAAGAAGGAATTCTTTCCATATATTCTTACTTGACCAGGTCAATGATCCGCTTGTTTGCTTCGGTGTTTATTGCTATCATTTCCTTTCAATTGAGCTGTTGTATTTATAGCTTCAATTACTTCTTTGAGCTGCCGCGAACTTGCATGTTGTAGACATTGTTCATCAGCAACTTCTTTGGCATCATTGGTGACATTGGCAGGAAGATCTTCTGCATCCCTACCAAGCCAGAAGTCACGTTCAGTTCACCCTTGAGCATTCCTTCGTAGCCGTCCTTGGCAACTGGCATTGGGCTTTGCGCCTTGTCAAACAGAGCAGTGTCGCCCAGACCACCTGCGCTGACAAAACCAGTAGTCATCGCACCAGGCATCAGGCAAGTTACAGTTACGCCCGTGCCTTCCAATTCCCGCCAAAGTGCGTTTGAGAAGCTAGTCATGTAGGCCTTTGTTGCGTAGTACACTGCTTGCAGTGGCCCTGGCATTACGGCAGCGGTTGAAGATACGTTCAAGACCTTGCCGCTGCCCCGCTTGATCATATCCTTCAAGAAGAGCTTCAAGATTCTGGTTGGAGTTTCAACGTTGACGGCGATCATGGACATGTCCTGTTCCATGGTCCGTTCTCTGGCGAAGTCCCCTTGGCCACCGAAACCGGCATTGTTGATCAAGATGTCTGGCAGCACATTTTCTTTCTTAGTAAAGTCGTAAATGGTTTGAGCTGCTTCTGGCTTTGAAAGGTCAACTGCCAGAGTCAAAACATTGACGTCGTACTTCTTCTTGGTTTCTTCAGCTTGCTTGTCCAGTTTTGCCTGGCTGCGGCCAACCAGGATCAAGTCGCCGCCCTTTTCAGCGTGGATGTTGACGAAGCAAGTACCCAGACCGCCATATGAACCAGTGATTAATGCTACATTCTTCATGTTGTGCCTCCGTATTGCTTAGATGTTTTTCTTTCTTGCTTGATTTGTTGAGATAATCATACCAAGATCAATGGCGGCAAAATACATCATAAGATTC
>NZ_JBJEES010000057.1:0-9994 GCF_051873315.1 Lactobacillus sp.
AACTTACCAATACTGATGTGATTATCAAGATTTAGTAAGTTTTATGATTCGGTTAGGAAAACATGACTAGTAAAATGACGAGAAAGCTGAGCAGCCTGTTCAGCGCCCTGGTTTTGCTGTTCGGCCTGCTCGCTGCCATTCCGGCCAGCCTGCAGACTGTCCACGCGGCCAGTTCAATCAAGGTAACAATCAACGGTACTGATTCAAAGTACAATGGCTATCAGCTTTTGAAGGCTGAAGTCGGTTCTGACGATGCCGTAACTTACACTTTAAACAGCAAGTACAAGGACATCGTTTTAAAGGCCGCAAGTGACGCCAGCGGTAAAACCGTCAGCGACTTTGATGGCTTGAAGGATTTCATCAAGGCTCACTCCAAGTCAGACAACTCAACTGCGGGTGAAGACGCAACCTTGCGGAAGTTCGCTGACGCTGCCTACAAGGGGATCAGTTCAGCCAAGCTGGAAGCTGACCAGACCTTCAAGAGCGGGGAAAACACCCTGTCTACTGACAACGCCGGTTACTACCTGCTGGCTGACGCGACCGCGGACAATGCAAGTGACCCGCACAACTACTCAGCAACTCTGCTGACTGGCCTGGTTAACAAGGACGTGACTCTGAACGTTAAGTCCACCACTCCAACTGTTCACAAGAAGGTTCTGGAAGGCAACCCGGGTGCTACTAGCTCAAGAGACTATGTAGACGCTACTGACTACAACATTGGCGACACTGTTCCATTTATGGTTACTGGGACCATCTCCAGCCAAATCAAGTCATACGACAACTACACTTACTACTTTACTGACACCCTGCCAAAGGGCTTGACCTTGGACGAAAGCTCAATCGTTGTTCAAGCTGAAAACGTAACTTCTGGTTATGCTAAGGGGATCAACGCTACTGGCGCTACTAAATTGACCAAGGGTACCGACTACACTGTAACTACTACT
This sequence comes from Lactobacillus sp., assembly GCF_051873315.1. Lineage (GTDB taxonomy): Bacteria > Bacillota > Bacilli > Lactobacillales > Lactobacillaceae > Lactobacillus. The sequence goes on from NZ_JBJEES010000057.1 coordinate 945, forward strand.
AAGAACAACGACGGCAGCACCACTTTCAAGGTTGAATTGACTGACCTTAAGAAGCTGGTTGAAGCTGGCACGGTTAAGACTAGCGACACCATCGTCGTAACTTACAACACCAAGCTGAACGAAAACGCCGTAGTCGGTCAAGCTGGCAACGTCAACAATGTTAAGCTGACTTACTCCAACAACCCATACAGCAACGGTACTGGTACGACTACCAACAAGAATGCCAAGGTTTACACTTACGAACTGGTAGTCAACAAGACTGGTAACGGCAATAAGCCATTGACTGGAGCGGGCTTTACCCTGCAAAAGAAGGATGGCGACACTTACAAGACTATCGCTACTATCAACCCAGACAAGACTACTGACAACAGCAGCATTGTTGCCAAGATCGTTGACGGGACCAAGTTCCAATTCTCCGGTCTTGACCAGGGTGAATACAAGATCGTCGAAAGCACGGTGCCAAAGGGCTACAAGAAGGCTGACGACATCGAATTCAAGATTTCAGCAACTTTTGACAAGCAAAACTCTGCTGATGCTGCTTTGACTTCACTGTCTGTTAATAACTCTGCCTTGTCAGCTGACACGGCTTCAGGCGTCATCGAAACCACTGTGAACAACAAGTCCGACAGCGCCTTCGTTCTGCCAAGCACTGGTGGCATGGGCCGCTACATCTTCCTGGCAGCAGGTGCCCTGGTGGTTATTGCCGCTATCGCAGCTCCAAGCTTGAAGAAGAAGCGTGCAAACTAAGAGAAATACGCTGATCATTCGTTTAGTGGTCATTTTGGCCGGCTTTGCCATCTCCCTGTACCCAATCGTCAGCGACCACTTCAATACTCAAAACAGTGGCCGGAAGGCTGACGCCTACGCGAAGCTGGCGGCCAGGCAAAACAAGCGGCTGAAAGCCAACTTGTTTGCCAAGGCCAGAAAGTATAATAGGCGGCTAGCTCAAACGCCAGCCGCCTTTTATCATCCCAAAATTATCCCCGGCTACTGGCAAGACCTGGTGGTGCCATCAACAGACGTGATGGCTTATGTCGATATTCACAAGATCCGGGTCCATCTGCCGATTTATCATGGCACGGCCAAGGCAGTCCTGGGGGATGGGATCGGTCATATGGAAGGCACCAGCTTGCCGATTGGCGGTAAGTCGACCCACGCGGTTTTGGTCGGCCACCGGGGCCTGCCCAGCGCGACGCTATTTACGGACTTGGATGAGCTCAAACTGGGTGACCATTTTACAGTGACTGTTTTAGACCGGAAGATCAGCTATAAAGTCGACGCGATTCATGTCGTCAAGCCGGACAGCTCTAAATATTTGAAAGTTGTTAAAGGCAAGGACTATTGCACCTTGCTGACTTGCACTCCTTACGGGATCAATACCAAGCGGCTTTTGATCAGGGGAGTCAGGGTCAAGAATCCGGCAGAGAAGACCAAGGATGCCTTCCATTTGCCGCTTAAAAAAGTTGTATACTATAGTGTAGTAGCCTTGATGTTCCTCCTGGTTCTTATTTGGCTGGGCCAGCTGATAAAGGAACACAGGCAAGAAAGACATAAATAGAAGGAGGGTGGACAGCTTGCTTTCCAAGTCGAACAAAGTTGGCTTGTTAGTTGCCTTGCTCAGCTTGTTTTTAGCTTTTGCCGTGGTCAATCCTGTTCAAGCAGCTGATACTGGCTCATTGACAGTGCAGATGCGGGACCAGAAGACTGGCAAGGCGATTTCCGGCGGGAATTTAGTGGTTTATCAAGTTGCCAAGCTTGATTCAGCGAAAAAGTATCAATATACCAGTGACTTTGCCGAAATGAGCCAGGATATTGCGGGCATGTCGCAAAATGAGATTATGTCGGCGAATTTTGCCCGCAGTCTGGCTAATTATGTTGCTGACAAGCAGCTCAGCGCGCAGACAACTGAGATTTCATCCAGCGGGGATGCCTCAATCAACCTGGAGTCAAACGCGGTTTACCTGGTAGTGCAAACGACCAGCGCTGCTGGCTATGAGAAGATCAACCCCTTCTGCCTGGTCTTGCCATATACAATTGACGGGCAGACGGTTAATAATATCGTAGCTCAACCAAAGGACACCCAGAAGACGCCGTCTAATCCGGCCACACCTAATACGCCAAGTACGCCGTCTTCTTCAAGCTCAAGTAACCGAAAGGTTTCAAGCAAGCCGCAGTATCCAGGCACGCCAACGATTACGGCTAAGAAGAAGACCAGCAAGAGCAATGGCAAGACACCGACAGGCAGCACGGTCCCGACTTTGCCGCAAACTCCGCGCTTGCCGCAGACCGGGCAATTGAACTGGCCGATCCCACTCTTTGCTTTGGCGGGCCTCACCCTGTTTGTCTGGGGCTGGGCTGATCAGAAGAAAGGGTAAAAGATGAGAAAAAAGGGCAGAATCAAAATGGCGCTAGGAGCCATCTTTATCTTGCTGGCCGGCTTATTGCTGGCTCACAACCTAATTGAAGACTACCGCGCCGGCAGTTCTGCCAAGGCAATCGTCCGGACGCTCGAGCAGACGCCAAAGACTGAGAAATCAAGCAAGAGCACGATTAAAGTCAACGGAACAGCCTACAGTGGTTATCTCAATTTCCCGACTTTGAACTTAACCCTGCCGGTAGCTAGCAAGTGGCGCTTCAGCCAGCTGGAAGTATCTCCGGCGACTTATACGGGGACGGCAGAAGACCGGGACTGGACCGTGGCCGGGCACAATTTCGTGAACCACTTTGGCCGCTTGAACCAGCTGAAAGTCGGCGACAAGATTTATTTTGAAGCCGCAACTGGCCAGCGTTACGTCTACCAGGTTCAGAAAATGGAAGTCCTGCAGCCGACCGCCATCAGCAAGATGGTCCGCAGTAAGTACGACCTCAGCCTATTCACATGTACTTATGACGGCACGACCCGTTTTACAGTCAGATGTCATTTATTACAAATCAAATAAGATTTCACGCAGCAATCCTTTTTGGATTGCTTTTTCTTTAAATTTCGGGCAAACTGAAGTGGTTTGACTAGGTTTTTCATGTGATTTGTAAGATAATAAACTTAATCCTTTGTGAAATCGCTTTGCTGGCGGTTGCAGAGTTATAAAAAGAAGATTAGGAAAAGAGTGTAATTGATGAACAAGGCCCATAAACGTATCGGAATGCTGCTGATTGCCATAATCGCGTGCTTGATGATCATTCCAGTCTTTGAGCCCCTGCCGGAAGTCGGCGGCAAAAGCAAGGTCCAGGAGCATCCCCCTAAGAAGGAGCGGGTCGCCAAGAAAGAGAACAACAGACCCTACGCTGACCCAAGCGACATGCGTCCGATGACCGGCCGCTACTACCTGTACTCCAGCGAAACCAAGCGCAAGTACCCTGACCTTGCCAAGTATAAGAATGTCTGGATCCGCGTCTCTATCCTCGGGGCCCGGGCCTATGTCATGTCCGGCAAGAAAGTCATTTACACCATGTATGCTTCCCCGGGCGCGATCAAGAAAAACGGCGAAAGCCGGACCCCGGTCGGCAACTACCGGATCCAAGAAGAAGCTGGTGAGGTCTTTTACAACAGCAACGGGGTAGGGGCCCGCTACTATGTTTCCTACCACCAGCACGGGGTCTACCTTTTCCACTCAGTCCCGATCAACAATTTTGGCTCCGGGGTTAAAGTTGGCCAGTACAACTATGGCTACAAGGGCGGAGCTCACTTGACTACCCTGGGCAAGAAACCGGACAGTCATGGCTGCGTCCGTTTGTCGGTCAGCGATGCCAAGTGGCTCTATGAGCAAAGGCTGAGCGGCGGCCTGCCTGTTGGCAGCAAGGTTGTCCTCAAAATGCGCTAGGAATTCCGCATAGAGAAAGCGAACACAAATATTTTTGGTATAAAGCGCTTACAGGCAAGAATTTGTTTGCTCAAATATTCATTATTGGGTACAATAGAGTCGTAAGAAGCTTAGGAGGTATTTTTATGGCTTATTTCGTTAACGGTAATGACATTTTTAAGAAGGCTCGTAAGGAACACTACGCTGTTGGTGCCTACAACACTAACAACTTGGAATGGACCCGCGCTCTTCTTCGTGGTGCTGAAGAAACCAGAACTCCATTGTTGATTCAAGTTTCAACTGGTGCTGCTAAGTACATGGGTGGCTACAAGCTCGTTAAGGACTTGGTAGAAGACTCAATGGACTCAATGAACATCTCAGTTCCAGTTATTTTGAACTTGGACCACGGTGACTACGACTCAGCTGTTGAATGTATCAAGCTTGGTTACTCAAGCGTTATGTTCGACGGTCACGCATTGCCAACTGAAGAAAACTTGGCCAAGACCAAGGAAATCATCAAGCTGGCTCACGAACGCGGCATTTCTGTTGAAGCTGAAATCGGCAAGATCGGTGAAAACCAAGGTGCCGGCGAACTTGCTTCAGTAGAAGACGCTAAGGCCTTCGTAGCTGCTGGCGTTGACAAGCTTGCCTGCGGTATCGGTAACATCCACGGTGTTTACCCAGAAGGCTGGAGCGGCTTGAACTTCGACCGTCTTAAGGAAATCGCTGAAGCTGTTCCTGAAACTCCACTTGTATTGCACGGTGGTTCAGGTATTCCTCAAGACCAAATCGAAAAGGCAATTTCTTTGGGTATCTCAAAGATCAACATCAACACTGAATTCCAACTTGCATTCCAAGAAGCTACTCGCAAGTACATCGAAGAAGGCAAGGACCAAGACAAGAGCAAGAAGGGTTACGACCCACGTAAGCTGCTCTTGCCAGGTACTGAAGCTATCACTGACTCAATGAAGGAAATGATCAGCTGGATGGGTACTCCATCAATCGACGACAAGGAAGCTGACGCTTCATTCGACAGAAGCTCACTTAACGAAGAATAATCTGAATCTTCAGAATTTTCTTCATGTGAAAAGGCTCTGTAACAGCATTTGCTGCTACAGGGCCTTTTCTTTTGTTCTTATTAAATTTTTGCTGTCATTTGTCCAATCTAACTGTAACCTGGTCAAAGCTGTAGGGCTTGACAAAGGTCAGCTGCCAGCCGGTTAAAGCTAAGTCTTCGCCGGCAAAATTTGGGTTGTAGAGGGGATCACCCACGATCGGCCAGCCTGAGGCCGACAAGTGGACCCGGATCTGGTGGGTCCGGCCGGTTTCCAAAGTTACCAGCAGTTTAGCCTGCTTTTTCTCCTCGTCTTTTTCTAAGACCTGGAAGTGGCTGACCGCCTTTAAGCCGTCAGCTTTGACCTGCCTTTTTCTTTGATCAAACGGGTCTTGCCCGATCGGCAGGTCAATCGTGCCGCTATTAGGTATTGCTTTGTTTAAATCAACCGTGGCCAGGTAGTCTCGTCTTAAAGTCTTGCTGGTCAGCTGCCGGTTTAAGATCGGGACGACAGCGGGATTTTTAGCGACCAGCAAGAGCCCGCCCGTCAGCATGTCCAGCCGGTGGACGATATAGGGACTGTAGCCTAAGTAGCTGGCGCAGTCATTAAGGGCAGTCCCGTTTTCGCCTTGGTTGGGGTGGGTCTTTTGCCCCTTGGGCTTGTCAATGACTAAAACATTTTCGTCTTCATAGACGACTTTTGGCATTTTTCCACTGGCCGGGTAGTCCCCCTGGAGGGATTCCACCTGGTCTAAGTAGAGGTCAACTTTTTCATTGCCCTTGACCAGTTGGTTAAAGCTGCGGTATTGGCCATTGACTAAAACCTGCTTCTCAGTTCTTAGATAGTGCCGCCACTTGCGGGGAATCAAGAGCTGCCTTAGAAGGTCGCTGACAGAGACGGGAGGACGGTCTGCGGGATAGATTAAGCTGAAATGATAGATCATGACGGGATTTATTTTCTTTCTAAAAACCTTATTAGCGCAATTAAGAAATGGATAACTTGCTTCTCGGAAGATAGCCGCGGGCAGCTTTTATGTTAAAATCAAACTGTTTAGACTATGTTCTAACGAAGGAGCAGATATCAATGGAAAACAGGCGCAAAGCGCGTAAACAAATGAACGACTCCCAGCCCAAAAAGGGCTTGTGGGGATGGCTGAAAAGGATCAACTACCGCTTCCAACTGATAAGATGGTTGATTTTGATCGTTTTGAGCCTTTTTTTAGCTGTATCTTCTTATTATACCTTTAAAGTCAAAACAGCCAACCTGTCCAACCTCCAGGCGTCCCTGGCCAAGACCACGGTCATCTATGACCAGAATGGCAAAAAGGCCGGATCCGTGTCTTCAGGCAAGGGGACCTATGTCAGCTTGAGCAAGATTTCCCCCAATGTCCAAAAGGCCGTAGTCGCCACCGAAGACCGGACCTTCTGGACCAACATCGGGATCAGCCCGAAAGGCATTCTCCGGGCGGCGGTCAGCTATGTCATCCACGGCGGCAATATCGCCGGGGGCGGGTCGACCATCACCCAGCAGCTGGTCAAGAACTCCATTTTGACCCAGCAGCAGACCCTGTCCCGGAAGGTAGAAGAAATGTTCTACGCCATCCAGGTGACCAAGGTCTATTCTAAAAAACAGATTATGGCCATGTACCTCAACAATGCCTACTTTGGCAACGGGGTCTACGGGGTCCAGGACGCCAGCCGCAAGTACTTCGGCAAGAACGCCAGCCAATTGACGGTAGCTGAAGGGGCAACCTTGGCCGGCATTTTGCGGAACCCTTCCTACTACAACCCAATCGATTCCCTCTCGCACTCAGTTTCCAGAAGAAACCTCATCCTGCAGCTGATGGTCGACAACAAGTCCATCAGCCAGAAGACCGCCAACCAGGCCAAAAAAGAGGGGATGAACCTGGTCGACACTTACAAGGCCACCAGCGGCTACAAGTACCCTTACTACTTTGACGCCGTCATCTCTGAAGCCATCAGCAAGTATGGCCTCAGCGAAAACGAGATCATGAGCAAGGGGTTGAAGATCTACACGACCCTGGACCAAAACTACCAAAAGTCCATGCAGGCCAGCTTCAAGAATAAATACAACTTTCCGACCAACCCAGCCGGCACCTCCCGGGCCCAAGGAGCCAGCGTGGCCATGGACCCCAAAACCGGGGCAGTCAAGGCCCTGGTCGGCGGACGCGGCAAGCACGTCTTCAGAGGCTACAACCGGGCCACGCAGATGCAGCGCCAGCCCGGCAGTGCCATCAAGCCCCTGGCCGTCTACGCGCCGGCTTTGGAGAACGGCTACCACTATGACTCAGATCTCTCCAACAAACGGCAGAAGTTCGGCAAGAACGGCTATGAGCCGGTCAACGTCGACAACCAATATTCGACCACGATTCCAATGTACCAGGCCCTGGCCCAGTCCAAGAATGTCCCGGCTGTCTGGCTTTTAAACAAGATCGGGGTTTCCACCGGGGTCAGCTACTTGAAGAAGTTTGGCATTACCGTCTCAAAGAGCGACCAGAACCTGGCCCTGGCCTTGGGCGGGGTTTCCACCGGGGTCAGTCCCTTGCAGATGGCCCGGGCCTACTCGGCTTTTGCCAACAGCGGGAAGCTGCCGGACAGCTCTTACATGATTACCAAGATCACTGACGCCAGCGGTAACGTGATCGCGGAAAACAATAATACCGGGACCAGCCAGATCATTTCAGCTGACACGGCCAAGGAGATGACCCAGATGCTGCTCAGCGTCTTCACTTCCGGGACAGCCGTTAACGCCAAACCAGCCGGCTACTCAGTAGCCGGCAAGACCGGGTCTACTGAAGTATCTTTTGCATACGGGACCAAGGACCAGTGGATCGTCGGCTACACCCCGGACGTGGTCGTGGCTACCTGGGTCGGCTTTGACACAACCGACAAGAACCACTACATGCAGGGGATTTCTGAAACCGGGATCACCACCCTTTATAAGGACGAAATGACCAGGATTTTGCCTTACAGCAAGCAGACCAGCTTCACCGTCCAATCGGCCGATTCCATGGCCCAGAGCAACGGAACTTCCAGCTCTTCGTCAAGTTCATCGGGCTGGAGTCAGAAGCTGAAAGAATCGATCAGCGATGGCGTAAAGAATGCCGAATCAACGATTCAGTCATGGTACAATAAGATTACTGGAAAATAAGCAAACAGTATTTTTATGGAATAAAAAAGGAGAAAAGAAAAAATGGTCAACATTTACGACACTGCCAACCAATTAGCTAACGACTTGCGGGAAACCCAACAGTTTGTTGCTTTGAAGCAAGCCATGGACGCCGTTAAGGCAGATGCTGACAGCCTTGCCTTGTTCAAGGAACTGGACGCTGCCCAAATGGAAATCATGGAAGCTCAGCAAACTGGCAAGGAACTGACTGAAGAGCAGCAAGACCACTTCAAGAGCTTGAACGAACGGGTCGGCCAAAACACCACCTTGCAAAATATGCTCTTGGCAGAACAAGCAGTTTACACCCTGCTCAATGACGTACAAAAGAATATCGGCCAGCCCTTGTCTGAAGCATATGAGGATTTGAGAAAAGCCTAATCATGAAATTCATTCATTTAGCTGACGCGCACTTAGATAGCCCATTTCGTGGACTATCTTTTTTGCCAAACAGGGAATATGCTGAAATCCGCCAGTCAGCAGCCCAGTCCTTGACCCGGATCGTGGACCTGGCCTTAAAAGAAGAGGTCGACCTGGTTTTAATCGCCGGCGACACCTTTGACTCAAACAAGCCCTCTCCGGCCAGCCAGCTCTTTTTAGCCCGGCAGGTAAAGCGGCTGACTGACGCCCAGATCCAAGTGGTCATGATTTTCGGCAACCACGACTACATGACCCGGCAGGATCTTTTGGTCGAAAACAGCCCATACTTCTGCCTGTTGGGCGACCAGGAAAAAGTTGACCGGGAATTTTTCAAGACTAAAAATGGCTTCTCCTACAACGTGACCGGCTTTTCCTACAGCCAGAACCACATTGAAGAAGACATGCTGGGTCAGTTCCCGGAAAAAGAGGGCTATACAATTGGTCTTATGCACGCGGCCCAAAGAGCGGCTAGCGGGAATGTCTACGCTCCTTTCGATTTAAGCAAGATGAAGGAGCTGGGCTATGACTACTTTGCCCTAGGCCACATCCACGCCCGGCAAATTTTAAGTCAAAAGCCGCTGATCGTTTACCC
>NZ_JBJEES010000058.1:0-9791 GCF_051873315.1 Lactobacillus sp.
AGTGAATCATTGAAAAGGAGGTTTTTATTTTGAAAGAATTTGGCCAACCAAAAATTGAAGACGCGGACATCCCCTTCCAAATCAAGATGATCCACGATGAAATCAGCCGGCAGATGACCCAGCACATGAAAAAGCTGGACGTCACCCCATCTCAAGCAGCAATCTTGCGGCAATTTTCACTGGCTGGCAAGCGGCAGCTGCCTCTTAAACTGCTTGAAAAGCAGCTCCACATCGCCCAGTCAACGGTAGCCGGCTTGGTCAAGCGCCTGGAAGAAAAAGGGATGATCCAGCTGGTTGAGGATCCCCAGGACCGCAGAAGCAAGCAGGCCCGGATCACTGACAAAGGCCTGGAAGTCGAAGGCAAAGCCAAACAGAACATGATTGAAACCAGAGACCGCCTTTTAAGCGGAATGACTGAGACAGAGCAAGGAATTCTCCACTCTCTTTTGGTCCAGGCTTACAAGTCGATTTATCAAGCCAAATAATGCCTAAATTAATAGCTAGGTATCGTTATTTCGATTTTCGTTAAGGAGGAAAAGATGAAGAAAGCACTGCATTATCTGACTCCGCGGGAAGCTGCCCAAACCGCAGTCTGCTTTTTAGCCATCATTATGACCGTCTGGCTCAGCCTAAAGATGCCGGACTATATGTCAGCCATTACCAAGCTGGTTGAAACGCCCAAGGCCCAAATGGGCGATATTTTGGTCCAGGGGGCCTGGATGTTGGCCTGCGCTGTTGGGGCTGGGATCGGCATGATTCTGGCCAACTACCTGGCCGCCCTTGTCTCGGCTGGCCTGGCTAAAAGCTTGCGCCATGAAATGTACCAAAAGACTATCCACATGGCCATGCAGGATGTCGACCGCTTCTCAAGTGACTCTCTTATCAACCGCACAACCAACGATATCACGCAGATTCAGAACTTTATTGGCATGGGGATGTCATTTATGTTCATGTCACCGATCATGGCCACTTGGGCGATCGTTAAAATCTTGAACAAGGCCTGGCAATGGACCGCGGCAACGGCACTGGCCCTCTTGCTGATCACGGTTGTACTTGCCATCGGCTTGACAGTTGCCATGCCCCGCTTTAAAAAGATCCAGTCCTTAAACGACAACCTGAACCGAGTCACCAGAGAACAACTGTCCGGGATCAGAGTCGTCCGGGCCTACAATGCGGAAAAATACCAGCAAGACAAGTTTGCCCGGGCTAACAACGAACTGACCGACAACAACATGACCGCCTTCCACGTCATGAGCATCTTCAACCCCTCCGTTCAGTTCATCAATTCATTTTTGCCCCTGGTTATCTATCTTTTAGGTGCATCCCTGATCACCAGCGCTTCTAGCGGGCAAAAGCTGGGGATTTTTTCCGACATGGTCGTCTTCTCCAGTTATGCCATGCAGATTGTCATGAGTTTTATGATGCTGTCCATGATCGTCTTTCTCTGGCCCCGGGCATCCGTTTCCGCCCAAAGAGTCAGCGAGGTTCTAGATACTCCTGACTCAATGGCTGACGGAACTGAAACTGCCAGTCAAGGTCCGGCAGGCTCTATCGAATTCAAAAATGTTTCCTTCAAATATCCTGGCACTAGCGGTGAAGTGCTGAAGAATCTCTCTTTTAAGGTCGAGCCTGGTTCAACTTTTGCCATTATCGGCAGCACCGGGTCGGGCAAGACTACCCTGCTGAACTTGATCGTCCGCTTTTATGACCCAACTAAAGGACAGATTTTGGTCGATGGCCAGGACATCAAGTCCTACAAGCGGACCAGCCTCCGGGACCGGATCGGTTACGCGACCCAGAAGGCCATTTTGTTTAAAGGAACAGTCAAGTCCAATATCAGCTTTGGCCAGGCCGACCGGGTCAAAAGCGCGGAAGAGCTTGACCAGGCGATTGAAACCGCCCAGGCCAGTGAATTCGTTGACCAGATGCCTGGAAAAACTGACGCCCCGATCGCCCAAGGCGGCAGCAATGTGTCTGGTGGGCAAAAGCAGCGGCTTTCTATTGCCAGAGCTGTTGCCCGCAAGCCAGAAATCATGCTTTTTGACGACAGTTTTTCCGCTCTTGACTTCCAAACCGACCGGCTTTTGCGGGAAGCTTTAGGCAAAAAGCTAAAAAACACTACTAAAGTTATCGTTGCTCAAAGAGTCAGCACTATCAGAGACGCTGATCAGATTTTGGTCCTGGAACACGGCAAGGCCGTTGGCTTGGGCAAGCACGACGACCTGCTCAAGAATTGTCCAAGCTACCAGGAAATCGTCTCTTCACAATTGTCAAAGGAGGAAATGAGCCATGAGTAAGAAAAATACAGGTTTTGCCTCCAACCTGAAGACCGCTAAAGAGTTTATCGCCTACCTGGGCCGCTACCGGCTCGGCTTGATTCTTTCCATCATCGTCGCGGTTATTGGTGCCCTTTTGAACGTCTGGGGACCAAGCAAGCTGTCAGAAGTCACCAACTTGATCTCCGCAGGCTTGACCGGCCCGATGAACATGAAGAAAATTGGCTCAATTGGTACTTTCTTGATAATAATCTATTTCATTGCCGGCCTCTGCAACCTTTATCAAGCCTGGACCATGTCCACGATTACGCAGACTATGACCAAGCAGATGCGGCAAGATATTTCCGCAAAAATCAACCGCATCCCCCTAAAATATTTTGACGGCCACACAACCGGCGACACCTTGAGCCGGGTAACCAACGACGTTGACACCATTGGGCAAATGATGAACCAGAGTATTTCCAACCTGGTCTCCTCTTTGGCCATGCTGGTCGGTTCCATCGTCATGATGCTCATGACCAACTGGATCATGGCCCTGGCCGGGATGATTACCGCCCTCCTGGGCTTCATCTTCTCCACCGGCCTCATTTCCTCATCACAGCGCTACTACAACAGCCAGCAGCAAACGCTGGGCGCTTTAAACGGGAAAGTTGAGGAAAGCTACACTGGCTTGGCAATTGTCAAGGCCTACAATGGAGAAAAGCAGCTTGGCCAGGAATTTGACCAGGTCAATGACCAGCTTTATGAATATGCTTGGAAATCCAATGCTCTTTCCGGCTCCATGAATCCAATCATGCAGTTTGCCGGCAACGCTGCTTACGTGGTTGTCTGCATCGTCGGTGCCATCGCCGCCCACCAAGGGCAGATCGGCTTCGGGACCATCGTGGCCTTCATGATCTACATCCGCCTTTTCTCAGAGCCCTTGCAAAACCTGGGGCAAATGGCTTCGAGTTTAGAAATGCTGCTGGCCGCTTCCCGCCGGGTCTTCGACTTTTTGGACGAAGAAGAAATGCCAAAAGAAGAAGGCAAAAAGCATCTGGATCACGTTAAAGGCCAGGTCAGCTTCCGGCATGTGGTCTTTGGCTACAACTACCCAGAGCAGGTTATCGTCCACGACTTCACCGCTGAAGTTGCTCCTGGTGAAAAAGTTGCCCTGGTTGGGCCAACCGGCGCCGGCAAGACCACTATCGTCAACTTGCTGATGCGCTTTTATGAGATCAATTCCGGCTCAATCAAGATCGACGGCGTCTCTACCAAAGATATTACCAGAGAAAACGTCCACCAGCTCTTTGGCATGGTCTTGCAAGACACCTGGCTTTTTAACGGGACTCTGAGAGAAAACCTGGTCTACAACCAAACTGGAGTAAGTGATGAACGCTTGGATGAAGTCTGCCGGGCAACTGGCCTCAGCGACCTGGTTGACCAGATTGGCTATGATACCCCGATCAAGGCCGACGACCTGTCAGCCGGGCAAAAGCAACTGATTACCATTGCCCGAGCCATGATCAAGGATGCCCCGCTTTTGATTCTGGACGAAGCAACGTCCAGTGTTGACACCAGAACTGAACTCAAGGTCCAGGCTGCCATGGACAAGCTGATGGAAGGCCGGACCAGCTTCGTTATCGCCCACCGCCTGTCTACTATCCGGGATGCTGACCTGATCCTGGTTATCAACCACGGTGACATTATGGAGACTGGTAACCACGAGGAGCTCCTGGCCAAGGGCGGCTTCTATGCTAGCCTTTATAACTCGCAATTTGAAAAGGCTGATGACTAATATAGCTGGAATACTTGCTGTAAAAAAGCAGGTATTCCGGCTTTTTTATCTGCTAAAATATATGGCAACAGGATAAAAACAAGAATAACTGTCAACAATACTTACAAAAATAGAAAAGAGGAAATTATGGAAGCAATTCAAATTGAAGACTTTTTGCACTATGCCAACCTGGGCAAGCTCAAGGCCAAGGGGCAGAACCTGGTCTGGGTCAAAGGACTGCCAGATGCCTGCAAAAAAGACAAGTATCTCTACACCTTAGAGACCTTGAAAGACGGGCAAGTTGCTCCCCTTAGCTCCTTTGGCCAGGAAAAGGACTTCGTCTTTCTTGATGAAAACACGGTCTGCTTTGCCGGTAACCGAAGAAAGGAAAAAGGCAAGACTTTTATCTACCAGCTCTCTTTGACTGGCGGTGAAGCAAGGGAAATCGCTGCTTTAGAGGGAGAAGATTTCGTGGTCGAAAAGGTCCTAGAAGACGGCCGCTTGCTCTTAAGCCGGCGGGTTGACCTGCGCGAAGCGGAAAAGAAGCAGGATCCGGATGAAAAAGATTATGTGGTCTTAGACGAATTCCCTGCCTACTTCAACGGCGATGGCATTATTTCCAAGTTCCGCGACCGCCTCTTCATTTTTGACCCGGCCCAAAATGAACTGACTGAGCTCTTAAAAGACGACCCATATTTCAACTTTGACCTTCATTATGTGAGCGGCTCTGTCCTCTACTTCACCGGGGACTCTTACACCAAGTCCAAGGCCCGCAAGTCCGCCCTCTACCAGATAGACTTAAAGAGCTTGGAGTATCGCCAGCTTTTGCCAAAAGAAGAATGGTCAATTTTTGCCATTTGCGTCTTAAAGGGCCAGCTCTACCTGGTGGCCACTGATGAAAAGCGCTACGGCACTGAAGAAAATCCCCAGTTTTACAAGTATGACTCAGAAAAGCAAGAATTAGCCTTAACCGCGGCTTGGGAAGACTGCTGGGGCGACTGCGTTGACACCGACCTCTGCCTGTTAGACGTGCGAACCAGTCAAGTCTTTGACGACTGCCTTTACTTCACTACTACCAAGGTCGACCACACGGTCTTGGAGTGCTTTAACGGTGAAAAAATTACTCCAGTCTTTGAATTCCCCTCAATCGAATTCTTTGACTTTACGGAAGATGGCACTTGCTGGTTCACCGGTCCAAATGCCAACGAGACCCAGCAGCTTTACAGCTTTAAAGACGGACAGCTGACCAAGCACTCCAGCTATAACGAAGCTGCCTTAAAGGACCGCTATGTCGCTTCTGCTGTTCAAGTTGACTACCAGAATTATGCTGGCAATACCCAGCACGGCTGGGTTCTTTACCCGAAAGACTTTGATGAAAAGCAAAAATATCCGGCTATTCTCGACGTTCACGGCGGGCCAAAGACCGTCTACGGGACGCCATTTTTCCATGAAATGCAGGTCTGGTCAGGCAAGGGCTACTTTGTCTTCTTTGCCAACATCTACGGCTCCGACGGCCAGGGCAACGATTACGCCAACATGCGGGGGCACTGGGGCCGGGAAGACTACGATGATTTGATGAAATTCACCGATGCAGTTTTAGCTCAAATCCCGCAAATTGATGAAAGCCGCCTGGGTATTACCGGCGGCTCTTACGGGGGCTACATGACCAACTGGGTGATCGGCCATACTAACCGCTTCAAGGCTGCCGCCAGCCAGCGGTCCATGTCTAATTGGTTGAGCGATGCCTTTATGTCTGACGTGGGTCCTTGGGAAGACCTTTACTCCATTGATGCTAAGGATCTAGATGAAAAGCTGGACTACGCCTGGCAGCAGTCTCCTTTGAAATACGCTAAAAAGGTTACCACGCCGACCTTGTTCATTCACTCATTGGAAGACTACAGATGTCCTTTGCCGGAAGGGATGCAAATGTTTCGGGCCCTGCTCTACTACGGGGTAGAAAGCAGAATGTGCCTCTTTAAAGGCGAAAACCACGAGCTTTCCAGAAGCGGGCAGCCAAAACACCGGATCCGCCGCTTGCAGGAAATTACTGCCTGGTTTGACCAGCATTTGCGGTAGAATATAAGTAGTAAAAAGCAAAAGCTGAAGTAACAAAGGAGTTTTTTATGACTAAAATTGCCATGTATAACGTCAGCCCGATCGAAGTGCCTTACATTGAAGACTGGGCTAAGAAGAACGATGTTGAAGTCAAGACGACTGACCAGGCCTTGACCAGCGCGACTGTTGATTTAGCTGAAGGCTGCAGCAGCGTTTCCATCAAGCCCCTGGGCCCGGTTGACGAAGAAGTTGTTTACCAAAAATTGAGCGAATACGGGGTCAAGTGCATCGGCCTCAGAATCGTCGGCTTCAACACCATCAACTTTGACTGGACCAAGAAGTACAACTTACTGGTGACTAACGTCCCAGTCTACTCCCCGCGGGCCATCGCTGAAATGACGGTTACCCAGGCCATGTACCTTCTGCGCAAGATCGGGATCTTCCGCTACCAAATGGACCATGACCATGACTTCACCTGGCCAAGCAACTTGATCAGCAATGAAATCTACAACTTGACTGTCGGCTTGATCGGGGTCGGCCACATCGGCAGCGCTGTAGCGGAAATTTTCTCAGCCATGGGGGCCAAGGTTATTGCCTATGACGTGGCTTATAACCCGGAATTTGAACCATTTTTGACCTACACCGACTTTGACACGGTTTTAAAGGAAGCTGACATTGTCTCCCTCCACACCCCACTCTTCCCATCAACTGAAAACATGATCGGCGAAAAGCAACTGAAGGAAATGAAGAAGTCTGCCTACTTGATCAACTGTGCCCGGGGTGAATTAGTCGACACTGAAGCCTTGATCAAGGCTTTGCAAGATGGTGAAATCGCTGGTGCCGGCCTGGACACCTTGGCTGGGGAATCCAGCTACTTCGGCCACAAGGACCTTAAGGACAGCGAAATTCCAGAAGACTACAAGACCCTGGCCAAAATGCCA
The DNA here is from genome assembly GCF_051873315.1 of Lactobacillus sp. GTDB lineage: Bacteria > Bacillota > Bacilli > Lactobacillales > Lactobacillaceae > Lactobacillus. The sequence goes on from NZ_JBJEES010000058.1 coordinate 7,029, forward strand.
AACGTCGTCATCACTCCTCACTCAGCCTTCTACACGGAAACTTCCATCCGCAACATGGTGCAGATCTGCCTCAGCGACCAATTGACCATCGCCAAGGGCGGTCGGCCAAGAAGCATCGTCAACCGGTAATTTTTACTGAATCTATAAACGCGAAAACACCGTCAGTTTAATCTCTGCCGGTGTTTTTGGTGTATTGTAATTTCTATTGAAAACGCTGACTTTTTGCCTGGAATAATCCTTTTTCCTGCCCTACAATTGAATTAGCATGTGAAAAGGAGAAAAAATTATGGAAATAAAAAAATGGTCTTACGCGGATTTTCCGGAATACCAAACCGACTTGCCTGACGTAAAATATATCGACAGCACAGGCGATGAAGTCAGAGTCCTCTACCACCCAAACGTTAAATACGCTGATTATGGCGGGCAGAAACTAAGCTTGCAGATCTTGGAACCATCCACGCGGAATCACCCAAATGGTCTGACTTACCCGATCTTTGTTTACGTGCAAGGCTCTGCCTGGATGAAACAAGATGTTTACCGGGACCTGCCCCAGATGGCAAAAATTGCCGCTCTCGGCTATGTCGTCGCGGTTGTCGAATACAGAGGCAGCGACGTGGCTTCCTTCCCCAAGCCGATTCTGGATGCCCAAAACGCCGTTCGTTTCATGAAGCTGCACGGGCCCGAATACCAGGGCGACCCAAAGCGGGTTATTTTAGCGGGCAATTCTTCTGGCGGCCACACTGCCGTTTACGCCAGCTTTTTCCCGGAAGGCGAAGACAATCTCTACCCTGATGTAAATACCAAAGTAAGTGGTGTAGTCGACTTTTACGGCTCTGTCTCCGTCATGCGGGAAGACAGCAACCCGACAACCATCAACCACCTGCAGGCTGACAGTCCTGAAGGGATGGAAATGGGCCGGGTTGACTTAAGAGAGCAGGCAGACCTGCGCCGGAAATTGTCAGTTGAGTGCAATATCAGCAAAGGTACCGATATTCCGCCAGTTTTGATCATTCATGGCACAAAAGACCGAACAGTCAACACAGCCGGCAGCACCGACCTCTACTTGAAATTAAAGGAGTGCGGCAAAGAAGCCTCCTATATCTTGATCAAGGGTGCTGACCACGGCGGCGGTGAATTCACCTCTCCAGCTGTTTTAAAGGAACTGGATGCTTTCATCAAGCATGTTTTAGCATAATATATATAAAAAAGACCGCCTTCTCCGGCGGCCTTTTACATGCCCAAAACTTCTTTTTCAATCGTGTCAAGGCAATCAATTTTATCATGACTATCCCCTGCAAAAAGTTATTCTTTTTTCTTAGCTTATTCCAGGTAGCTGTAGGGATCCGGGTTCTTGGCCCGGGCGGGCATCTTGTAGCGGCCAAAGAAAATCATGGCATGGTGGGTATGGATCCACTCATCTTTTGGCAGCAGCTCTTCCAGCCGCTTCTCCACCTGCAAAGGAGTTGCCTTCTCCGGCACGATCTTGAACTTCTTGGCAATCCGGGACACATGGGTGTCGACCGCGATGGCCGGAATCCCCCAGCCTTCAGCCAAAACGACATTGGCCGTCTTGTTGCCGACCCCGGCTAATTTGACCAGGTCCTCCTTCTTGCCCGGTACCTGGCCGCCGTATTCATCAACCAGGGTCTGGGACATTTCCTTGAGGTGCTTGGCTTTAGAATGATAGAGGCCAAGCCGGGAAATATCTGCCTCGATTTCCTCCTGGCTGGCCGCCGCCATGGCTTCCGGGGTCGGAAAATCCGCGAAGAGCTGCGGGGTCACCTTGTTGACCATCTTATCTGTCGTCTGGGCGCTGAGCAGGACAGCGCAGATCAGTTGGAAACGGTTGTCCCAGTTCAGCTCCCCTTTAGCCTCCGGGAACATGGCATCGATCCGCTGTAAAACGCTTCTTGCTTCTTCATCACTCAAGAGCTTTTCGTCTTTTCCCATCAAAATCCTCCGTAAACTTACTAACGATTTCTTTCCAAGTACTGCTGGACCTCGCTTGCGGTCTTTAAATTCATTCTCTGCCAATTCAGCAAAATCCGGTCAACGTACTTGAAGCTCATAGCCCGGGACAAGACTGCTTCCCGAAGAGCCAGCTTGATTATCTCCGGGGCATAGTGATCCAAATTCAGCCAGTCCTGGATTTCTTCCCGCTCAATCGGGGTCAAGTAGCGGCCAAATTCAATCTCAAACTCCCGGGCCAGGTCACTCATTGGGTCGTTGTTCAAGCTGTCCTTAGCTTCTTCTAAAACTTCCCCATTCATGTCCTTGACCTGGACATGCTGGTCTAGATACTGGTCCAGCTTGTCATAGAGCTCATCCAGGCTGTAACGGCTGCTGATCTTCCCGCTGGCGTCCTTTGCCTGCCTCAGTGACAGGCAGCCCTTGTCCAGCAGGCTCTGGATCAAGAGAGTGACGTCGCTGACGCTGAAATTGGTGTTGGCCGCAATTTTTTCATTGCTGGGGAAGTAATTTCCCCTTTGAAAAAAAGCTTCCAGCTGCAAGACCAGGACCAGTTCGGCTTCAGTTAGGCCTAAGCGGGCATAGTAGGCAATCAAGCCGTTGCTGATGCTGGTCACTCCCAGCTGCCGGTAAAAATTGTAACTTGGCATTTTCTCACGTTCTTTCACAAAAAATAAAAGAGTGAGTTAACTCACTCTTTTATTTTAGCTTTTATACTTGTTAAAAAACAACTAATGCGCTTATGGCTGCATTCTGTTGATCATTCTTGGGAATGGAATAGCTTCACGAACGTGG
>NZ_JBJEES010000059.1:0-29728 GCF_051873315.1 Lactobacillus sp.
GTTTTATATCTTACTCGCTTGTTTGATTCTTGTCAACAAGTTTTTGATATTTATTTTTGTCTTGTTTCAAGCACTTGGCTCGTTTCAAGACAAATAATACTTTACCTTCTTTTTATTCTTTCGTCAAATCGGCTAGTTTATTCGGTTTATTATGTGAACGCACGGCTTCGTTGTCATTTTTACTTTTTCTTTCTTTTGGCTTTTGGTTAATTTTATCTGGCTTAAACCGGAAGAAGCTGCTGTTTAGTTCGCTTTTAGGTCATTTTTACCGGAAAACTTTTTCAAAAAAATGTTATTTCCAGGTAAAAAAGAAAAACCGCGGATTAAATCCACGGTTTCTGCCTATCCCTTAACTTGTTTTCAGCTCTTCTTAAAGCCATTTTCCAGATAGCTGATCCGGCGGTCAAGCTGCTGCTTCAATTTGTCTAAGTCAACCTTCCTGCCGGCCTTGTAATCCGCTGCTCCTTCAGTAATACAGCTGATCATCGTTAAAAGCAGGGCGTGCAGGAGGAACTTCAAATCCCCTTGGTCCTGCAGATTGACTTTTTCCGCCATCTTTCCCAGTTCTTCCCGGCTGAGACAGTCAAGCGGGTCCATGGGATAATTGCCTGCCCGCGGATGCGGCAGATGCTGCTGGTAGAGCAGGTCGATCTGCCGGTAGAAAAACATCTTGTTTTCCCCGTAAAAAATTTCCTTAAGCCACAAAGGCAGGACTTTCCGAGCCATTTTTATCGGGTCATAGTCATATTCCTTCAGCTGCTGGTGGCTTTCCACCAGCATTTTCCGCTGAATCTGCTCACCCAGGTAAAAGTACACGTCTTCCTTGTCGTCAAAATACTGGTAAAAGCTCCCCCGGGGAATCCCCGCCGCCTTGATCAAGCGGTTGATTGAAGCTTCATCGAAGCTGTGGGTGAAAAATTCCTCCCGTGCCGCTGCCATAATCCGGTCCTGCTTTTCCTTAGGCAGGTTGAAAAAAGTCTGGCTGGGCATTGTTTACTCCTTCCGCAAAGCTTCAACTGGATCCAGCTTGGAAGCGTGGTTGGCTGGCAGGATCCCGGCGATCATGCTGATGACAATGCTGATGATCAGACCAGTCAAGGCATATTGCGGGGTCAAGCTGACCACGGCCGCCTTAAAGGCTGACTGGGTGAAGCTGTTGATCCCCTGGGCCAAAAGCCAGGTCAAAGCAATGCCGACAATCCCGGAAGCCAGGCCCAGCAAAAAGGCTTCGCTGGAGAAGATCCGCCGGATGTCCTTGCGCCGGGCACCCAGGGCCTTCATGACCCCGATTTCCTGAGTCCGTTCGACTACAGAGATGTTCAAGACAACCAGAATCATGATGGCTGAAACCAGCAAAGAAACTGCCGCGATCGCCGTCAGAACGTAAGTCAAAACGCTCAGGATGCTGTCAAACATTTCCGTCATTTGCTCCTGCATTGAGCCGGCAAAACCCTTGTCCTTGGCTGCCTGTTTGATGGAAGAAGTGTACTGCTTGTCAGTTGCCGTCAAGTAGACCACATTTGGCTTCAAGGTCAAGCCATTGTCTTTGAAAATCTTCTTCAGATCGCTGTAAGGCAAAAGCAGGGTGCTGACCTGGCCGGAGCCGGAAGCTTCATAAATCCCGACTACCTTGACCGTCTTGGTGATGGTCTTGGTCCCGATCTGCAAAGTCGCCTTGACCTTCTTGCCTAAAATCTTCTTGCTCAAGTTGTCGGCGCTGCCGCTGTCGATCATGACTTCGTTCTTTCCAGCCTTAGGCAGGCGGCCCTTCTTGATCTCTGACTTGGCGATCCCGTCATTGACCGTCTTGAGGTAGATCATGCTGGCCGTCTTCTTGCCATATTTCAGCTGGTTAGTCCCCAAGGAAATCGCGCTGTAGCCCTTCTGCAGCTTTTTGACATGAGAAATCTTCTCCAGCTTCTTCAAATCCTTCTTGCTAAAAGCCGAAGCGCTGCTGGTCCCGGACAAAGAGGCCATATTATTTTGCTGCTGCTTGGCCAAAGCTGCCTTGTCCCCTGTCTGCTGGGCCTGCATCCCCTGCTGGCGCATCTTCTGGCTGGAAGTCTTCTGGATTTCCGCCACCAAAGGGTTAGAGTAGGTGTTCATCTGCCCGCTGACGTAAGAGGTAACCCCTTTGCCCAGGCTGAGCATGAGAATCACGGACATGATCCCAATCCCCATCCCGGTTGAAACCAGGGCGTTGCGGCCGAACTTGGCCTTCATGTTCTTAAAAGCCAAAGAGATCGCCTTAAAGAGGCTCATCTGCTGGATCTTGACTTCAGTTCTCTTCTCCAGGTGGTGATCAAGCGGCTTCTGTTCCTGGTCACTGACGATCTGTCCCTGGTCGATCCGCAGAACCCGGCTGCAGTGGCTGGCCACCTTGTCTGAGTGGGTAACCATCAAAACCAGCTTGCCCGAAGCCGCGATATCTCTGATCATGTTCAAGATCACGTCAGTCGTGTCCGCGTCCAGGGCCCCAGTCGGTTCATCAGCGATGATCACGTCCGGGTCATTGGCCAAAGCCCGGGCAATGGCCACCCGCTGCTTCTGCCCGCCGGACAATTGGTCGGGCTTCTTGTGCATGTGATCCTTCAAGCCCACCTGGGTTAAAAGTTCTTCTGCCCGGTCGCGCCGCGTTTTTTCATCCGCGTTGGACAGGGTCATGGCAATTGACACGTTGTCGATCAAGTCTAGGTGGGGGATCAAGTTGAAGTTTTGAAAAATAAAACCGATTGATTTCTTATGGTAGTTGACCATTTCCTTCTGGGAAAAATCGCGCAGGTTCTTCCCTTCGTATAAAATAGCCCCTTCAAAGTCAGAGTCCAGGCCCCCGATCGTGTTCATCAAGGTCGACTTGCCTGACCCTGATTCCCCGACGATGGCGACCATTTCCCCGGCGTCAAATTTCGCATTGACCCCGCGCAGGGCCTCGTACTGGCCCCCGCCCGGCATCTTGTAGTACTTTTTGACGTCTTTTAATTCAAGAACAGTCATCTATCCGCTCCTTATACAAAAATATGACAACTTGTCATATGACATGTTGTCATAATAATCCCTCTCCCAGCTTCTGTCAAGCAAAATCAAAAAACATGACCCCGTATTTCGGTTAAAATGATGGTAGAATGACTTAATTCCAGTAAAAACAGAAGGGGACAAGCATGACTGAACTTTTTCCTAAAGAACTGGCTGAGCTGACAGCTTTAAAAAATGACATGGCCAAATACCGGCCCTTGAGCAAAGAACAAGTTGACCTGCTGAACCAAGACATCCGCTTGGAACACGTCTGGACCTCAAACGCTCTTGAAGGCAGTACGCTTACCAGGTATGAGACCGACTCCATCATCAATGCCGGCATTACCATCCATGGCAAATCTTTGACTGAAACCCTTGAAGCCGTAAATTTGAGCCAAGCCTACGACTACATGATCGACTTGGCTACGCAAAAAGAGCCCCTGACCCAGGCCGTAGTCAGAGACTTGAACCGGCTAGCTACTTTGGAAACAGCCAAGAACAAAAATATGGCTGGTGTCTACCGGGTAGTAGAAGCATGGCCAAAAGGCAGAGAACATCTACACTACACAGCACCTTTTGAAATTAATTCAGCCATGGCTGACCTGATCGACTGGGCCCGAAGCGCGATAAAAACAGAGCATCCCGTCCAGTACGCGGCTGACCTGCACCGGAAATTTGTCAGCATTCATCCCTTCTCAGATGGCAACGGCCGGACCGCCCGCCTTTTGATGAACTTTGCTTTGACAGAGAGCGGCTACCCGGTAATCAACATCCAGCCCGACGCGAAATCCCGGGAGCAGTACATGCTAGCCTTAAGCGACTACCAGGAAAACGGCAACGAAGCCCCCTTCACCAAACTGGTAATTGACTACACCAGGGAAACTTTGGAGAAGCGGATCAAAATTCTCCGCGCCAACGAAATCGCCATTAAAGAAGCCGAAAACGACACCAACCTGCCTAGAAAAAATTAATCTGACCAAATCAAAAAACATGACCCCGGCAAGTTCCGAAGTCATGTTTTTTCACGTTCTTTAGCAGCTGGCGCCGTTTTGAATCTGTTCAGCGGTAAGTTCACTTGGCACGTAAACGTTGACGCCGACCGCGCTGTCGATCAGGCCGCTGCCGTCGCTCAAGGACAGCATCCCGTACTGTTCACCAACGCTCAAGCTGTCATCTAAGAAGCCCATTTCCGCCTGGCCCGTGTACAGGTCCAAACCCAAAGCGTTGTCGATCTTGATTTGGTAGTCCGGGTCAGCCTGGTCCAAAGCGACGAACTGGAAGTTGGCCCCGATCGTGCAAGTCCCGCCTTGCAGTGAGTACTTGTTTGACCCGTCATTCAAGGCCAGGAGCAAGACTGTCTTGTCTCCCCGCTTCTTTTGCAAAAATTCCCCAGCTTCCGGGCTGAAAGTCATTTTAACCATATTTGTTACCTCCCCATCGAACTCACTTATTTTTTGATAGTTTAAGTATAGCAAGTTTTTTCTCAGCAAAAATTGATCCAGGTCAATTTTCTTTGCCAAAAAGGCGGGAAAATGCTTAAGAATGTTATAATTTGCCTAAAAGCAGTGAGGAGGTAAGCCACATGACTAAAGTCAAATTCAACCTGGACGACGACCTGGCCATCCTGCTTGAATCCTACCAGGAGGAAAGCGGGACAGACAGGGACGCCATCATCAACCAGGCCATCAAGAATCTGCTGGTCAAAAAGCTGGGTAAAAAACGGATCGCCCAGCTGCTCAAGGACAGCGAAAACGGCAGCGACTACCAGCTGGAACAGTTCTTCAGCCGCTACGACTGGCTTGAATAGCAAACAAAAAAGCCCAATTCCACCAACATTGGAATCAGGCTCACACAGTGCGTGCCAAAGCAAACCACATATTAAGGGCTGCTTTCGCTACCGGAGAAAACAGCCTAAGCATTTGACACAAGATAGATTATATACTCAAACTGGCTTTCGGACAATCTTTTCAGCCCGAAAGCTTATTTTTTTAGTTTTGCCAGGACGTCTTTGTTAGTTAAAGCCACCGTCGGCAGCTTTTTCTTTTTCCGCCAGGCCTGGGTCAAGTAGTAGTCGTTGATCGCGTACTCAGGTTCCGTGTACTTCTGCTCCATAAACGGCTTGACGGCCTGGTCAACGGCCAGCCAGCCGTTCCAGCCCAGGTGGATGGTGTCTTCCATGAAGTACTTCTTCTTGCCGTCCTTGGACAGGTCGTAGATGTTGTCAAAGCCCTGACTGATCAGCTGGTGCTTGATCTTAGTCGTGGCCGTGTTGTACATCTTCTGTGACAAGCCAGTGTACTTCTGCCACTTGGCGTTAACCGGCGGAATAATGAAGAGGACCTGGGTCTTGTCCTTGGCGAACTGGTTTAAAAGCAGCTCGAAGTCGGAGTATTCCGGAGATTCAACATAGTTGAACTTCTTCTGGCTCCCCTTCAGTTTCTTGAGCAGCTTGGCGTTCAGGCGCTTTTTGTAAAAACCGGTCCGGATGCCAAAAGGATTGCCCTTGGTATTCTTCTTGGCTTCCTTCTCTGAGGCCTTCTTCAAGCCCGCGTAAGAGTAAGTGTCCGGCAACTTCTTCCCCTGTTGCTCGATCTTTGGCAGGCGGTCGCGCAATTGCAGGGAGGTGAAAAAGCTGTCTTCATTGGAATACATCCGCCGCCGCCAGCGGAGGTAGTAGCGCTCATTCTTAGAGATCCCTACCCCAGCCGCGATTTCCAAAAGGGCGTGGTTGATCACGTGCTCGCTCTTCACGCTCGGCATCTGCAACAGACGGCGGGCCGCGTAGCGGTCAGCTTCCGTGTCCTTGGCGTTCAAAATGAAGTCGCTGGCGTGCAGAGGCGAGTAGTAAAGACCGAAGGCATCCGGGTTCTGCCCCTGGGCGGTAAACCACTGCGGCGAAATGATCACCACGGCCTTCTTGCTTGGCGCGTCCTGCATCCCCAAGTACTGGGCCAGAGACTGGCTGCCCGCTCCCCCAAGCAGGAAAGGCGTGTAGGAACGCTTGTACTTGGTGGCCAGGACAGTCGGGTGCATGTTGTCAAAACGCGACAATTCACTTGACCCATAGAAAGGCACGTAGCCCTGCTTATAGGCCTTCTGCCGCATGGCCTTGCCCTTGAAGACCGTCGTGGTCTGCGAAGCGGCTGCCTGGAAGAGGCTGCCCGCTGAGAAGGTCCGCTCCCAAGGCAGGGAGAAGATCCCGATCAGCAAGAGTGCCGCGCAGATGACTGGCCCAAAGATCAGCCAAAGTTTTGTCTTATTCTTCATCTTGCAGTTTCTTCACCTGTTCAACCAGCTTGTTTGGGGTGTTCCAGTCGTCGCGGTTGAATTCAGAAACCGGAACGGTGATGTCGAAGGTTTCCTGCAGGGTCAAGAGCATCTGCACAGTGGACATGGAGTCCATGATCCCGCTCTCGTAGAGTTCTTGGTCCATGTTGTCTGAGAAGTCTTCACCAGTTGCTTCAGCTAAAATGTCAACGATTTGCTTTTGAATATCCATGATTTTCCTCTTTCTTTTTCAATCTATTTCTCTAGATCTGTTTCTTTTTCTGTTTTGTTTTCTGTTGATTTTTTTAAAAATTACTTGCCCAGCGGCACATTGAACCACAGGTTGTTCAAAAAGCCTGAGAAGATCAAGAAGCTGAGGCAGACCACGTGGAAGGTCACGAAAATCGCCACTGCTTCAGTGAACTTGTTGTGCTTGACAAGCTTGTGCTTCTTCTTGAAGCGGAGCCAGATGTCATTGATGATGATGGCCAGGGCGTGGTAAAGACCGTAGACGATGTAGTACCAGGTCAGACCATGCCAGACCGCCATCACCATGAAGTTGACCAGGTAGGCCACCTGGGAAAGCCGGTTCCGGTTCTTGATCAAGCGCTTCTTCATCGCGAAGAAGGTGAAGCGCATGAAGATGAAGTCTCTGAACCAGAAGGACAGAGTCATGTGCCAGCGGTTCCAGAATTCCTTGATGTTGTGGGCCGCGAAAGGCTTGTTGAAGTTCATCGGCGTGTGGATGCCCATAAAGTAGGAAATCGACACGGCGAAGAGGGAGTAGCCCGCGAAGTCAAAGAACAGGTACATTGAGTAGCAGTACATGACCCCTAAGAGCCACCAGGACAGGTGCAGGGGATGCATCCGCCCGGCCAGGATGGCCTGCTGCTCAAGATATGGCAGGCAGTAGGTCCCGAAGAACCAGCCCAAAAGGAACTTGTACAAAAAGCCCTGGAAAAGGTATCTGACCGCGTAAGAGAGATCCTTGATGTAGTCTTCCCTTTTTGGCGCCTTGTCATAGTCCTTGACGAAGCGGCGGTAGCGGTCGATCGGGCCGCTGGAGATGGTCGGGAAGAACAAAAGGAAGCGGGCGTACATTACCGGATCAACCTTTTTAATCGTCCCGTCGCGCAGCTCCATGACCACCTGGACCGTCTTAAAGGTCAGATAGGAGATCCCTAAGAAGCCTAAGTCGATCCCCTGCTTGTGGGGAATGACCGGCCAGATTTTGACCGCCGCCAAAGGCAGGATGGCCAGGATCACGGCCAGGCAGAAGACCCAGGTCTTGTTGGCCTTCCCCGTCTTCTGCCTGTAGTGCTGGTAGGCAAAAGTCACCAGGAACTGGTAGACGATGTAGCAGATCAAGGTTACCCCCTGCTGCCACTTGTCCGCGTCGAAGATGAGGAAGATGAAAGCCAAAGAAACCAGGGCTTCGTACCACTTATAGCGCTTGCCGAAGTAAAGGCCAATGATCAGAGGCAAAAGCGCGACCAGCAGGTAGGCAAAGTACTGCGGGTTTTCATATGGTTGCAGATTTATCACGCCTGGTTAACCTCCTTGATGACCGCCTTGATGTCGACCTTCCCGTTCTGGGAGATCGGCAGGGCCTCTTGGTAAAGGTAGCGCTGCGGGATCATGTACGGCATCACGTCCTTGGCCAGGCCGTCTCTGATCTGCTTGGTGATTTCCCCTTCATCGTACTTGCGGCTGACCCCGTCGTTTAATTCGATCACGGCCACCAATTGCTTGATCGTGTGGTCAGGCTTGTAGATCGGGGCGGCAACCGCGTGGCGGATCAAAGGGTTCTGGTTCATGTAGAAGTTGATTTCTTCCAGTTCGATCCGGTAGCCGTTGAACTTGATCTGGAAACCGATCCGGCCCTTGTAGAAGAGCAGGTCCCCGTCAAAGTAGCCCACGTCCCCGGTCCGGTAGTGCTGCACGCCGTCTTCTTTGTAGAAGGCTTCTTCAGTCTTCTCCGGGTTGTTGATGTAGGCCTTGGAGACTGACGGGCCGGCGATGATCATTTCCCCGCTCTTGCCGTCATCACCCTGTTTGAGGTCGATGGTGATTTCCGTGTCTTCCTTAACGTAGCCGATTGGCAGGCGGTCGTATTTTTCCAGAATTTCCGGGGTGATCTCCACTTGGGTGACCGCCACGGTGGCTTCAGTTGGCCCGTAGGTGTTAAAAATCCGGCTGTCCGGGAACCGCTTCTTGAGCATTTCAACTTCCTTGCGGGGCAGTTCTTCCCCGCAGAAGAGGAAGTGGCTGAGGCCGGCGTGGTGGCTGGAAGCAAAAGTCCGGTCCAGGAAGCACATTTGAGCAAAGGACGGAGTTGATACCCAGACGTTTACGTCGATTTCCGGCAGGGCCTTGAAGAGCTGGGCAAAGTTTTCCGTCACTTCGTGCGGCAAAACGACCAGTTCCCCGCCGCTCAACAGGGCCGGGTAGATGCTCATGACTGACAGGTCAAAGGAGTAAGGGGCCTGGGCCAAGAAGCGCGGATGCTCTGGCAGGTCAAAGTCCTTCAGTTCCCAGTCAACGAAGCTGACCAGGTTGTCGTGGCTGATCTGAACCCCCTTGGGCTTACCGGTCGTCCCGGAAGTACAAATGATGTAGAAGTTTTCGTCGCCCTTGACGTAGTCTGCTTCGTCAGCTTGCCCTTCTTCCGGAACGTCGTCTGGCGTCAGCAGGGTCAAGTCGCCCAAGTCAACTTCTGGCAATTCGCTGATGGCGATCAAGACCGGGGAAGCAGAGACTTCTCTGACCAGGTCGATTCTTTCAGCGTTTGAATAGTCAGCGATTGGCACGTAGCAGTGCCCGCTCTTTACACAACCTAAAAAGCAAGCCAGCATGTCAAAAGTCTGCCCGCCCCAAATCATGACGGGTACCTTGGCCGCTGCCTTTTCCTTTAACAAGGCGGCCCAGGCGTTAGCCCGCTTGAGCAAGTCAGCGTAGGTGTTCTTTTGACCCAGGTAGTCGTAAACTACCCGGTCTGGTTCTCTTTGCGCGATCTCATCGATCGTCTTGACAATATTTCTCATTTCCATTTCCACTCAACTTTCCTAAAATTCATTGTAAATAAAGCCGGTTGAACCCAAGCCACAATATTCATACAGATAAACCAAGCCTAATAAAATGAGGCTGTAAAGCAAGGTTCGCAGAATAAAGGACCGGATGATCTTCCCCCGGCTGGCTGGTGTCTTGTTTTCCATCAAGCTCATCTCCTCTTCTTTTTCACCAGGTCTGCTATCCCAACAGAATGAAACAACACAACTCACTTACGTGATTACAGTAAACTGTAACACATTATTCATATTTCGTTCACAGTCTTCTGACATTTTACCATTTCTTAAAGTATTAAAAAATACAAAAAGCAACATTTTCCCGTTATTTTTTTGCAAAAAGCTATTTAAGCCCGGCCTTGCGCTCCTGGCTGTAGCAAAACAACAGCGGAATCGAGGGCAGAAAGCCAACGAAGAACATGGCAATCAAGCTCATCCGCAAGACATAGCTTGGTGAATGCCACTTGTCCAGCTTGGCGGTCGCCAACACGTAGGCCGCGTACAAAACGACCAGGGCCAGGCCCCACAAGAAGCTGGCGTAGTGGGTGACCTGGTAGAGGTAGAGCAGGCCGCTGGCCGGAAGCAAGCAGGACCAGCCGGAAATCCGCACGTCGATGATGATTTTTTTGGCAAGTTTACTATCCATGTATAATATTGTCTCCTTTATTTGTATTTGCTGTCTGTTAATTATTGTCCAGCAGGGCGTCGATATTGACCGACAAGGTCCGGTCCATGACCGTGATATCCTGGCGGGCATACTTGCTGGAGGCCGATTCAAAAAGGCAGAGCAGCTGGCCCTTGTAGACCGTGATCTGCTCTAAGTACGGCGGCATTCTGACCACCTGCTCGGCGTTTGACTCGTCGAGGTTGTTCACGGCCGTGATCGGGAAGATGTAGAGCTTGGAATCCTTGCTTCCATATGACTGGCTGAGGAAGATCTTGTCCCCGTAGATGGCCAGACCCTGGATCTGCTTGTTCATGCTGGCCGTCCCGTCCGGGTCAGACCAGGAAACGGACTCGTTGATGCTGGAAATCTCACTGGTGGTGATGGTGTTTTTGTACTGGCCGGACCGGGCAAGCTTGTAGCTGGCAACCTTGCCGTGGCCATTTTCATTGAAGTAGCCGACAAAGAGCTGGTCATCGTAATAAGTCAGAGCTGAAGCCTTGGCGATTGAGTTGATCGGAATCTCATGGTCATAAACAAGTTGATCGCTGGTCTTGGCGCTGGCCACGTATTCAATCAATTTGGCCAAGGAAAAAGACATCAAGGCCGACTGCCCGTCCTTTGACCCGGTCAGCCAGATCTGCATCCCTTCAGGGTCATAGGCGATCCCGCCCAAGTGCTGGCGGCCGGGCAAGCGGACCGTTTTTAAAAACTTCCCCGTCTTTTTGTCCAAAACATAAATGACCGAGGCATGCCGGTGCTGGCCGTCATAGGCCGTGATCAGCAGATACTTGTAGACCACGGCGATCCCCTGGGGAGTCATGGCGTTAGTCGCGCTGATCTTTTTAGCCTGGTAGTCATAACTCCGCGTCGAGATCAAACCTGGAATGACCACGTCCTGGCCCACCGTCGTCCTTTTCGGGGTCTGGTAGGCGGCCTGGTAGACAAAGCTGTAATTGTCCCTAATCGCCTTTCGGTAAGCCCTCAGCTTGTGCCAGGCCGGACTGGTGCTGGTCCCGTCCTTGGCCTTGGTCACCTTGGGCCGAGCCGCCAGCATGGCCTGCTTCATCTGCCACTTGCTGTAAGTCGGGTAGGCCCAGTAGTAGCCCCAGGCCGCCAGACCAGCCAGCAGGATAAGGTTAAAAATCAGCAGGCGCAGCTTCCGGCGGAAGTGATGCTTCTTCCGGCTGACCAGCTTTTTTCCGCTTTTTCTATCTTTTTTACCCATTGGCCCTCCTTTCAGCCTCTTTTCTGCAAGTTTTTCCACTAAAAAAGAAAATTCCCCTCTATCTTAACAAGCCTGGCCAGGGGCGAAGCAATTTTTTTGGCTTTTTTTGAACTTTTTTGCCAAACGTCATACTTTGTTCACATTTCCAGTATAATATAATAGCTGTAACAAGCGAGAGCTTGTTACTACACTCAACTTTTTGTTTTTCATTCATACTCCTCCAAAGTAAATGAAAAATATCGACTGACTCCATAGTCGATTCATATCTATCCCTTTCGGCTCACGTGCGTTGCGTGAGCTTTTTTGTTGCCTTGACAGGCCTTTTTCGTTCTTTATAGATCCGCAAGCAATTCTTTACTCTTTGTTAAGGAATTCCAAACCCTTTATTGAGAATTACCCTGTATGATAAACAATGTAACGAGCTGGTAGAACTCGTTACAAATACTCCCACTTTTTTATTTCATTCATTCTTACTCCTCCAAAGTAGATGAAAACCAATTAGGCCTGCGCGAGCAGGCCTTTTTCTTTTTTCTTTTTCCAAATAGTCTTATACTTAAATTATGTCAAAACGTTTTTTAGCATAGAAAAAATATAAGGAATTAGGTTGATGATTTCAGCAGCTATTCAACGCGTTATCGCGGAAAAGTCCGGTTCCTTTTTGATTCCGGCCAGCAAGATTGCCATCGTTGAAGAAGACAATCCCCTTTACCATGCCTTCTTGATCTTAACCAAGGTCAAGTACGCCAAAATTCCCGTCTTGAACAAGAAAGGCCAGATCACCGGCCTTTTGAGCCTGGCCATGATCACCGACAAGATGCTGGACCTGGATGGCATTTCTGTCAAGGCCTTAAACAAGTACAAGGTCAAGGACGTCATGGAAACCGACTTCGTTTCCGTCAACTTTACGGAAAAAGACATGGAGACCCAGCTTCACCTGCTGGTTGACAACAACTTCCTCCCTGTCGTCGACGACCAGGGAGTCTTTCAAGGGATGATCACCCGGCGGGAATGGTTTAAGGCCTTCAACTACCTGGCCCATACTTTTGACGACCACTATGTCACGATTGACAAAAAGCAGGTCCTCAAGCTTGAAGCAGAAAATTAACAATACAATCATAAGCATTTCCAGTGTAAGACATCCAATTTGTGTTAAAATATATCTAATAAGATATATTGTCTTTTAAGATAAAAAAGTGTGTGTGTTCACACTCCTTACTTTTAATGGGAGGAATAAATCATGAAACGCCAATGGAAATTCATTGTCGTCCTGGTTCTCGGGGCGATTGGGCTGATCACTGACAATGTCCTGCACATTCCAGGAATCGCGGAAGTTCTGTTCGACATTGCTGGTGCCTACGTCAGCTTCTCCTTAGCCAAGGAAATGTTTAATGACTTGAAAGAAGGACACTGGGGCATCGACGTCCTGGCCCTGATCGCGGTCATTTCCATGATGATTACCCGGGACTACTGGGCTGAATGGATGATCCTGGTCATGTCTACTGGTGGCGAAAGCCTGGAAGACTACGCGACCGGCCAAGCCGACCGTGAACTGCGGGCCCTTTTGGACAAGAACCCGCGGGTAGCTGGCAAATTGGTTGACGGCAAGGTGGTTGAAGTAAAGGTTGACGACCTGCAGATCGGCGACCATGTTTTGATCAAGCCGGGCCAGCAGGTGCCAGTTGATGGGACTATCATCGAAGGCAGCTCTGCTTTTGACCAGTCATCCTTAACTGGTGAATCAGTGCCAGTTGACAAAACGGTCGGCGATGACCTGATGTCCGGCTCACTTAATGGTGAAACTGCCGTAACCATGGAAGTCAAGAAACTGGCCAAGGACTCTGAATACCAGTCTATCGTACAACTGGTTAAGTCCTCCGCCGCCCAGCCGGCCAAATTCGTCAAGATGGCCGACCGCTACGCCGTGCCGTTTACCATCATTTCCTTAGCTATCGGGATCATTGCCTGGGTTGCGGCCGGCGACTTCACCCGTTTCGCGGAAGTCATGGTCGTTGCTTCCCCATGTCCGCTCTTGATCGCCGCTCCAGTTGCTCTGGTAGCGGGGATGAGCTCCATGTCCAAGCACCACATCATCGTCAAGTCCGGTCCAACCTTGGAACAACTTGCCAAGGCCAAGACTTTTGCCTTCGATAAGACTGGTACTTTGACCCAGAACCAATTGGTCATCCAAGACGTTCTGCCGGAAAATGGCTTTGACAAGGAAACCATCCAAAGCTACGCGGCCAGCCTGGAACAGCAGTCCGGCCACATTATCGCCAACTCCCTGGTTCAAGGGACTGACAAGTCCATGATCCAAGCCGTAAGCAACCTGCAGGAATCAACCGGTAACGGGGTCAGCGGGACCGTTGACGGCAAGACCGTCATGGTCGGCAAGCTTTCCTACGTAGCGCCAGACGCTAACGTAAACAAGGCCAAGACTACTGCTGTCTACGTTTCTGTTGACGGCAAGTATGCCGGCTGCATCACCTTCAAGGACCAGTTGCGGCCAGAAACTCCGCAAACTTTGGCCCGCCTGCGCAAGCAAGGCGCAAAGCACATCATGATGCTGACCGGGGACAACAAGGATGTTGCCCAAGCGATTGCTGACGTGGCCGGCGTCGATGATGTCCGGGCCAGCCTTTTGCCAGCACAAAAGATTGAAGCAATCAAGAACGTGGCGCCTGAAAACCGCCCAGTCGTCATGACCGGGGACGGGATCAACGACGCGCCAAGCTTGACGGCTGCTGATGTCGGCATTGCCATGGGGGCCAAGGGTGCCACCGCGGCCAGCGAAAGCGCCGACGCGGTCATCATGGTCAACGATTTGAGCAAGATCAATGATGCCGTGGCCATTTCCAAGCACACCATGAAAGTGGCCGAAGTCGACGTCATCACTGCCATCGTAGTCGTTATCCTTTTGGAATTGGTGGCCTTCACGGGTCTTATCCCAGCCTTCTGGGGCGCTGTTTTGCAGGAAGTGGTCGACATGATCGCCATCTGCTTAGCCCTTTTGGCCAAGACCGAACCGAAGAATCCAAAACAGACCGGTTTGTAAAATTTGTCTTTTTTCCAATTTCTTGCTAAAGTATTATTAGTTAACATAACACTTTCAGAGGTTGGAGTTTCAAAACTTTCAAGAATTTGCTTCTTTGGGTCAAGAAGCTTTTTCTTGGGAGTTTTTTTGCTTGCCAGCCCTTTTTTGAAACGGAGGTCAATATGGAATTTATTGGACAACTGATACTGGTCTTGCTGATGACGACCCTGCTGGGGCAAGTCTTTGCCCGCTTCAACTGGCCCCCGGTCATTGGGCAGCTCTTATCAGGGATCCTGCTGGGACCGGCTCTTTTGGGCTGGATCCACCCTAATGAAACGATGTCGCTTTTTTCCGACATCGGGGTCATCATGCTGATGTTTTTAGCCGGGATGGAAAGCGACCTGGACCTCTTGAAGAAGTACTTTAAGATCAGCTTCACGGTGGCCACGGTCGGGGTTATCCTCCCTATCCTTTTCATTGGCGGAGCCTCCATGCTCTTCGGGATGCAGTTCCTGGAAGCCCTCTTCATCGGGATCGTCTTCGCGGCCACCAGCGTCTCCATTTCAGTAGAAGTCCTGCGTGACACCGGGAAACTCCAGACCAAGGCCGGAACGGCGATTTTGGGGGCAGCGGTGGTCGATGACATCCTGGCGGTGATCGTCCTCAGCCTCTTCACCACCTTCAGCCATGAAGGCGGCAAGTCGGGTTTGACCGACAACTTCTTCTTGAACCTGCTTTTTGAAGCCCTCTACTTTGTCTTCGTCTGGCTGGTCTACAAGTTCATCGCGCCGAAGTTTATGCAGCTGGCGGAAAAAATCAACGTCAACTACTCCGTGGTCATCGCCTCTTTGATTCTGTCTTTGGGCATGGCCTACATTGCTGAATTAGTCGGCTTGAGCGCCGTAGTCGGGGCCTTCTTCGGCGGCCTGGCCATCCGGCAGACCAAGCAGGAAGCTGAAGTCAACTCCTCAGTTTCCGCGATCGGCTACTCAGTCTTCATTCCAACCTTCTTCGTCAACATTGGCCTGTCGATGACTTTTGCCTCCATCGGCAAGGACTTCCTCTTCATCGTAGTTATGACCATTCTGGGCGTTCTGTCCAAGTACTGGGCCGGCAAGTACTCTTCAGAAGCCTTTGGCCTTAAGCCCCTGGAAGGCAGCATCGTCGGGGCTGGGATGGTCTCCCGGGGGGAAGTAGCCTTGATCGTGGCTCAGATCGGGATTGCCCACCACCTTTTTCCAAAGGACATCTACTCCAGCTTGATTCTGGTCATCATTTTGACGACGGTTATCTCCCCAATCATGCTCAACCACTACATCAAAAAAGAAGAAGCGTAAAACTAAAAAGCAGCGAAGCTTTGCTTCGTTGCTTTTTATGTATATAGATAGTTTTCTCTTTATCTTTATAGTTATCTTTTCTCTTTTTGCCTAGCCTAAAAGACTGAGCATGTTCCACATGATGTGGGTGGCCATGGAGTAGCGCAGGTCCTTGGTGGTCATGTAGACCCAGGCCAGGACTGACCCCATCATCCAGTAAACCAGGAGATATGGTGACCAGAAAGGATTGTGGGCAAAGGCAAAGAAGAAACCGGAAACCAGGATCCCAGCCCACTTGGCAACCTTGCCGGCATGGTTGAAGAGGAGGTTGAAGAACATCCCTCTGAAGATGATTTCCTCCATAACCGGGGCAACCAGGACCACCATGATATTGTAGGTCGGGCCCGCCGTCTGCTGGAGGTCGTCCAGGTTCTGCTGGTTGACGGAGACCCCGCCGCCGATCAGGTTCATCAAGAGGATGTAGAGCAGCTGCATCAAGAAGAAGCCCCCGACTGAGGTGGCCAGCTTCCGCCAATCCCAGTGGAAGTCCTGGCTGAAGCCCCATTCGTTCTTGTCATCCAGCTGCCCCTTATAGAGCCAGAAGCTGAACCAGAAGACCAGGACGGTGGAGAGGGCCAGGATGAAGGCCTCAGCCGATCCGAAGCCAAAGATGTCCGGGTAGAAGTAAAACTCCTGCAGGGTCGTGTACAGCGCGAACACGATTGCGATTTCGATCAGGTAAAAGAGATAATGCCCAATTTTTTTCACGTTTGTCACCTTGTTGTCTCAAAAAAATTCTTATCCTCTATTATAATAAAGTTTGACCAATTTTCTAAATGATATGGACGAGGACCTAAAAAATGCCATCTAGATTAAATACCCTGCTCTTTCTGTTCAGCCAGAACCGGGCTTTCAGCTACTTCACCATTTTGGTGGCGATCGCCGCGGTAACCTTTATTTTCTCCTGGCTGAGCGACCCGCGCCGCCTGATCAACGGGGTCTTTTTCACCTTTTTCATCGCTTCGCTGGGGGCCTGGTTCACCTTCCTGGTCTATGCCACCAATCTGCCCAGCTTCCGCAAGGTCTACCTCTGGGTCCTGGCGATCCTGGCAGTAACCGTGGCCGTCATCGTCTCCTTCTCCTGGATCCTGCTTTTATGGAACTCCTACGTGGTCTTGAAGCATGAGAGCCACACCCTGCCCAACCTGCTGACCTTGATCCTGGCGGTAGCCATGCTGGGCCTCTGGATCTTCATTTTCATCGGCCACTTCACCCGCAGCACGCCGACCGGCCTACGCCTCATCCTGGACATTTTCCCGACGATCGCGGTTTACTTGGCGGCCGTCATGTACAACTTCCTGGTCAACCTCCTGCTCTACCAGATAGTCCCCCGCCGCTACCACCAGAACTACCTGATCGTTTTGGGAGCGGGCCTGATCCATGGGGACCAGATTTCCAACATCCAGGCGGCCAGAATCAACCGGGCCATCCAGTTTGCCTACCACCAGCAGGAAAAGGGCCAGCCCTTGCCCAAGTTCATCATGTCCGGCGGCCAGGGCCCGAATGAAAAAATCTCTGAAGCGGCAGCCATGGCCGCTTACGCCATCAAGCGGGGAGTCCCAAAGGAACTGATCCTGCTGGAAGACCAGTCCAGAAATACCGAGCAGAACATGGAATTCTCCCAGATCGTGGCCTACAACGACTATGGCAATGACAACTTCAAGGCCTGCTTCTTTACCAGCAACTACCACGTCTTCCGGGCAGCAATTTTTGCCAAGCAGGCGGGGCTGGACGCCAATGGGATTGGCTCTTACACCCGCCCTTACTACCTGCCCAACGCGGTTTTGCGGGAATTTGCCGGGATGTTCGTCATGAACCGTCTCCGCCACTTCACCGTGATGGCCCTGATCGTGGCCAGCTACATTGCCTTGGCAATTTGCAAACTGCTAAATGTCTTTTAACTTTTTAAAATTACCTGGGAAAATCCAGGTAATTTTTTATTTTTTCTAGTATGCCCTTCCAGCTTAGAGCCATATATCTTGAGGGCATTTTGGCAAAAACAGGAATCCCGTCAAATCAACACTTTATCTAGTAGGTGGACTTTTGACACAACTACCAAATATTGATAAGATCGTAATCGTGTTAAATTTAAGGGGGATTTTATCGTGAAGAAAATCAAATTCAAGCAAGTTTTGGCCACTGGTACTGTTTTGGCAGCGGGGATTGCTTTGACAGCCTGCTCAGGGGCAAAGCAAAACGGCGGCGGCTCCAACAAGAAGAGCTCAGCCAGCGTGGCCTTGATCACTGACATTGCCGGGGTTGACGACCACTCCTTCAACCAGTCCGGCTGGGAAGGGATGGTGGCTTACGGCAAGTCCCAGGGCTTAAAGCGGGGGACCAACGGCTACCAATACTTTGAATCAAGTTCAGCTTCTGACTTTACGCCAAACATCAACCAGGCGGTTGCGGCCGGCTACAAGACTATTTTTGGCGTTGGTTACTCACTTAAGGGCGCGATTGCTTCAGCAGCCAAGAAGCACACTGACAAGAACTTCGTCATTATCGACGATGTGATCAAGGGGCAAAAGAACGTGGCTTCCGCCAACTTCAAGTCCCAGGATGCTTCCTACATGGCCGGGGTAGTTGCGGCCCGGACCACCAAGACCAACGTGGTTGGCTTCATTGGCGGGGTTCACGGGGACATCGTCGACTTGTTTGATGCTGGTTTTGCCAAGGGCGTGCAAGACACGGCCAAGAAGATGGGCAAGAAGATCACGGTTTTGAACCAATACGTCGGCTCATTTACGGCTGCTGACAAGGAAAAGTCAATTGCCAAGGCTATGTTTGCCAAGAAGGCGGACGTGATCTTCCACGCTTCAGGTTCAGCCGGCCAAGGCTTGTTCAGTGAAGCCAAGTCAGTCAACGAAGGCCTGGCTGCCAACTCCAGCAAGAAGGTCTGGGTCATCGGGGTCGACTCTGACCAGTCCAGCCTGGGCAAGTACAAGTCCAAGGACGGCAAGAAGTCCAACCTCTGCCTGACCAGCGTGATGACTGGGGTCAACGTGGCGGTCAAGGACATCGCGACCAAGGCAGCCAAGGGCAAGTTCCCGGGCGGCAAACAGCTGGTTTACGGCTTGAAGCACAACGGTGTCTACCTGACCCGGGGCTACGTGGCTGACTCAGTTTGGAAGCAGGCACAAATTGCCCGCAGCCAGATTCTGGCCGGCAAGGTTTCCGTACCAAGCCACCCAAGCAAGTAAGCAAATAAAAATCTCTGAGCGAGCAGCTCAGAGATTTTTTTGCGTATTAGGCGTTTTTTTCGCGGCTGGACTGGAGCAATACCAGGCAGAAGATGACGAGGAGGATGATGGCGCCAGCTGAGAAGTAGAGGGCCACGCTGCTCTTTACCCGGCCTTCAAAGAAGCTAAGGGCCAGGGCCATGATCAAGGTCAAAAAGATGCCCACGAAGCGGAGCAAGGCCGTGCTCCGTCCCTGGTAGGCGGCGGGAGTTTTCATGATCCGGCTGGTTTCCAGGTAGGTGTAGACGGGGATGCCGGTACCAAAAATGCTGCCAAGCAGGAGGCCGAAAACAAAGGGAGACAGCTGGCGGCCTGCCCCGCCGCTTAGGTAGGTTGCCCCTGCAGAAAGGACGATCAAGGCAAGGACAGAGAGCTTTTTGTGGCCAGCAGGCAGGCTGACCACGGCCCGGTTGAGGCCAGCACCGACAGCCACGGCTAAGATGATGCCCAGGCCAATCACCAGGATTGACTTGAACTTGGGATCATAGCGGCCGATTTTTAAAATTACCAGGCTCATGACCAGTTGGTTCCGGCAGGTAAAAAGGACTTCGGCGGCAAAGATCAAGGCAATGCCTTTTTTTAAAGACGATGCTGACTGATTCCCGGATGTCGCGGGCCAAGATGGAAAAGCTGAAGGAGGGTTGGGCATCAGCCACAACCTGGTCAGCCGGCACCCGCAGCCAGATTAAAAGGGCCAGCAGGTAAAGGGCGGCGCAGAGGTAGAGATAGTTGGGCAAAGCCACGAAGCTGAGGGTCACGAAAACCAGCAGATAACCGACAATTGAGGCGATAGAGTTCAGCGAGCTGATCCCCTGCTGCACCAAAGGAATGGCCTCCCGGTTCTCCTTGCGGACGATATAGACGGTTCTGGCGGCGTTGTCGAACTCGCTGATAACGGAAATGACAATGTCGACGACAATCAAGACGCCGATGAAGGCCGCCTTGTCCAGGTCAAAAATCAGCGGCGGAAGCAGGCAGGCTATTCCAGAAAGCAAGGTGGTGAAAAAAAGGATCCGCCAGGCACCATGCTGGTCAACGAAGCTGCCGATAGCCAGGGCAAAGGCCACGCTTACGGCAACGCTGATGTTGTTGACCAAGCTGTTGACCGCGGGGCTGGAAACATACTCCTGGACTATGAAGGACAGGGCTACGCTATAGATGCTGGCGGCCAGCATGATCATTCCTTGCGAGGAATTGAAGGGCAGGGTTGGAATTTCTTTTTTCATTGTTCACTCACCTTGCTTTAACTTTTCATTCTTTACTGAAAATATACTCTTTTTTATGCTAATGGTATCTTTTTTGGAAATGGACATAAAAAGTGCTGAGCCTTCGCTCAGCACTTTTACATTAATCAATTTTTCCCGGCTTTAACAGCCCAAGAGACCAGGAGCAGGCCAGCGAGAAACATTGCTTCTGGCAGCAGCATGCTGGATAAGTCAAAAGCAGCATCCCGCAAAAAGTAGAAGGCCAGCAAGGCGCTGATGATCAAGACGGCCGCGAAATCGCGCCAATCTTCGCTGGTGAAAGCTTGCCGGTCCTTTTTAACAAATATCATGACCAAGCCGGCAAGGCCCAGCAGCAAATAGAGAGCCGCGATCACAAAAAGTACCAGCGCCGTTTCGAACTCTTTTCTGACCAGCATCCCTTCAACCAGGAGTAGACTCCCGCTTGCCAGAAAAATCACCGCCAATTTCCGCCAGCTAAAAGTCACCGGCAACTGCTTAAAGCCGCTCAGCAGCATCCCGCAGCCGATCAACAAATTTACCCAAAACAAGCTATTCATTTCTTTCCTCCCTTTTACATCCGAACTATCCTTTCGGCCTAATCAGAATTATAGTTTCAGCGCAAAAAAGAGGGGCAAGAAATTCAAATCCAGTCATTTAACCGTCATAATCGGTCAATTCTGCTTCAGCTCCCGCAGCTGGCGGCCACAGCTCCGCGCGTATTTCAGCTTCTCCCCGTCAAATAAAGTGATAGTCCTGGCGCGCAGGTCTATCTCAGCTATATTTTTAGGATTGATCAAGCAAGATTGGGAGATTTTTAGCAAAAAATCACATTCCTGGTCAAGCTGCTTAAGGTTGCCGACAAACTCCGCCCGCAGATTTTTCGCGACTAGCTGCAGCTTATGTGGAAATGGCGTCGTCGCGACGTAGTAGACGTCATCAGTGTTGACATTTCTAAGCTGCCGGCCGACTTTATAGGTAAAAGTCTGCTTTTTGACCAAATTCAGCCGCGTAAGCCTCTCCAGTGCCAGGCGCAAAGTTGCCACAACCCTCTCCTGCAGACTATCCAAATCAGCATTTTTTACGATATAGTCCAGCGTACCAATTCTTCGCTGAAAAGTCTGCAAGGCCAGCTCCGAATGCGTGGTTACAAAAACAATCTGTCCCTGTGGGTCAAGACGCAAGAGCGCTTCAGCCAAGTCCAAGCCGTCCATTTCTGACTTGGCAAATTCAATATCCAAGAAATAGATTCCCCGCTGAACCTGCCGGTCAGCAGCGTAAGCCAAAGCTTCTTGCGGAGATCCCATTGCTGAAACAGAAACGCTTTGTCCGTAATCCTCCGCTAAAAATTCTCCCGCCAGCTTGACCGTCTTTGCCAAAGACCGAGCCTGCAACAGGTCGTCATCACATACCAGAATTTCAGTCATCTTTCCCCCTAATCACGCGATAGTCAGCGCAAAAATGAACTTGTCTCCTTCAATTCGATACTCAACAAACAAATTCGCGTATTTCTTCTGCAGCTCCTGCACATTGCTCAGCCCCAAACCCGCGTGTCCCCGCTTGCTGGTAAAGTTTGCCTGGCTGAAAACCGGTAAATCTTCCTTTTGCTGGTCACGCAGCTTGTTCTTTATGGTAAATTCCAGAGAATTTTCCTGATCCCGGTAAAACATGATCTCAACAACAGGAACCTGTCCACCAGCTTTGTATAAAATGCTTTCCTCAATGGCATTGTCAAAAGCAATCCCAACGATTCTGATCAAGTCATATACGTCAATTCCAGCTGGGACTTCGATCATCTGCCGAGCTTCGAAAACATAGCGGATTTGCTGGCGGCGGAGTTCCTGCAGCTTGGCAATCACCAAGCTCTGCAGCTGCAGGTCAGCAATCCGGTCAACGTCCTTGAACTGCCACAGTTCTTCTCTTTCCAAAATGTCATCAGAGTACTTTTTCAAGCTGCCCAAGGCAGCTGAAGCCTGGTCATTCTTTAAAGAAAGCTCCAAGCTGCGCAGCATGTTTTGATAGTCATGCTTAAAGCGCCGCAATTCTTCCTCGCTCTTTCTGACACTCTGCAGATAGCTGCGCAAGTTCTCTCTTTCCTGGTCAGCCAGCTGCCGTTCATAGTCCCGCTGATTGGCCAATAACACCAGCAGGGTCAAGCAGCCCTGCAAAAGCAGCAAGATCAAAAGGCTGGCCTCTGACCAGCCAAACAGCCACAAGCTGAAATCCCAAGCTAAAAGACTAGACAGCAGATATATTTTCAGCAGATAATCCGGCTGCTTATGCCTTTTTTCATTCAGCCGCCGCCAGCCTTCTGCCGCTAATGCCAAAACCGCGTAAGCCAGAATAAGCAGCAAAGAGCTCCTTCCAGCTTTGAGAAACGCTTGTAAAAGCAGCAGGTTCCCCAAAGCCACGCTCAAGCCATAAAACAGAAGCATTTGCCAGTTTTGCCGATGGTAAAAGTAAAAAGCCGACAGCAGCAAAACAATGTTTGCCAGATACAAGGCGACCTGCTGGTCTGCCTCTTTCGCCAGAATAAATTCAAAAGTCAAGACACCCAAGCCCGCGGCCGTCAGCAGGTCTTCTATTTTCCAACTCACATGCATTAATCTAGCCAAACTTGTCAGCTCAAACAAAGCTGAAACAGCTGCTAAAGCAATCAATACCAGCTCTTCCATTTTCACCCTTTCCTCCTCCAACAACTAATATCCGCCATCCTACTCTATTATTCTTCTTCGTTCAAGCTCTGGTAGCCGTAATTTGCCAGCTGCTGGTCAGTATCGATCACCGACATCCCCCTAACCAAACAGTAGATCAAGACCGCGTCCCGTTTTACGTTGGCATAAAGCGCACCATTATCGCTCAAAGACAGCAGTCGGTTGGTTTCAGCCAGAGACAATTTCAAGCTGAGGGCCAGGGACAAAACCTTATTCCTTGATGGCAGGCGCCGCCCCTTCAAAATCTGATAGCCATAGCTGCGTTCGATCATGGCCTCATTGAAGAGTTCGCTTTTCTTGACCCCCTTGTCTTCGATCAGCTTGTTCAAATAACCGGCAAAATTGTAATCAACCACTTGATCTAGTACATTAGAAATATGATCTGCTTTCAAAGCAGCGAGTAATTTTTCAGTTTCCATTTTTACCCCCATTGTTACCATTATGGCAGAAAGATTTTATATAAGATGAAGCAAGGAAAAATAAGTGATTACGTTAATCCTGTTCCCATTAAAATAACGGACGACAAGGCAATTTTCAAAGTTGAAAAGCTGAACCCGACGCCTTATATCGAGCGGGTCCTTCCTTTAGAGTACGCTCCCTTATATGAACAGCTGGCTGAGCTGGACACCGCGATTCCCAAGATTGTCTGCCTGGAAAAAAGCGACCGCCTGACCGTCATCGAAGAATACATCGACTCTCCCCGTCTCGACCAGTACTTAGAGACCCACAAGCTCACTTCTGCCCAGATCCACGACTTGATCTGCCAGCTGCTGGACGTCCTCGCGGTCCTGCACCAGCAGACGCCGCCGATCATTCACCGGGACATCAAGCCGGAGAATATTTTTTATGATGGCAAAAAGCTGATCCTGGCTGACTTCGATATCGCCCGGAACATGCAGAAAGATGCCGACCGCGACACCCGCGTCCTAGGGTCACTAGGCTACGCGGCCCCAGAACAATTCGGCTTCAGCCAAAGCGGGCCAGCCAGCGATTTCTATGCGGTCGGGGTCTTGATGAACGTTCTGTATACCGGCTGCCTGCCCAGCGTTCAGCTTTATCAAGGGCCTGAACGGGAAATCATTGAAAAAGCCACCCATATCAACAGCCAGAAACGCTACCAAAGCGCCCAGGAATTTAAGGACGCGATTATTGGCTTAGGTCGGTCCAGCTGGCTTTTGCCAGGCTTCCGCGGCCATCAGCCCGCCCGCATGCTTACAGCTGCTTGCGGCTACTTATTGATGCTGTTTAGTTCCTTTAATATGGACGCCAAGAGCGACTCAGCGGCTGACCGTTTCCTGCTCCGCCTGTCCTTTTTCATGGTTCTTTTCTTGATCGTCCTGTTTGCCTGCAACTACCGCAATATCAAGAGCATGTGCCTTTTCCATTCATCCAAGTCCAAATTTACCCGGGCCTGCGGGATCATCATCAGCTACCTGCTTGTGGCCACGGTTTTGACCACGGCTTTAGCCGCCTTATCGGTAGCGATTTCATCTTTTGGCCATTAGTGGGCTGCCTGCCCACCAATCCTTCTCTTTAAAAGTCTACACTTAAACTGGATGCTGACCCATGCAAGATGGAGACTTTTTTAGCTGAGAATTCTGCTTGAGCCGCTTTAGGCAAAAATGGAATGTGTGCTAGCAGACTTTCAGCTTTCAGCATCAATTAAGTCACTTGGTTAAGGAGAGGATAAGATGAAAGTAGTTGGAATTCTGTTAATCATTTTAGGCGTTATTGGTATTGCCATCGGGCTGATGATGTTCGGTGATATTGGCGTAGCATGTATTGTCGGCGCTCTTGCCGCCCTGTTGTCGGGATTCGGCTTCTTAAGCGTTAACAACAAGCTGAATAGTTCTGAGTCTTAGAGCCGGGGGGATCTTGCCATGAAGTCCAATAAAAAGCCATTTTACAAGCAATGGTGGGCTGTGACCATCGCCTTCATTTTCGTATTTTTTGTCGGCTACATCTTCGGCTCTGCCGCTTCTTCGAGTGACGACTCCAGTGACGAAGCCTCTGTAGCCAGTTCATCAAAGAGTTCTTCTAAGAGCACTACTGACGACAAGTCTTCTGGGAAAAATAATGCTAAGAAAACTCTGACTGTCAGCTATAAAAATTACGAAATTTCTTCGGAAAAGACCTTTAAGCCGAACTATACGAATAACAGCTGGGCCGGCGGCAGCGTATCTGTCGACAGCATTACTTTGTACAAGACAGCCAAGGCCTACAATTATGATAGTGCCAACGATGGCAAATTTACTATTCAAGGTTTCATGCAGATTCATTACGTAATTAAGACCAAAGCTGATGTTTCAGTTTACCCGACTCAAGGAACATATATCTACTCCAATGGTGAACAGCACGGAGCAGATTCCACTGAAAGTTGGGATGGCGATATTTCAAAGAACGTAACAAAGCAAGGAACAGTAACTGTCCCAGTCGAAAAGATTTCAAACGTCAACAGTGTCCGCGTGAAATTTGACGCGAGTGGCCAAGACTTTAGTGATGATTCTTTAGACCACGATTTTGATTTCACTATCACTTTGTCCTAACAGACAGCTTGATCTTTAAGAAATTTGGTTGGCGAAGCAAAGACTTCCGCCAAAAAGTTGCAGCTGCAGTACAAGACCTCAATTTGGAACAACAATACGGTTAAATTCAAGCTCAAATAAACCGCGAAAGCGAAGCCTGCGAGAGCCAGGTTTCGCTTTTTTGTTAACCGCTATCAAAAAACAGTTCGGAATTTCGTTTATATTGTTGCTTTTTTCTATTTTTACACTATAATAAACTAAGATAAAAATAAACATCTTTCGCGATTGTCACACAAACATTCGTGTTGTAACGGAGGAAATCACGTGTCTGTTTCTAAATTTAAAAAGTTAGCAACCATCGCTACTGCTGCTGTTTCAGTTTCAGTTCTGCTGACTGCCTGCCAAGGTAAGAAGTCATCATCTTCAACTGGTACTAAGACCACCAAGCACAGCATCGCGCTTATCACTGACAACAACGCCATTGACGACCACTCCTTCAACGAAGCTGCCTGGAATGGTTTCAAGGCCTTCGGTAAGAAGCACGGTCTGAAGCAAGGCAAGGGTGGCTACCAATACTTTGAATCTTCATCAGCCGCCGACTTTACTCCTAACGCCAACGAAGCTGCCAGCTCCGGCTTTGAAACCATCTTCGGTGTCGGCTACCAACTGACCAGCGCCATCAAGTCCGCTGCCAAGAAGAACCCTAAGAAGAACTTCGTGATCATCGACGACGTGATCAGCGGCCAAAAGAACGTTGCTTCAGTTACCTTCGAAAGCAACCAAGCATCATACCTTGCTGGTGTCGCTGCTGCTTACACTACCAAGACCAACCACGTAGGTTACATCGGTGGTGCCAAGTCAGCTACCCTGGAACTGTTCGAAGCCGGCTTTAAGCAAGGTGTTGAAGCAGGTGCCAAGGCTTTGGGCAAGAAGATCAAGGTTGACGATCAATACATCGGTAACTTCACTTCAACTGACAAGGCCAAGTCAATCGCTCAATCAATGTACGCCAGCGGCGCGGACATCATCTACCACGCAGCCGGCAACGCTGGTAACGGGGTCTTCACTGAAGCCAAGGACATCAACAAGAACCGCAAGGCTTCCAAGAAGGTTTGGGTCATCGGTGTTGACGTTGACCAATCAAACCTGGGTAGCTACACTTCCAAGGACGGCAAGAAGAGCAACTTCGTTCTGACTTCAGTTCTGAAGGGCCTGGACGTTGCTGTTGAACGTCTTGCTGAAAAGGCATACCAAGGCAAGTTCCCAGGCGGCAAGCACTTTGTCTACACTCTTGAAGGCAATGGTGTTTCTGTAACCAAGGGCAACATCGACTCCAAGACTTGGAGCAAGGTTCAAGCAGCCCGCAAGCAAATCTTGAACGGCAAGGTTAAGGTTGCTGAAAGCGTAAGCGACTTGAAGTAATCTCAAACAGCAGATTTTTTAAAGGTACTCATCATTCGATGAGTGCCTTTTTTCTTCTCCCTTGCGTTATAATTATATTAAGAAAGCGCTTTTATAAAAGAGGTGACAACCATGCCTAAAAAGCTACGTAACACACTGTTTGCTTTAGCTGCCATACTGAGTTTTACGACTTTGGCGGCAACTCAAAATACAGTTTCAGCAGCAAGTTCAGCAAAATACACGCCCAAATATATCAAACGGCAAGTCGTACTGCAGTTAAACTGCAACAGCTATGTATATGACCGTTATGGCAACCGGATGCCTTGGTTTAACGGGCTTTACGGACCTCTCGGCTACCTAAAGAAGGACAGTTACGTCTACACAACCAGAAACAGAATTGAACGGACTGACAAAGACGTCCGCTACTTTACCTTATTCACCAAATACCACGTTACTAAATACAATTATGGCTTCGTAGGTAAGAAGTATTGGCTGCCATATAAAAAGATCAACGGACATTATTTCTACTACATCGGCTATGGTGCCTACATCAAGGCAAGAAACGTCTCTTTGATCAACGATCTGCCCCAATATTCAAATGGTGAAAAAGCCATGATTGAAATGTCCGGTTATCCTTTTACATTTGACAGTAAAACCAAGAAAATAAAAGATTTGACCAAAAAATGTAAAGCAGGTAAATACGTAGTAATAGATGGACTGCGGCAATTTACGGACAGTGATGGCTTTATATTCTGGGACACCGATCAACCAGTCTATGCTCGGTTAAAAGGAACAGGCCACGGCACTACGGGAACATATATCGATGTTGCCGCTTTAAGAGCTAAGGAGCTCTACACTTTCTATTCAGATCCAGAAGAAGGAAGTAATCCGAATTATCGGATTAACTTAGTAGATATTAACAGACTCGAAGATTACTATACCGATACTAAGAAAAAAAGAAATAAAAACTTTCTCCACTCACAAAATGTTAGGGAGAAAGCCAATAACTAATCTGAAGAAAGCAAGTCACCTTATCGTGCCTTTTTTCTTCGCCCTTGCGTTATAATTATATTAAGAAAGCGTTTTTTTGCAAAAGGGGTGATAATCATGCTCAAACAGCTACGTAACACACTGTTTGCCTTAACTTTTTCGCTAGGCTTTTCTGCTTTAATTGCAAACACTGTGCAGGCCGCATACGATACGCCCTACCTAAAAGGCCAAGTCGTACTGCAGTTAAACTGTAACAGCTATGTCTATGACCGTTATGGCAACCGGATGCCTTGGTTTAACGGGCTTTATGGTCCCCTCGGCTATCTAAAGAAGGGCAGTTACGTCTACACAACCAGAAAAAAGGTTGAACGGACAGACAAAGACGTCCGCTATTATTTCCTCCATAGTACAAAATATCATACCTATGAAATTGACAAAAAATACTGGCTGCCTTATAAGAAAATCAATGGCCACTACTTTTACTACATTGGCCATGGAGCCTATATTAAAGCCAGAAACGTTTCAGAGATCAACAACCATTCTCAATATTCAAATGGCGAAAAAGCCATGATTGATGAAACTACATACGCATTTAAATTTAACAGCAAAACCAAGAAAATCACTAATCTTAAAAAGAAATATAAATACGGTGATTACGTCATGGTCGATGGCCTTAGGCAATTCACTGACAGTGATGGATTTCCTTTCTGGGATGCCGACCAGCCATACTATGCACGTTTAAAAGGCACCGGTCATGGCTATACAGGAACGTATATCCTTTTGGGCAATTTACGAAAAAAAGATAGCGATATATTTTTTTGGGACATCGAAGAAGATAACCATCCTAACTATCGAATCAACATACTCGATATCAATTGGCAAGAAAGCAAGTATAAAAAAGCTGAGAAAGCTAAGACTCAAAAGAGTAAGCAAGACGACTGATCTATACTAATAAGTCACCTTATCGTGACTTATTCTGTTTTCTCGAACACTTGTTGCCTTAACTAAACTTTTGTGCTAAAATTACATTGTACCCGGCAGAAGCCAGTGTACAAATTTATGATAGGAGGACTAATTTTTATGGTTAAATTTAAAGAAACCACGAGCATTTCGCTCAAGAAGACAGTAGAGCTGAATCCACACCATCATTCAGCCGTTCAAAAAGCTAATGTTGGTTCAACTTACATTTATTGCCTTCAGTTGAGAAACAAGCAAGAAGACACCTACGTCGTACGCGGTAAAACTGGTGATATGACTGAGACCATCTTACACTTGAGTGATGTCGCTGCAGGCCACACGCAAACTTGGGAATATGCTGATATGGCGAACAAATGGTTTATCGGTGTCAAGAAATATGAAAGGAAAGGGACTGATATCAAATGGGACAAGCAAATTGCCCGTG
The DNA here is from genome assembly GCF_051873315.1 of Lactobacillus sp. GTDB lineage: Bacteria > Bacillota > Bacilli > Lactobacillales > Lactobacillaceae > Lactobacillus. The sequence goes on from NZ_JBJEES010000059.1 coordinate 29,138, forward strand.
TTGATATCAAGGCACAAAAAGGAAGCCACAGCAGTCATTTAGATTTTCCGCGTTTGGCTTACCTCAACCGCGCCGGCAGTCATCCATATCCCGGGGAGAATTTTGTCAGAGCAGAAGCCGCCGTATCACCAAACCATCAAAAGTTTCTCTTAGCAACCATCGATGCTTCTGGCAACGGCTACTTCACAATCTACTCTCTGAGTACAATTAACAAGGCTTTGGACCAAGTTGCCTCACTTAGCGATGGCAATAACTACGTTAATATGGGAAACATCGCCTATCTTGAGTCGTTCTACTACCCTAACTTAAGCAGCTTAATCAATTCCTACCAAGGCTTTGATATGGATGATTACGGCAACATCTATATCTCTAGTCAAAAAGCTCCAGATATTAATTCTGATACCGGTGAATTTACATCCCACCACAAGCAGATCATCAAGATTCCAGCCAACAAGCGCTCCTTTGCAGATCAGTGGATCAGCGTCAACTTGAGTGATTGGGGAAAAATCGACCACAAGGGCTATCACACTGAAGTCGAAGGCTTGCAAGTCATTGGTGAAGACCATGTTTATCTCACCGTTGCCTATCACG
>NZ_JBJEES010000059.1:29828-40011 GCF_051873315.1 Lactobacillus sp.
GCCTTTTTCTTAACGGTTATAACTTGCAACAAAAAAGGCAGCCTCGCGGCTGCCCCAGATTAGCTAACTTTCCTGATTCTCTAATCTGCTACTAATTGTATCACAACTATCTTAAACTTCCCAGTCCAGGAACTGGTCTATACAAAGTTGTTGCTTTGTTCGTGAATCAACCGTTTTCCTAGCCACTAAAAAATTTTTTCTCCAAATTTGTCCAAAAAAGCGAATATTCGCCTATCTATTCTCTTGCTTTTTTCCAAACTAAATGCTATCTTTAATACATAATCGTTCGTCTATGAAAAAGAAAAGAAGAAAAAGAAAGAAGTAATTTCGCTATGCGCTTTAATTACAAGAAATTGGTTGCCGCTGGGGCAGCCACTCTGTCAGTTGCTGCTGTATTGACTGCCTGCTCCGGCAAGAAGTCCAACACCTCCGTCAACAAGGACACCAAGCACGGTATCGCCTTGATCACTGACGGTAACGGTGTCGACGATCACTCCTTCAACCAAGCTGCCTGGTCTGGTTTCAAGGACTACGGCAAGGAACACGGCCTCAAGCAAGGCAAGGGCGGTTACCAGTACTTTGAATCATCATCTGCTGCTGACTTCACCCCTAACCTGACTCAAGCTGCTCAAGCCGGCTACCAAACCATTTTCGGCGTTGGCTACATGCTGACTGACTCAGTTAAAGCCGCATCCAAGAAGTACCCTAAGAAGAACTTCGTCATCATCGACTCTGTCGTAACTGGCCGCAAGAACGTTGCTTCCGTCGGCTTCAAGAGCAACGAAGCTTCCTACCTTGGCGGTCTGGCTGCTGCCTACACCACCAAGAGCAACAAGGTCGGCTTCATCGGCGGGGCCAAGTCCAGCGTCCTGGAACTCTTCGAAGCCGGCTTCAAGCAAGGTGTCAAGGATGGTGCCAAGGCCTTAGGCAAGAAGATCACCGTTTACGACCAATACATCGGTAACTTCACCTCAACCGACAAGGCCAAGTCAATCGCCCAGTCAATGTACACTGACGGCGCTGACATCATCTACCAAGCTGCCGGCAACGCCGGTAACGGTGTCTTCACCGAAGCCAAGACCCGCAACAAGGCAACTACGGCTGCCAAGAAGGTCTGGGTCATCGGTGTCGACGTTGACCAGTCAAACCTGGGCAACTACACTTCAAAAGACGGCAAGAAGGCCAACTTCACGCTGACCTCCGTATTAAAGGGGCTGCGTTTCGCATGCAAGGACATCGCTGACAAAGCCTACAAGGGCAAATTCCCTGGCGGTAAGGTAATTTCCTACGGCTTAGCTCACGATGGCGTCTCTGTCACTAAGGGGAACCTTGATGCCAAGACCTGGAAGGCAGTTCAAGCTGCCCGCAAGCAGATCCTGGCTGGCAAAATTAAAGTTGCAACTACTCCAAGTAAGTAGCACAATATATAGTAGTCAATCTGAAACACTCCGCATATTTACGGAGTGTTTTTTGTAAAAGTAATACAGAAAGTTTTGTCATATGGAAAAAGAGATCAAAAACATCATTGAGATGCGCCATATCGTGAAAGACTTTAACGGTTTTAAGGCCAACAACGATATCAACCTCACGCTCCGCAAGGGCGAAATCCTGGCGCTTCTTGGCGAAAACGGCGCCGGCAAGTCTACTTTAATGAGTATTCTTTCCGGCCTGCTCGAACCAACCTCTGGCGAAATCTACGTGCGGGGCGAGAAAGTCAACATCTCCGGCCCAAACGTCGCTACCAGCCTGGGGATCGGGATGGTGCACCAGCACTTTATGCTGGCCCAGGCCTTCACTGTCCTGGAAAACATCATTTTAGGCCACGAAACCACTAAGGGCCTGGCCTTGGACTTCAAGACCGCCAGAGAAAAGATCCTGGCCCTGTCCAAGCAATACGGCCTGGCCATCGACCCTGACGCTAAGATTTCCGACATCACCGTCGCTCAGCAGCAAAGAGTTGAAATCCTGAAGGTCCTTTACCGCGGGGCCGACATCTTGATCTTCGACGAACCAACTGCCGTTTTGACGCCGCAGGAAATCACTGAATTCATCAAGATCATGAAGAACCTGGCCAAGGAAGGCAAGTCCATCATCTTGATCACCCACAAGCTGAAGGAAATCAAGGAAAGTGCCGACCGGGTCACTGTCATCCGGGCTGGTAAGTCCATCCAAACCGTCAACGTCGCTGACGCGGATGACGAACAATTGGCCGAAATGATGGTTGGCCACCATGTTAACTTTAAGCTGGACAAGGCTCCCCTCAATCTGGGCAAAAATATCCTGGAAGTCAAGGACCTGCACGTCAACGAAGACCGGGGGACCGAAGCAGTCAAGGGTCTCTCCTTCACTATCCGCAGCGGGGAAATCCTTGGTCTGGCCGGGATCGACGGCAACGGCCAGGACGAACTGGTCGAAGCCATCACTGGCCTGCGCCATGTTGAAGGCGGCCAGGTCGTCATCAACGGCCAGGACCTGACCAACAAGCCAGTCCGCCAAATTACTGAAGCCGGCGTCGGCCACATCCCTGCCGACCGGCAAAAGTACGGCTTGATCCTGCAATTGCCTTTGTCTGAAAACATGGCCATCCAGACCTACTACAAGGAGCCTTACTCCAAGCACGGGATCATGAACGAAAAGGCCATCCGGGAACACGCCCGGGAACTGATCAAGAAGTTCGACGTCCGCACGACCAGCGAACAATTGCCGGCCAGTGACCTGTCCGGTGGTAACCAGCAAAAGGCCATCATCGCCCGGGAACTTGACCGGGACGCTGACTTGATCATTGCCTTCCAGCCAACCCGGGGCCTGGACGTCGGGGCCATCGAATACATCCACAGCCAGCTGCTGAAGCAAAGAGACGCCGGCAAGGCCGTTCTCCTTGTTTCCTACGAACTTGACGAAATCCTGCAGCTGTCTGACCGGATCGTCGTCCTGCACGACGGGGCCGAATCAGGTGAAGTCAAGCCTGACCAGACTAGTGAAACTGAACTCGGTTTGCTTATGACCGGGAAGAATACCAAGAAGGAGGCTGCCGCTAATGATTAAGGTGAGCCCTAAAGCCAAGCGGCTTTTAGTGCCGATCGTTTCTGTTATTGCCGGCTTTTTAGTCGGGGCCATCATCATGCTGGTCTGGAGCTATGACCCATTCCAGGCCTACAGCTCAATGTTTGAAAGTGCCCTGGGCTCAGCCAACGGGATCGGGGAAACCATCCGGAACGCCACCCCGTTGATCTTTATCGCCATCGGCTTCCAGATCTCTTCAGCCGCTGGCTTCTTCAACATCGGCCTGCCGGGCCAGGCGCAAGCTGGCTGGCTGACCGCTATCTGGATCGGCCTGGCCTTCAAGAGCCTGCCGGTCTACATCCTCTTGCCATTTGAAATCATCGCCGGGATCATTGCCGGTGCCTTGGTTGCCGGGATTGCCGGCTGGCTGCGGGCCTACTTCGGAACCAACGAAGTTATCTCAACCATCATGCTTAACTATACCGTCCTCTACCTCTGCCAATACCTGCACCAGGACGTCATGAACAAGAACCTCCGCGTTGACACCGACACTACCAAGACCATCGGGGCCAACGGCAGCCTGCGGATTCCGTGGCTGAGCGAAATGTTCGGCGACTCCCGGATCAGCGGCGGTATCTTCCTGGCCATCATTGCCCTGGTTCTCTTCTGGTTCTTGATGAAGAAGACCACGGTCGGCTTTGAAATCAAGGCAGTTGGTTTGAACCCATTCGCCAGCCGTTACGCCGGCATGAGCGACAAGAAGAACATCATCATCTCCATGCTCCTGTCAGGGGCCTTCTGTGGCCTGGGCGGTGTTGTACAAGGTCTGGGTACTTACCAGAACTACTTCACCCAAACGACTACCTTGGACATCGGCTGGGACGGCATGTCCGTTGCCCTTTTGGGCGGCATGAGTGCCATCGGCATCTTGCTGGCTTCCCTGCTCTTCTCCATCTTGAAGATCGGTGGCCTGGGGATGCAGACGGCAGCCGGGATTCCATTTGAAATCGTTTCTATCGTCATCGCTGCCATTATCTTCTTCGTAGCCATCAGCTGGGCTGTCGGCCTCCTTTTCAAGGAAAAGAAGTCTGACAAGACCGCGACCTATATTGCCACGGCGGAAACCGCCAGCCGGCAAGCCGCTAGTGACCAGCAAAAAGGAGGGGAAGCATAATGAACTTCGTGACTGTTTTAGCCTTAATCGTTTCATCAACTTTAGTTTATTCAGCTCCCTTGATTTTCACCGCTTTGGGCGGGACCTTCAGTGAAAACTCAGGGATCGTCAACGTTGGTTTGGAAGGGATCATGACCATGGGGGCCTTCACCTCCATCGTCTTCAACTTGAGCTTCGCCTCAACCTTCGGCGCCGCTACTCCATGGCTGGGTGCCCTCTTGGGCGGGGTTGTCGGGATCATCTTCTCCCTGCTGCACGCCGTTGCCACGATCAACTGGCGGGCTGACCACGTTATTTCCGGGACGGTCTTGAACTTGATGGCACCGCCATTGGCCGTCTTCCTGGTCAAGGCCATCTACAACAAGGGGCAGACCGAAAACATCAACCAAAACTTCGGCTACTTCTCCTTCCCTGGCCTGGCCAACATCCCGGTTATCGGGCCGGTCTTCTTCAAGAACACTTCAGCTCCAGCCTGGGTGGCCATCGTCTTGTCCATCTTCCTCTACTGGGTACTGTACAAGACCCGCTTTGGCCTGCGCCTGCGGTCCAGCGGTGAAAACCCGCAAGCTGCCGACACTTTGGGGATCAACGTCTACAAGATGCGTTACGCCGGCGTCTTGATCTCCGGTTTCCTCGGCGGGATCGGCGGGGCCGTCTTCGCTGAAGCAATTGCCGGGAACTTCTCAGTTTCCACTATTGCCGGGCAAGGTTTCATGGCCCTGGCTGCCATGATCTTCGGCCGCTACAACCCAATCGGCGCTATGCTGTCCTCCCTCTTCTTTGGCTTTGCTCAAAGCTTGAGTATCATCGGGGACCAGATTCCAGGCATTTCTAGCCTGCCATCCGTTTACCTGCAGATCGCGCCTTACGTCTTGACGATCATCGTTCTGGTGGTCTTCTTCGGCAAGACCGTCGGGCCAGCTGCCGACGGGCAGAACTACATCAAGTCGAAATAATGAAAACAGGGCAAAAGCCCTGTTTTTTACTGACATTTTTTCCGAAAAAATGTTAAAGTAGATTAATGACAAGTTTTTAGAACAAGCTTTGTGGAGCTTAGTTCACTAGAATTTAAAACTGAGTAGCAACTCCGTTTCTAGCCGAATTCAAAGACCCTTTTCCGGTCGCGAATTCGCGGAAGCGGAGTTTTTTATTGGAGGTAATAATTTAATGGAAGCTCATGAAAAAGTTGCCCCTTCCGTGATCTGGTCGATCATCGGGACCGCGGGCGTGGCCTGCAGCGGGGTTTTGGTCGAAACGTCAATGAACGTGACCTTCCCAACCCTGATGAAGGTCTTCAACCAGTCCTTGAACAACGTGCAGTGGATTACCACTGCCTACCTGCTGGCCGTTACCTTGACGATTGTCCTGGCTGCCTACCTGCAGCGCAGCTTCAAGTTCAAGAGCCTGGTCATCGCCGCGGGCACGGCCTCTGTCATCGGCGGGGTGATCTGCATGCTGTCCAATACCTTGTGGGTCATGCTGCTGGGCCGGGTCATTCAAGGGATCGGGACGGGGATTTCCATGCCCCTGCTCTTCTCAATCATCATGCTGGAGGTTCCCCGGGCCAAGCAAGGCTCTTTCGTCGGGACAGCAGGCATGATCGTTGCCCTGGCCCCGTCACTTGGGCCAACCTACGGGGGGATCTGCCTGTCAGCTCTTAACTGGCGGTTCAACTTTATCTTTACCCTGCCGATCACCATCATCTTCTGCATTATCGCGGCCTGCTTCATGAGCGACAACGAGGCTCACCGGAATCATTTCAACTTCAGCGAATACCTCTTGATCGTCCTGGCCCTGGTTGCCTTGACCCTAGCCGTCAACAACCTCAGCTCCGGCTTTGCCAGTCCGCTGGTTTGGGGCGGGCTTTTGGTCACGGTCATTTCCTTTGTCATCTTCTTCAAGCTGGCCAAGCAGGAAGGCAAGGCCCACATCATTAATATTGCCGTTTTGAAAAATATCAGCTTTAACCTGGGCCTGCTGATCTACACTTTCCTGCAGTTCATCCAGATCAGCCTGACCTTTGTCATCCCTAACCTGGCGCAATTGGGTCTGAAGACCAGTGCCTTGACCAGCGGGATGCTCCTGCTCCTGGGCAGCCTCTTGTCCGCCTTCTTCGGGCCGGTAATGGGCCGGCTCTTGGACAGCCAGGGCTTCAAGAAGCTCTTCTTAATCGGCAGCATCCTGGCCATGGCCGGCATTCTGCTCTACATCATTTTTGCCCAAAAGCTCTCCATTGCCTTGATCGTGATCTTCCACGTCATGTTCATGACCGGCTTCAGCATGATGTACAACAACTCTATGACCATCGGCCTGCAGCAGCTGGAAGTCATGCACATCGCCGACGGCAACGCCCTCTTCAACATGCTGCAGCAGTATTCTGGCTCAATTGGGACCGCGGCCATGTCCGTGATCATTGCCATCGCCGGCAGTCCTTACCAGGGCCAGAGCAAGCAGGTAGTGATGGGGTCACAAGCCGCCTTCATCGTCCTCTTCGTCTTCACCCTCTTGATTTTTGCCTGCGTCTTGAGCTTGATCAAGCGCGACAAGCAAGGTCTGGTCAAAAACTAAAGCAAACGAAAAGCCTTACTCCGCACGCGGGAGCAAGGCTTTTTTCAGATCTTAAAAAGCAAAGTTGCCAGCAGGCGCAAAAGCGCGAAGGCCGCGAAGACCCAGATGCCGTCTTTGATCCCGCCTAAGTAGCGGCGCTGGTAAAGAGTCATCCCAGCAGCTGCGGCAAAGAGCAGGATAAGGGATACGGCCGCCAGCCAGCTGCCCGGCCAGTAGATCAAGTGGATCACAAACAGGCAGGCCAGGTAAGGCCAGGACCACTTGAGCCGCAACAGGGTAAACTGCTTCCGGCTCAAGTGCCGGGTCAGCAAGAGCGGCTCAATCCCGGCCAGATCCAGCCGCGGCAGCATGACGCTGACCCAGTCAAAGAAGAGCAAGTCTCCTGACAAGATCTGGTCTCTGACGGCATAGGTGTAATAGCCTGTGTTCGCCAGATCCAGGCTGCTCCCCTTCAGTTCAACGAAATGCTTTCTGGCCAGAACCAGAATCGCTGCCGTCAAAACAGCGTAAATAAAATAAGCGATATTCTTTTTATTTTTCATGCAGTTACACTCTTTTCTTTCCCAACATTCTTACAAACTGCATGATAGTGCTCTCTTTAGCCGCTGTCAACCACCATCCGTTTATTTATCAGCTTTCTGCGGGAATTTTGCTTCCTGTATGCAAAAAACTAAATGCTTTCCAAAGGCTGCTTATGTTTGGGTGGCAGGTAGTCCCGGTCCAAGGCCGCCAGTTCTTCAGCCGTCAAGACCAGGTCATCAGCGGCCAGGTTGGCCCGCATGTGGGCAACTGAGCCAGCCTTGGGGATGGATAAGACCTGCCCGGTCCGCATGGTCCAGGCCAGCAATACCTGGTGGACAGACACGCCCCGTTTGTCCGCGATCTGCTTTAAGCTGGGTTTAACCGGGATGGATTGCCCGTCGCCGGAGTTAAAAGGCGAGTAGCCGATAAAGGCGATGCCGTGCTGCTTTTGCCAAGGCAGGAGGTCATATTCAACGCCCCGCTTGTCGATATTATAGAGATCTTCATTGGCAAAAACTGCCCCTTCCCCAGCGATATCTACCAGCTCTTGCATGTCAGCCGTATCGAAGTTGGAGACGCCCCAGTGGCGGATCAGGCCAGCTTTTTGCAAATCCTGCAGGCCCTTGACGGTTTCTGCCAAAGGATAGTCGCTCTTCCAGTGCAAAAGATACAGGTCCAGATAGTCTGTCCCCAGCCGCTTCAAGCTGGCGGCCAGGCTTTTTTTCTGCTCTTGGGGGCTGGCGTGCCAGGGGTAGAACTTGGAGATGAGGAAGAGCTGGCTCCGGTCCAGGTCCTTAATAGCTGCACCGACCAGGCTTTCGGCCCGCCCTTCCCCGTACATTTCAGCGGTGTCGATCACGTTGACCCCAGCAGACAAGCCATACCTTATGGCCGCGGTTTCCTCCTCCCGCTTGCCGGCATTTTCTCCCATGTTCCAGGTGCCCAGGCCCAGCTGGCTTAGTTTTTCTCCTTTGACGGTCATGTATTTCATGCTCTTGCCTCCATATATTTCCTATTTTTCTGCTTTGCTTTATTGTTTCTTTCTATTTCTTTTTCCCTCTAAGCATAGTACAAGGGCGGCCATTTTTTTGAAAAAAGCACTTGGATTTTAGCAAGTTTTATTGGTCTATACCTTGACAAAAAATCTCCGCGGAACTAAAATGGACTATACCAATATGAGTGAGTAAAAAATCAAGGAGTCGTGATCATCATGAAAGTTATTGTTGTGAAAAACGCCAGTGAATTAGGCAAGCAGGCCTTTGACCTTTTGGCAAAGGCAGTTGGCGAAGGGGCAAAGACCTTGGGCTTGGCAACCGGGTCTTCACCGGTTGAGCTCTACCAGGAAATGGTGGCCAGCCAGCTCGACTTCAGTCAAATGACCAGCGTCAACTTGGATGAATACGTTGGCCTCAGCCCGGAAAATCCGCAAAGCTACCACTACTTCATGAACCAGCATCTCTTCCAGTACAAGCCATTCAAGCAGTCCTACCTGCCGGACGGCCAGGCAAAGGACATCCAGGCAGAGTGCGGCCGCTACAATCAGGTTTTAGCGGAAAACCCGGTAGACTTGCAGGTCTTAGGGATCGGGCAGAACGGACACATCGCCTTCAACGAACCAGGCACGCCCTTTGACAGCGTTACTCATGAAGTGGCTTTGACGGAAAGCACGATCAAGGCCAACGCCCGCTTCTTCGACAGCATTGATGAAGTGCCAAAGAGCGCCATCTGCATGGGGATTGCCAATATCATGGCGGCTAAGGAGATCATCCTTTTGGCCAAGGGAGAAAGCAAGGCTAAGGCTATTCAGGCCATGGTTGAAGGGCCAGTAACTACGGATGTCCCAGCCAGCGTCCTGCAAAAGCACCCGAACGTGACCGTGATTGCCGACCAGGCAGCCGCCAGCTTGCTTAAATAAGAAGTAAAACAGGAGGCTAATTAATTTACTTCGTAATTACAAAATACTAAAATGTAATTACGAGGTGATGGTAATGCAACATTCAATTGGGACGTCTAAACTGTTTAAATCCGGAAATTCGTATGGTTTCAGAGTGACAAAGCACGACAAGGAATTATTGTCTGCCAACGCTGGAGATGTTTTTGATAAAGAAATATCTCCCGATGGTCAAACAATTACTTTTAAAAAGAGAAAAAAGGTTAGTCCTGAAACACTTGCTTTAATTGATAAACTGTTTGACGAAAATCGCGAATTGATGGAGCGGCTGAAAGACGAATGAAATACTTAAGCGCTGAAGAGATAGTAGCGGTTAATAAACGAGTTCTAGAAAGACTAGGGCAGAAAGCAACAGACTTGCAATACCCTCAAGGTTTGTCTGTCGTAGTTGAGCAACCTCAGATGGTTGTTTTTGGCACAGAACTTTACCCGACTATTTGGCTGAAAGCTGCCTACATCATGCAAAAAATAACCAAGAAATATATTTTTGAAGATGGAAATAAACGCACGGCGTATATTAGTACGCTCTTATTTCTCCACAGAAATGGCTACCAATTAAGATTAACTACAGATGAAGCTGAAGCTCTGATCTTACAAATAACATTGTCAGACGATACTGAAGACGAAATGAAGAAAATTGCAACAGTTCTGGAAAGAAACAGCCTGGCTATTATTGATTGATCCGTTTTAAAGACTGTAAGCGAAAAGAAATGATGATATAATGGATAAGAGATATAGTTAACTTGCATAGCATTGGGAGTGATGAAAATGCCTTGGTTTACAATCATGACGGTCATCGTAGTCATTTTAGCAGTCTTTGGCCTAATTGCTTTGGCCAAGTATCTGATCAACTACTCTAAAAAAGGCCGCTAAACAGCATACGCAAAAGGATCTGCCTCAACAGAAGGCAGATATGACCCCCGAAATTAGGACACTAATTTCGGGGGTTATTTTCATGACTAAAT
>NZ_JBJEES010000060.1:0-39773 GCF_051873315.1 Lactobacillus sp.
CAGCTATTCTTATCTGAACTCGACCAAAAGCCTGCGCCAGCGGCTTAGCCGCCTGCAGGAAAGCAAGAAAAATGACAATCTGCAGCCGGTCAGCTTGATGGCCCAAATCGAGATTAACCAGGTCTCCCTAACCCGCAGCAAGCAGCTTCTGTCCTACCCCGATTTGACCATCCATGCTGGTGAAAAAATCCTCATCACTGGCGACAGCGGCAGTGGTAAAAGCACCCTGCTAAAACTGCTTTTAGGTGATTTACAAGCTGAAAGAGGCCAGATCGTTTTTAAAGACGCTGCTGGCCAAGCCTTCCAGCCGGATCCTTACTCAATCGGCTATCTGGCCCAGGACCTGGTCCTGTTCCCCGCGACTTTGGCGGAAAACGTGACCATGCATACCCCTGGCCTAAGTGCTGATCCAAAAGATTACCTGGAAGAAGTCGGCCTCAAGCTTGATCCCCAGCGCCAGATTACTTCAGACGATTTGACCCTGTCCGGCGGTCAAAAGCAAAAACTGGCTCTTGCCCGGACTTTAAGCCATAACTTTCCCCTGCTTTTGCTGGATGAGTCACTCAGCGCGGTTGACCGGACTGGCCAGGACCAAATCTTGCAGACTCTTTGCCAATTGCCGGCAACCGTCATCTTCGTTGCCCACAATTTAAGCCCTGAACAAAAAGCCCGCTTTGACCGGGAAATCAGCTTAGCTAGAAAGAAGCATGTATGACTTTTAAAGAATTTTACCTCCGCAAACCAGTCAAAAGCAGCCTGCTCTTCCTGGCCGCGGCTTTAAGCTCCTTGCTGCTGGTCGGGTCTTCTTACGCCTTGACCCTGGAATTCAATGCTTTAAGAAACCGGCAGCCCGTGCTTTTTGCCCAAATGCTGGCCCTGCAGCTGGCCTGCTTGGCCTTCAGTGCCCTGCTCACCTACTACGGCAACCTGGCCCTGGAAAAGCTGATCCAAAGCTACCTGCAGCAGATCCGGCAAGAGCTTGCCCTGCATATATTCAATGATGGCCAAGCAAACGATCCAGCCCAGGCGCAAAACCAGCTGCTTAAGGAAGGAGACCTGCTAACTGTCAGCTACCTTCGCAATATTTACAGCAGCTTTAAGGCCGGCATGACGGTCCTGGCTGCCGGCGGCGCTCTGCTCAGTTTTCACTGGAGCCTCTTCATCGCCTGCCTCATCTTTGCCTTGATGCAGATCTACCTTCCCCGCCTGCTTGACCGCCAGCTCAACCATGCCAATCAAAGACTGGCCGCGCAGAACCAGGCCTATCTCAAGCTTCTTGGCGACTGGCTGCTCGGCCTTGGCGACTTGCACCGCTGCCTATCCTTAGCCTGGTTTAAGGAAAAAGCCGGCCTGGCCGCCAAGGAGCTAGAAGATGCTCATGTGCACAAAAGCGCCGTCTCTGCCCTCTTGGATTACCTCAATCAGCTGGCATATTCTCTTGGCAGCAGCTTGATCCTGCTCTTGACCGCCTTTTTGGTCATCCAACACTGGACGGCTTTTGGCCTGCTCAGCAGCATTGCTTCTTTTAACAGTGACTTTTTTGGCAATCTGCAGAACGCGGCTGACTACTTAGGCGAAATTTCCGGCAGCCGCCAGCTGCGGCAAGACCTGCTTAAGCAAAGAGAAGCTGTCCCGGAGAAAAAAGAGACCGGCCAAGCTCCAGCTGCTTTTGCCAGCAGTCCTTTAACCGTTGACTTTAACGGCCTCACCCTGGTTTACCCGGCCATCAAGCTGCAGCCTGGAGAAAAAGTTTTGCTGACCGGCGCCAGCGGCCGGGGGAAAAGTACTTTTTTCAAGCTGCTCTTAGGTGAAGTCAAGGCAGCCAGTGGAGAAATTCACTATCTGGACCAGAAGGGGCAGGCCATTCAGCCCAACTTGAGTCAAATCGGCTATCTCCCCCAGGATCCCCAGCTTTTCCCCGGCAGCGTTGCCGAAAACATGACCATGTTCAATCCAGATTTAAGCGATCAAGACTTGCTCCGCCAAACAGCAGACCAGGTGAACTTAAGTGAGGACCTGCATCTTTGGCCGGCCGGGCTTGATACAAGAGTTGCCGTAGAAAACAGCAATGTTTCTGGCGGCCAGCGGCAAAAAATCGTTCTGGCCCGCAGCTATCTTTACCACAGCCAGCTGCTTTTGATCGATGAAGGCACCAGCGCTATTGACCAGGCCGCCACGCGGGAGATTATTGCCCGCTTGCTCAAGACGGATAAAACGATCATGTTCGTCGCCCACAATCTGACCGCGGAAAGCCGCCAGCTTTTTGACCGCGAAATTCAACTTGATTAACCTGGAAAGGTTCACGAAAGTGAGCCTTTTTTATTCTCCTATTGCGCATTGCTACTAGTTCGTGATAGTATATTAACTATAAAAGCGTTTTCTTTATTTTGACTGCACAAAATAAAAATTACTACTTTTCTATATAATAAAAGAATGATGAGGATACTAGCATGACTAACGAAACCGAACTTTTGCAAGCCGTTCAGCAATTGGCAGACAAGGACGTAGCGCCTTTTGACCTGCAGATCGACCGCCAGGCCAAGCTGCCAAACGGCCTTTTCCAGAAGATCGTTGACCTGGGCCTTTTGCGGGCAAAAATTCCCAAGGAATATGGCGGACTGGACGTCTCTGCCATGACCGCCGGCAAGATCGTCAACATCCTGGCCAAGGCCAACGCCAGTGTCGGCGTAATGCTGGAAGGCCACTACAAGAGCTGTGACCAGCTGGCTAAGTACGGCACTGACGCTGCTAAGGAGCGCTACTTTGCCTGGGGTGCCCAAGCCATCCTTGGCTTCTCCAACACTGAACCAGAAGGCGGCTCAGACCCAAGCAAGCACCAGTCCTACGCGGTTGAAAAGGACGGCCGCTGGATCATCAACGGCGACAAGGTCATGATTACCAACGGGACCCTGGCTCAAGTCTACTCAGTCAATGTGAAGACCGGTCCTGACGAATACTCTGTCTTTATCGTGGACAAGGGGATGCCAGGCTTCTCCTTCGGCTATGTTGAAAAGTTTATCGGCTTGCGGGGGATTCCTTGCGGTGAAGTTGTCATGAACCAGATCGAAGTTGGTCCAGAAAACATGCTGGGCAAGCGGGGGCAAGGTTTGGAAATTGCCAACAACGCCCACGATGATGCCCGCTACTTGATGGGGGCCGTTTTGACTGGGATCCAGGAACACGCCCTTGATATTGCCAAAAACTACGCGGCTAAGCGCAAGTCAGGCAATACCCTGCTTAAGGACATGCAAGTTACTCAATACAAGATCAGCAAGATTGCAACCAACAAGGAACTGACCCGTTTGGTTTACGAGGAAGCTGCCCGCCGTAAGGATGCCGGCCTGCCATACATGGAACAATCCGCTATGGCCAAGTGCTTCGGCAGCAAGGCAGCGGTTGAATCCTGCGACTTGACCCTGCAAATCATGGGCGGCTACGGCTACAGCGCTGAATTTGCCCCAGAACACCTGGTAAGAGACGCCAGAGCCATGGAAATCGCTGAAGGCACGATCGAAAAGATGTACACGGAAATCAGCAATGCTGAAATGGCTGATGTACCAAGCCAGGAAGTGGCAAGAAAGCAGGCTGACTTGACTGACCTTGACCAGATCCTGCCGCTTTTAGAAGCAGCCAAGACTCCAGCCGGCGCGGTTGACGCGGTAAGCAGCCCATCACAAGCAGCCGGCCTGCCAAAGGCCAAGATCGTTCTGGCTCTGGGCCGCGGTGCCAACCAACCAGAAACTATCGCTCTGGCCAAGCAAGTAGCTGAAAAGCTGGGCGCTGAAATCGGGGTTACCAGACCAATGGTCGGCTCAGACTTCAACCGTGGCCAGCAACTCGGCGTCAACGGCCACAAGATCAAGCCACAAGTTTTGATCAACCTGGGGATTGCCGGCGCGCCGCAATACACCTTTACTGTTGACCATGCTGAAAACATCATCTCCGTCAACACTAACCCGAACGCTATCGTCTTCGAAGACTCAGACTACCGCTACGTCGGCAGCACTTACGACTTCTTGAAGGAACTGCTCAACCGTTTGGGCTAAAAATTAATAACCGCCAGCCGCTGGTATTTAACCGCGGCTGGCGGTTTTTTCTTTACTCTGAGCAAGTAGTGTAAAGAGTTTTGGGACTTTTTCGCCATTTCCTTCAAATAAATTGAATTTGTCAGAAAATTTTTGCCGAAAAAACGTACTAGTAAATGGAGGGGGAAAAATAGCTTACTAGTGAAAGGATGTTTTATAATATGAGCAAGGAAAATAATTTGAACCAGTACGAACCGATTGGCATTACTGACGATTTTATGTTTTTCGCGGTGATGAGCGATGAACAGATCTGCACCCGGCTCTTGCAAGAATTGCTGCCAGAACTCAAGATTAAAAAGGTGACGACAAAAGCCCAGTCACAAATCAAGGGTGGCCGTGAAGATAAGGCTATCCGGTTGGATATCCAGGCTTTTGACGAACAAGGGCGAATCTACGACATCGAAATGCAGCTGTCGCGGGATTTTCAACCAAAACGGAGCCGCTATTACAAGGCTTTGGTTGACATGACCACTTTGCTGGCCGGGACTGACTATGATGATTTGCCACCGATGTTCGTAATTATCTTCTCTCCCTTTGACCAGTTCGGGGACAAGGAGCGGGTTTCAGATTACATCGTGTATTGTCCGAAAACACACCGGGCACTTGGCGATGGCACTCACGTCGTCTACGTCAACTCAAAGGGAGTGAACGGCAAAGTCAGTCCGACCATGCAGAAGTTCTTGGATCTGATGAATGGACAAGTTGACCGCAAGAATGCTCTGATCAATGACATCGCCAAGAAGATGGATTACTACAATCATAATCAAGAATGGAGGGCGAACAGATTGGAATACGAGACAACTTTACGCCATGAGCACAAGCTCGGCGTTGATGAAGGCCGCAAGCAAGGAATTGATGAAGGTATTGACAAAGCAAAAGCAGCTGATGCTCTGAGCGTAATGGTAAAGTTTAATGTATCAGCTGAGCAGGCCTTGGATGCATTGGGCGTTCCAAAGTCTGACCAACCCAAGTATTTGCAGATGATGAAAGAAAAAGTTTAATCATTCAAAAACGAAGCCGCACATTAAAGCGGCTTCGTTTTTTGTTTTGATATATAGTGTGAAAAACTTATACATAATTAAGATATAGAGTTATAATTATCTTAACGTCAAAAGTAAAAAACATATTTTTTGAAATGGAATGAGAAAAAATGATTTTAGCTGAGGTAGCTTACAATATCTGGCCAGTCTTGCTTGCCCAACTGGTTCGCATCATCATCTTCTTCGTGATCGCCTACTACTTTGCCAAGTTCCTGGTAATCAAACTGACCCCCTTAGTCCTCAAGATCAAGCGCGAGGAAGAAGCCAAGCAGGACCACGGCCAAGGCGATTAGCCGGCTTGGATAATTTTTGCCGCAAGCTATTACAAAATAACTATCTGTGATAGCTACAAAATAGATAATTATCAATATTTTTTCAATATACGTCCTTCTTGTTATGTTATTTCCGGATAATAAACATATTTAAACAAAAAAGCCCTTGCATGCAGTCATGCAAGAGACTATAATTCTAAGTGTCAATATCATATCTGTTGTTATATTAGGAGGAAAATATGAAGCCAAAGCATCTATTGCTTAGTGCCATTTTCGCTATCGCACTTTTTTGGGAAATCTCTTCTGGCACAGTTGTTAAGGCCGATAGTTTTAACGGAGCATCAACTAACTCCCAACTAACTACTAGTCAAATCAAACAAGCCGATAAGTATGTTGATGTTTCCAATAATCAGTATGTTTTATCCGATTCAGGGAAGAGCAAGCTTTCCGAAAATACTTAAGAAAGTTGTTGAAAATCAATTAGCTACGGTAAATGCTGATATTCAAAAAAATGATCTAGTTATCAATACAGAAACTAAATCTCTCTCTACACAAGCTTTATATGTTTCTAAAGCTGCCAGTGTTAAAGGCGCCGCTCGACTTCATAGTGGTTGTTATGTTCGCGCCTTTTGGTGGGGTGTCAGAGTTTACTTCACTTCAAATGCAGGCGTTTATTGGTTTGCCGGGAAAGCCGGAAATGTCTCTACAATTTCATCTTTAGCATCGGCTATCGCAACAGTAACAGGACACGAAATTGCATCGACATTAGGCGAAGCCTTTGGGATGTATGTCGACTCTTTTAGCAGTCAATTGTTAAACTACAATAAGAAACACAAAAAGAGTAAGATCTATACTGACATCAATTACACTGCCGGATTTTCATTCCACATTTACAAGTAAATTTTCTGAGGTATTATCATGGTTCCAAACAGTTTGTTAATCAGCATCTTCGCGTCTGGGCTGCTGTTGGGCTTTATTTTGGCTGTACCTTTCGCGCCAAAGTTGCAAGAAATTAGAGATTTCTTCCGTTACCGGATTGGCTATTGGAACATGCTGATCCCTATCGGAATCATCGTAGTTACCAACGCGGCAGCCTATAGCATGTTGAACATCGCCGGACTGGCTCTTCTAGGCCCCTTTGACTTGATCTTCATTGGCGCGACGATTGCCGACTATTTGCGGGACCGGAAATTTAATTCCGGCAAGCAAAAGCGTGACGAATAGCCGGCTTGGACAATTTTTGCCGCGAAAGGTTGACAAGCGGCTATCGTTATTATATTATGATTAAAAAATGAAAACACGTTGACAAGGAAAAGATAAGTAGCTGGTCAAATCTTCTTTCAGAGAGGCGCGGTGGCTGAAAAGCGCTGAAGAGGCCCCGGCGAACATGGTCTTTGAGTCATACGGGAGGCGAGCTCCGGCAAGTTTCCCGCGGGAGGCGCCCGATACCGCGCCCGAGTATAACTCCGCCCAGGCGGAGCGTACTTAAAGGCGGCCTCTTTGGGCCGTGAAGATGGGTGGTAACACGCTAATACGTCCCTGAGCGAAAGCAATTTCGTTTAGGGACTTTTTTTGTCACGTTTTTTCAAGTAATTTAGTCAATCAGTATTTTTTAGAAAAAAGGAGATTATCATCATGGCTAAAGTAGAAAGTTTTGAATTGGACCACACTAAAGTTAAGGCACCTTACGTCCGCTTGATCACCGTTGAAGAAGGCCCTAAGGGCGACAAGATTTCCAACTTCGACCTCCGCCTGGTGCAGCCTAACGAAAACGCCATCCCAACCGGCGGCCTGCACACCATTGAACACCTCCTGGCCAGCCTTTTGCGCGACCGCTTAGACGGCGTCATCGACTGCTCCCCATTCGGCTGCCGGACTGGCTTCCACTTGATTACCTGGGGTGAACACACCACCACTGAAGTAGCCAAGGCCCTGCGCGACTCTCTCAAGGCCATCAGAGACGACATCACCTGGGAAGACGTGCCTGGCACCACCATCGAAAGCTGCGGCAACTACCGCGACCACTCCCTCTTCAGCGCCAAGGAATGGTGCAATGATATCCTGAAGAAGGGCATCAGCGACGACCCATTTGACCGCCACGTGGTTGAAGACTAGTTTTTAATTTTTAGGAGCAAAAATCATGAGAAGAAAGAAAAAGCAGCAACGGCTCATTGCCGCCGCCATCGCCCTCGTCGTCATCATTGCCGCCTTCTTCGCCCTGCGCCTGACTTCTTCCCGGCAAACGGCCAAGAGCCAGACGACTACCGTCACTGTCGGCTCCATCGGCCCCGACGTCCAAGTCTGGCAGCACATCGCCAAGAGCAGCCAGGCCAAAAAGCTGGGCCTTAAGATCAAGGTGAAGGCTTTTACTGACGGGCCAAGCCTCCTGCGGGCAACCTCCGACGGCAGCATCAACGTCAGTGCCTTTGCTTCCTGGGCCTACCTGGAAGCCTACAACAAGTCCAAGAGCAACACCGGCCAGCAAGTAGCCCTGGCCACGACCTACCTGGAGCCAATGGGCATCTACTCATCCAAGTACAAGAAGCTCTCCGACCTGCCTAAAGGCGCCACCATTGCCCTGGCCAACAACGCCGCCAACGAAGCCAGAGGGCTCCTGCTTTTGCAAAGCGCCGGCCTGATCAAGCTGAAGAAGAACTTTGACTCAGCCAGCGGCAACACCAACGACATTGTGTCCAACCCCAAGAAGTTCAAGTTCAAGCTGATCGATGATACCACCGGCCCCCGGGTCATCAAGTCCGTCGACGCCGTCCTCATCGGCAACACCATCGCCCTGGCCGGCGGCTTGAACGTGCTGAAGGACTCTCTTTACCACGAAAAGATCGACCAGAGCACCAAGAACAACATCAACGTGCTAGCTACGGCCAAGAAGAACAAGAACAATGCCGCTTACAAGAAGCTGGGCAAGCTCTACCATAACAAGCAGATCCAGAAGTGGATCGCCAAGAAATACTCCGGCACCAAGGTCGAAGTCAACAAGCCGGTTTCCTACCTGACCGATTAAAAAAGCTGAGCCGTTTGGCTCAGCTTTTTGCTTTCCTGCCTTAATTAAATTAATTTGCCCTTGCAGTGGTCAACTTCATGTTGGATGGTTTCCGCCACAAAGCCCGTAAAGGCCTGCTCATGCTCTTTTAAATCCATGTCCTGGTACTTGACCGTGATTTCTTCATAGCGGTCAACTGACCGCTCTCCCGTCAAAGACAGGCAGCCTTCTTTTGCCAGGTAGTGGCCGGATCTTTTAACGATCTTAGGGTTGAGCATAACTATAGGTAAAAAGCCGGCGTTTACCGCGATAATCGCCTTGTTTACCCCAATCATGTTGGCAGCCAGGCCAGCGGCGGGCGGCAGGCCGTCAACGCTTTCCCGGTGGGCCAGCAGGGTGTCCAGCAGGTCCTGGGCCGCTTGCCGGTCACTGGCAGCTGCTTTAGCCGCCGGCTGACTTAAACGGAGGGGGTCGTGGATGATTTTTTGCACTGTCATTTTTCTTGCTCCTTTATTTGCTAAAACCAGTTTAAAGGGTCTGGAGCTTTTTGACAAATATAGCTTGTGAAAAACGTTCACGTTCACGAACTAGCGGCAAGCTATTCGCTTAGTATAGCGCTTACAATAAAAATATTTGCTCAAATACTCACATTTTAGTTTTTTACCCGGCGATTTTGTGCTAAGATTATCAATGTAAGAGCAAGAATAACGGAGGGACAATTAATGACTAAAATTTTTGCTTACGCAATTCGTGAAGATGAAAAGCCATTCTTGAAGGAATGGGAAGACGCTCACAAGGACGTCGAAGTTGAATACACTGACAAGCTTTTGACTCCAGAAACTGCTGCTTTGGCAAAGGGTGCTGACGGTGTTGTTGTTTACCAACAACTTGACTACACCGCTGAAACTCTGCAAGCTTTGGCAGACAACGGCATCACTAAGATGAGCCTGCGTAACGTTGGTGTTGACAACATCGACATGGCTAAGGCTAAGGAACTTGGCTTCCAAATCACCAACGTTCCAGTTTACTCACCAGACGCTATCGCAGAACACGCTGCTATCCAAGCTGCCCGCATCCTGCGTCAAGACAAGCGCATGGACGAAAAGGTTGCCCGTCACGACCTGCGTTGGGCACCAACTATCGGCCGTGAAGTTCGTGACCAAGTTGTTGGTGTTGTAGGTACTGGCCACATCGGTCAAGTCTTCATGCAAATCATGGAAGGCTTCGGCGCTAAGGTTATCGCTTACGACATCTTCCGCAACCCAGAATTGGAAAAGAAGGGCTACTACGTAGACTCACTTGACGACCTGTACAAGCAAGCTGACGTTATTTCCCTGCACGTTCCTGACGTTCCAGCTAACGTTCACATGATCAACGACAAGTCAATTGCTGAAATGAAGCAAGACGTAGTTATCGTTAACGTATCACGTGGTCCATTGGTTGACACTGACGCTGTTATCCGTGGTTTGGACTCAGGCAAGGTCTTCGGTTACGTAATGGACGTTTACGAAGGTGAAGTTGGCGTCTTCAACGAAGACTGGGAAGGCAAGGAATTCCCAGACGCACGTTTGGCTGACTTGATCGCTCGTCCAAACGTTCTGGTAACTCCACACACTGCTTTCTACACTACTCACGCTGTTCGCAACATGGTAGTTAAGGCCTTCGACAACAACCTTGAATTGGTTGAAGGCAAGGAAGCTGAAACTCCAGTTAAGGTTGGCTAATCTAGCCGCTTAGAAATCCCTTTTTTAAAACTTACAGATTTTCTTACAACAATCTACTTAAAAATTACTTACATTACTTTACAAACACATACTTTTAAACTTATCCATTAAAAGCTAAAACGAAAACCCGCGGGGCCTTCTCACCCGCGGGTTTTTGCTTGCTGATTTGTAGAAGAAAAAGTGTTGGATGCTTGCTCTCTAAGTCATCCAACACTTTTTAATTTGCTTGCTTATTTTTTCGGACGTCGGGCAGGCTTGCTCTTGACGTCAGCCACGCCCTCTAAAAGGTTGGCGTAGCGGGCCATGACGAACAGGTAGTCTGACAGGCGGTTCAAGTACTTGAGGCTGTCGCTCTTGACCTCCCCGCTTTCGTCCGCATACAGCACGCAGACCCGCTCGCTGGTCCGGGCCAGTGCCCGGGCATACTGGAGGTTGGCGCTGGTCTTTGACCCGCCTGGCAAGATAAATTCCTTCATTTCCGGCAATTCTTCCGTCCAGGCATCAATCTGCTCTTCCATGTAAGTCACTTCAGCCGAAGTAATCGTATGGTGCCGCTTGACCACCAGGTCAGCCTGCAATTCATACAGTTCCCGCTCCAGCTTGATCAGCTTTTCTTCCAATCTCTGGCAGGCCGGAGAAAGGTTGGCCACCGTAACCCCCAGCCAGGACTGCAGCTCATCGAGAGCTCCCAGTGTCTGGATCTGCGGGGCGTATTTGGCAACCATCTTGCCGGTAACCTGCTTGGTTTGCCCCTGGTCACCGACTTTAGTGTAGACTTTGAGCATTTTGCTTCCACCCTGCTTTCTTTTTAAACCGGTCCAGGCCCAAAATCAATGGCAGATAAAGGATAGGATAAAAGGCCAGGTTGCCGGCGGCATGATACAAGTCAAAGGTCAGGCCGCTGACCCAGTAGGCGATGAAAGCTGCCCAGCCGCCCCAGCCAGCCATGCCCAGGCTGACGAAGAAGCCGTATTCCAGGCCCAGAAAGCCGGCCAGGAGCTCCTGCAGCCAGAAGAATTTCCGGCTTTTCAGCGGCAAAAGCCTGGCAAATAATGCCACGGTCAAGGCGCAGGCCGCGTAGGCAAAAATCTGCGGCAAGGTCCAAATTCCAAAGCCCAGGAAGATGTTGGAGATCACCATGACCAAAATGGCCAGCAATATCCCTGTCCCTGCCCCCAGTTCCAGCGTGGCCAGCATGATAATATCAGTCACTGGCTGGACATTGGGGATATCGATAATTTTAAAGATCCGCAAAACCACGCACATCGCCGTTAGCAGGGCCAGCAGGGTCAGCCTTTGCAGCTGATAGCGTTCCTTGGTCTGCATCTTAGTATTGCTTCAGAGTGAAGACAACCTTGGACTTGTTCTTGGTCAGCTTGTCCTTGTCAGCCGCTACCTTGGCCATCTTGCCGTTAACCGTGTAAGTCCAGTAGAGCTTCTTCTTTTCGTCGCCCAGCCCCTTGATCTTGGTGATGAAGACGCCGTATGAAGATTTAGTGTAGCTGACCTTCCAGGCCTTTTTCAAAACAGTGAAGACGCTCGTCCCTTTCTTGACCTTGAAGGTCTTCTTGGCTACAGTCTGCTTGTTCTTGGCCTTGGTCGTGTCCTTCAAAGTGTAGGTCACGCTGATTTGCTTGGCCTTAGCCGTCTTGGTGGTCTTAGCTGCTTGCACGCTTTGCCTTTGGACAGGCTGGCTGGCAAAAAGGCCCACGAAGGCTGCCAAGGCAACTACGACTGCTAAAATCTTCTTTTTCATCTTTTGTTTCTCCCGTTTTTTATTTCAGTTTTATTTTTGTCTTTTATTTTTTCTTTATCTGCCTTACTTAACTGGGCAGGCGCCGCCTTCACAGTCAGTCTGGTCGACCAGTTCCAGGTCCTTGACGTCGCTATTCAGCTGGCTGAAGACCTCTTCCACGTCGCCGGTGATTTCCCGGCTGCGCTTTTCATAAGTCTCCTTGTCGATCGGTTCCTTTGGTGCTTGCTGGAGCGATCCGCCAAAGTATGGCAAAAGCGAGGTCGACTTGGTGATGAAGCGGTACTGGCGGAGCAAGGATTCAACCTGGTCTGCTTCAGAATCCTGGAAAGTAATCGTGCAGGAAACCGCGTTGTCCGACCAGTAAGTCTGCAAGAAGGCCTGGGTAGCAAATTGTTCCGCGATTGAAACCGTGCCGGCTGAAGCAAAGTTAGGGTTGTCCGCCCCTACCGCCTTGATCGGAAATTCCACGCAGGTCGTGTTTTCCGTGTAGATATCTGCTTCCGTCCGGTAGCCGCAGGCCTTCAAGGCTGGCAAAAGCGGATCAGAATCCTGGAAACGGATCCGCTGGATCAAGTAAGCCCCGTAGTGGAAGTGCATGCCTTCACTGGCCCCGGCCAGCTTAGCCACCGTGCCTGACGGCTTGACCGTGGTGTGCTTGATTGATTCATTGCAGCCCAAAGTCTTGCTGTAGGCCTGATCAGCCTTGACCACTGCCTTGTAAAGGTGATCAACCGCCTTGATGGCCCGTTTGTCGTAGACTGGCACCTTAATGGCTTCATGGGTTTCCGGGTCAAAGTCATCCTTGAAGCCAGTGACCACCCGGTTGCCCAGTCTGGTCAAGAGCCAGTCCTGGATCCCGGACATGGAGATCCCGATCCGGCGGTTCTTTTGAATTATTTCCCGGGAAATTTCCCAGTCATAAGGACTAAAAGTTACCCGCTTGGTGTAGCGGGCCGCCAAGGCAAAAACTTCCTGCAGGTCCCAGCCCTGTTCTTCCGCGATCAGCGGGAAGACTTCAAAGAGGTTGCAGGGTTCCCCGTTGGCCAGGGAGATCTCCCCGCAAGGGTTGGTCCCTTCCACGTCCCCGTCAATTCCGGCCTGGTAGCCATCAATGATCCGGCCATAATTCTTGGACAGGTCCAGGTTCACGATCCCCGGCTCCCCGTTTTCCCGGATCCCGGCAGCGATTGGCTGGTAGCCGCTGAAGGCTGAATCAACCGCCACGCTGTTGTTTGATGCCCAGCGGTGGTGCATCAGCTTCTCCTGGTCCTGCTTCATGGAAATGAAGTCCTGGTCGTCGTTTGAGCCCAGGGCCAGTTCGGCTGACCGGCGGACATTGCCGGCCACGACTGCCTTGCCGATCAAGTTGCAGATGTCAGTGGCATCAACAGCCGTAAGGCGGCCGCCAGCCTTATTGTTCAAGACTTCATTAACGTCCAGCAGCATGGAGATCAAAGGCATTGGGCCGGAAGCCGTGCCGCCGAAGCCGTGGATCTCTGCCCCGTAAGGACGGATGTCAGACAAGTCCAGGATCAGCTTTTGCTTGCGGGCCGGGTTGGTCTGGGCAAAGTGGAGGTCGATCAAGAGGGCATTAGCCAAAACCCAGCCTTCCCGGGTGTCCGGCAGGCGGTAGTAGATGCTGTCAGAATCTTGGACCAATTCATTTTTGCCAACGGCCCCAACCTTGACGGAAGCATCGTAAGATTCACTGGTCTCGTCGATTACCAGCTGCAGGTCGATGGCAAAGTCGACCCGGGGGATCTGGCTGATGTTGGATCTGGCAACTGAGAAGCCAACCCCGCCCCCCTTCATCAGTTCGTCAAAGAGGAAGGAGAAAGGCATGGAGACAGCCTTTTCCTGCTTGCTAAGATAGCTGGGCACAATCTTGCTGTCCCCGTACTTTTGCGGGCGGATAGCCACAAACCAGCAGTTGTTCAAGGAATCCCCGGTCCGTCTTTGGTAGTCGGTCCCGGAAATCCACAAGTTCCGGCCAGATGGCGTCGCGCCCAAACCGTAGATCAGCTTGTAGAGCCGTTCAGCTTCTTCAGTCAAGCTCTGCTTCAATTCCGGACTTGGGGCGTCCTTGAGCCGGGGATCCAGGTTGATATTGCCTTCAACCACCCGCTTGACGGTTTCGTCCCAGTTTTCACTCCGCCCCTTTTCCGGCAGCCAGCGGGCGTAGGTCCGCTTGTAGGTGACCCAGCCCAGCTTGCCCCAGTGTGGTTTTACACTCTTTTTCACCCGGTCGACAAATTCAGCCGAGAGCGATATTTCTTCACTCATCTTCTCAGATCCTTTCTGCTTGTCACATTATTTTCTAAGCACTCCATATGTTAGCAGTCTTCTTGTGAAACACAATATCTAGTATCGTGTAACCAGGCGAACACGAGAAAATGTATGTCGGTTCAATTCAAGCCCCGTAAGCCTTCAGCCGCCGGAACAATTTTTTTAAAAATTTTTTAGCGATTTTCGTTCGGCTTTTGCGAATATATACAAAAAGACTGCATAAATACCAGACAGGTTTCTGGTACGTTGTGCAGTCTTTTTCATAAAAATTTTCAGTTTTTCGCTAAAATTCAGCCTGGTCTGGATCCAAAACTGGCTGCCCGATCCCTTGCAGGCCATCCAGCTTGGTCATGTCGTCTTCGGTAAGTTCAAAGTCAAAGACTTCGGCGTTAGCCTTGATGTAGTCCGGGTGGACTGACTTTGGCAGCGGCAAGAAGCCATGCTGCAGGGACCAGCGGATCAAAACCTGGGCGCTGGACTTGCCATACTTGGCCCCAACTGCCTTGATGGTCTCATTGCCCAAAAGGCCACCCGTCCCTAAAGGACTGTAAGCCTCGCTCAAAAGGCCATATTCCTTGTTAGCGGCCGTTACTTCCGCTTGCAGGTCATTTGGGTTAAGGCAGATCTGGTTGACCACAGGCTTGATTTCTGCCGTCTTCAAGAGGGCTTCCAGGTGGTGGCGGCGGAAGTTGGAAACACCGATCGCCCGGATCTTGCCAGCCTGAACAGCTTCTTCCATGGCCCGCCAGGCTTCCGCGTTGGCTTCTGCCCAGTGGTCCCGGACAGCAACCGGATTTGGCCAGTGGATCAAGTACAGGTCCAGGTAGTCCGTGTCTAGTTTGAGCAGGCTGTCGTCAATAGCGGCCTTGGCTCCTTCATAGCTGTGGGACCCGTTCCAGAGCTTGCTGGTCACGAACAAGTCGCTTCGCTTAACCCCGCTTTTCTTGATGGCCCGGCCCACGCTCGCCTCATTGCCATAAGCCGCGGCCGTGTCGATATGCCGGTAGCCGGCATTCAAGGCTGCTTCAACTGCTTCTTGAGCCACGTCGCCATCTGGCGTCTGCCAGGTCCCGAAACCAATCACGGGAATTTTGACCCCGTTGGCCAATTCGTAAGTATCTTCCAAACCGTGCAAAGTCATTTTTTGCCTCCTGTCAAACATGCTACTTACTTTTTGTAATTTAGTTTATTATAACAAAAATCCTCCCTGGCGGGAGGATTTTCTAACATCTTGACTTTACTTTTAAAGTTTTTGTTTTTTTATTCCAAGCTGGCCAGACTGTCCTTCAGCTTCTTGGCAGAAGCTTCCAATTTGGCCTGTTCATCAGCTGGCAAATCCAAAACTGGTACTTCTTCTACCCCATGCTTGCCAACGATTGAAGGGTAGCCGATGTAGGTCCCCAAGGATTCAACGTAGCAGCTGGTTGGGCCGTAGAACTTGGCGTCAGAGAAGACTGCTCTGGCCAAACGAACCGCGCAGGTAGCAACAGCGTAGCAAGTGTAGCCCTTGCCCTTGCCAACCTTGAAAGCATTGTCCTTGCTCAAGCGGTCCATTTCTTCTTTCTCTTCTTCATTGAAGAGGTCCTTGGCTGGCCGGTTGTTGACCCAGACGGTTGACCAGGCCGTAAACTGGCTGGACCCGTGCTCGCCCAGGTTGAAGCCGGACACGTTTCTTGGGTCCTGGCCCAACTTTTCCCCGACGACCCGCTGCATTCTGGAAGTATCCAGGAAGGTCCCGGTCCCAAAGACCTGATTCTTTGGCAAGCCAGTCACCTTTTGCAAGATGGAAGTTACCACGTCACAAGGATTGGAGATGTTGATGATGACGCCCTTGAAGCCGCTGTCCTTGATCTTCTGGCCAACTTCAACCGCGTTCTTGGTGTTGATCGGGAATTCCGCGAAACGGTCACCAGTCGTGATTGAGGCCGCCACGTCACCAAAAGCGGTGATGATCAAGTCGGTGTCCGCCAATTCCTTCCAGTCGCCCCACTTGACGTTGACGTAGAAGTCATTTCTGCCCAGGGTGTCGCGCAGGTCGCCCCATTCAGCCTGGCACTTGGTCTCATTCTTGTCCAGCAAGACCAATTCGTCTGCTACCCCGTGGGTAAAAAGAATAAAGGCTGCCGTGGCCCCAACGTGTCCCATGCCGATCACTGCTACTTTTCTCATCAAAGATTCCTCCTTGCTTTTTAATATATCGTCAATTATTTTTTCATAATTAACAATAAAACAAGTTTGGCCAAAGTGCAAGCTTTACTTAATTAAAAAAGTTTGAACCTGGTTAAAAATTATGAAAAGAAAGTCACAGCAAAAGAAAAAGGACTTCCATAAAAATGAAAGTCCTTCTGCTTAATCTGTAAAACTGAATTCCAGCGGATCCTGGCCAGCGCTCAAAGATACTGAGCTTGGGCCGTTTCTCTTCAAGCGGCCCAGGGGGTAGAAGCCCTGGCTGTAGTTCTTGTCGCTGGCAAAAATCAGCAGCTTGTCACTGGCTGGATCATAGCCGATCTCGCCCGTAATGGCGTGGGTCAATTCCTGCCCCTTAGGGGTTGGCAGGTTAACCTTCTGCGTGCTGACGAGCAAGCCGTCCTTCTTGCTGGCCGTAAAATTCAAGTCAACCTTCTTCTTCTTCCACTGCTTGAGCAGGCTGATCGTGGTTGGTGACTTGGGCAGGATGCCAGTAATCTTGCTCTTCTTGCCGGTCAATTCCACCTTCAAGTTCTTGAAGTGGTGGTTGTCCGTTGACTTGACTGCCTTCTGGTACTCTGAGGTATCGAAGGCGTCTGAACTGCTTTCTGCTTTCTGGCCACCGCTGCTAAAGGCCATAATCGCCGTGCCGGCAAAAATGACCAGGATCAGACCGATGACCCCTTTTTCTAATCTCTTCATATACACATACGCCTCATATACTAATACTAAAATTCTTTGCTAAAAGTTCTTTGTTTTTTCATCCTCTAACTTCTAATTGTAACCGAATTACAGCTTAATTTCCAATAAAATTGGACAATGATCCGCTCTTTCCCCAGTCGCGATCATTTCCGACTTCTCAACCTGGTCGACCAGGCGGTTGGAAACCAGCCAGTAGTCGATTCTCCAGCCGGAATTATTGGCCTTGGCCGTCCGCACCCGCTGGGCCCACCAGGAGTAGACCCCTTCAACCTGGCCATGGATCTGGCGGAAGGTATCCGTGAAGCCCGCTGCTAAAAGCTGGCCAAAGCCGGCTCTTTCTTCATCCGTAAAGCCGGCTGAATGGTGGTTGGACTCCGGATGCTTCAAGTCGATTTCCTGGTAGGCCGCATTGAAGTCCCCACTAGCTAAAACCGGCTTCTTTTTGTCCAATTCTTCAAGGTAGGCCCGGTAGCACTTATCCCATTCCTGCCGGTCGCCCAAGCGGACCAAGCCGTTGCCGGCATTTGGCGTGTAGACCTGGGTCACGTAAAAGTCCGGGAATTCCAGGGTCAGGATCCGGCCCTCAAAGTCCATCGGCTCCGGGGCCCCGATTTCCGGCCGGGTCACCACCGGATCCAGGCCCTTTTTGTATAAAAACATCGTGCCCGCGTAACCCTTCCGGGCTGGCTCCACGCTGGAGCGCCAAACGAAGTCATATTCCGGGAAAAGGTCAGCCAGGGCAGCCTGGTGCTTCTTGCTTGGCCCGCTGGCTGGCAGCTTGGTTTCCTGCAGGGCCAGGACGTCTGGATCCAGGTCATGCAAGTTCTTCAAGACCCCCCGGGTCATTTCCGCCCGCGGGGAGGTCCCCGTCAAGGCCGCGTTCAATGAGTCGATGTTCCAAGAAATCAGTCGCATTTTATCTTCACTTTCTGTTTTTCTTTACTCTCTGTTGCTTTTTACGCTTTATTTTTCTTAAATATTCAAAATTTCCAGGGGATAGTCGACCGTATAGTCAGCCTTTTCTTTTTTGAGGCTGGCCGGGTCAAAGGCGCCCCAGGTGCAGGCACAGGTCGCGCAGCCGGCGTTCTTTCCCATCCGAATGTCGTACTTGGCATCCCCCAGCATAATCGATTCCTTCAAATCCAAGCCATGCCGCTTGGCCAACAGGTCGATCTCATCGCTGGCCGGCTTATGGTTGACCACCTCATCAGCTCCGACAAAGTCGGTGAACAGATCCAGCAGGCCCAGATTTTCCAGATTGTGGACAATTTCCGGGTGGGTCTTGCTGGAGCAGACGAAGAGCTGCTTGCCGGCCAGTTTCAGCTGGGTCAAGGTCTTCACGATCCCTGGAAAAAGGCGGACCTGGTCGTCCTCCAGCAGGGCATATTCCGCCATGCTTTCCTCAAACAGGGTCTGGGCCAGGTCGCTTCTGTGCCCTTCCTGGGCCCAGCGGGCAATTGAGACATCGATCGGAATCCCCATGGCCTGGTAAATATCTTCGGTGCTTGGCACCTTGACTCCCCGGGCCTCAAAGGCCTTCTGCACGCTGGCCGCGTAGATGTGGCGCGATTCGCAGATCGTGCCGTCGAAATCAAAAAAGTAATTTTCCATTTTTCCCCAAGTCCTTCTTAAAGTTTACTTACTTTAAGTATACACGGAAACTAACGCAAAGCGGTCGGGGCGAAGTCTTTTTTCAAGATCCGCTGGAACTGGGCGTAGTTGTCCACCTCAAAGAGGGGATGGACCGGCAGGGTCTTTTGCCGGTGGCGGTGGTTGTACCAGATGCTGTCAAAGCCGTAGTTTTCCGCCCCCATGATGTCAGAGGACAGGCCATCGCCGAAGAAGACCGTCTGGTTGGGGCTGTAGCCGCTTCTGGCGAAAAAGTAGTCAAAAATTTCCGCGTTTGGCTTCTGCACCCCGGCTTCCTGGCTGGTCACGACCAGGTCAAAGTAGTGCCTAATCCCGGCTAATTCCAGCCGGTGCTCCTGGCCAAACTGTTCCCCGTTGCTCAAAACCGCCAGGCTGTAGCCCAGTCTTTTGGCATAGCGGAGGGTGTCCTTGACTCCAGGCAGGAGCTTGTGGCCGGTATGGAAGTAACTGTGGAATTCGTCAGCCGTCTCCATCCCGTCGACTTCGACCCCGCAATACTTTTTAATAATGTCCGGGAACATGATCTCATAGAGCTGGTCCAAGGTCAGCTCGCCCTTTTCCAGCCGGCGCCAGAGACCCTGGTTATAGGCGTGGAATTCTTTTTCAAATTCGTCACTGATCTCCCAGCCATGGGATTTAAAGAGCTGAACCAGGGAATCGTGCACCGTTGCTTCAGTGTCGAGCAAGGTGTCGTCAACGTCCAGGATAATTTGCTGATAGCGCATGTGGCCTCCTTATTTTCTGTTACATTACTTGTTTCTATTAGGCGTATTAAGTTTCCATTATAGACAAAAAGCTGGGCCAGTGCAAAAAATTGTCTTCAACTTATCTTACCCCCATTTTTTCTTTTTCCACATCTTGGGCCTTACTCCGACAAGCAACTACGATATCTTGTGGATAACTTCTGTGGAAGTTGTGTATATCTAGTAGCATCCTCGGCACTTAGCCACTAGACTTAGTTTTCTCGTAATAATTACTATACGTGTACTCAATAAAATATCTTATTGACAAAAAGCTCCAGTAAAACTATATTAATCAAGTAAGCAATAGTTTTACTGGATTGGAGGAGAAACATGTCCAGAAAAAATACTTTTCAGCTTTGTCTTTTAGCCTTGTCCACGGCCCTGATCATTGTCGGCAGCCAGCTGGCGGTCCCCTTGCCGGGCGGGGTCCCTTTTACCCTGCAGACCCTGGTGATTCCTTTGATCGCGGCCGCCTTTGGCTGGCAGCTGGGAACCGGCGCCGTCGCCCTCTACCTGCTCTTAGGAGCCACCGGCCTCCCCGTCTTCAGCGGGGCCAGTGGCGGCATCGCCGTTCTTTTCGGGCCTAACGGGGGCTTTCTCTGGGGCTTCTTGCCCCTGGCCCTGATCACGGGTCTGGCTAAAGGAAACAGATTTTATTTGACCCTGGCTGCCGGGATTGCCCTCTTTTTGCAGCTGCTCTTGGGCGCGGCCTGGCTAGCCTGGATCAGCCACTTACCATTTACGGCCG
Organism: Lactobacillus sp.; assembly: GCF_051873315.1. Lineage (GTDB taxonomy): Bacteria > Bacillota > Bacilli > Lactobacillales > Lactobacillaceae > Lactobacillus. The sequence goes on from NZ_JBJEES010000060.1 coordinate 20,195, forward strand.
CGGCTAGCGCTGCTATCTGGCCTTTTTTGCCAACGACTTTGGCCAAACTGGCCCTGGTTGTCGCCCTGGCCCCGCGCCTGCGAGCGATTTTTGCCACTTACGCCGGCAAGGTCAGCCGCGGCTATCAAAAATAAGCTGTCAGAAAGCATGCAAAAAGACGAAGTTCTTCTTAGAGCTTCGTCTTTTACTTTCTTCAATTTCGCCTTACTGCTGGTAAAGCGTGACCAGCTGCTGGGCCAGGTCAGGCTGCTTGAGCTCGATCTGTGGAACCAACTCCATGGCGTCGATCTTCCCGCTGTGGATCCGGGAGATGTTTTCCGGCGTCAAGCCTTCCGTTTCGATGATTTCCAAGGTAGTCGGCAGCTTGTGGTACTTGTACATCTTCCCTCGCAAAGCTTCCTGCCGGGTCCCGTCCAGCATCCGTCTGAGCAGGTCCCGCAGCTCGTCTTCCTGCTCATCAGTGACAGTAAAGCCGATCAAGCGCAAAGACCGGGGCACGGCGTTGATGGTCTCTTCCACCGTCTTGCCGTAGCTGACCGAGTGCAGCTGGGTCAGCGCCTCAAAGAAGGCTTCTTCCAGCCGGTCGTCGCTGAGGCCAGGATTGCTGTCTTTCAGATACTGGCGGTACTCTTCCGTCGCCGTGGTCCGTTCATAGTACCATTCATTTTCCCGGCGCAAAAATTCATCCTTCTCCGGCACGTAATAAAGGCGGTTGTGCTGGAGCTTTTTGATCTGCTTGAAATCCTGCGGCAGGTCCATCAAGACCCAGTCGCCGTAAAGGTAGAATTCCTCATCCTCGTCTTCGCCGCGGTCTTCAACCAGCAGCTCCCCTTCACCAGCGATATTGTAGTCCTGGTCGCTCTGGTCCAGCATGGTGAATTCCCAGAAGTCGTCCTCGTCAATATTGAGCAAGGGGTTCTGGTGGCTGAAAATGTGGTACGCGTGTCTGAGCGGAATAATGCCGTACATGTTGATCATGGCGTAAAGATAGCGCCGGATCAGCAACTTGTTTTCTTTACTAATCATCTGTCTCACCTACCATTTTCGATAGATCTTTCCCTGTTTTTTCTACATCCTATTATAGGCCTGCTGGCAAAAAATCAGTACATCGGCCGACCAAATTCTTCCAGGCTGACCTGGCCGTTGTCATCGACATTCAAGACCGTCATCTCGTTGTGCTTAGGCAATTCCGTTCTAAGGTGCTTGCCCCCGTAGATGCAGGCCAGGCAGTGAATGACGCAGGCATGGCCAACCAAAAGGATCCGTTCTGACTCATCATAGTTGACCAGATAGTCGATCCCGCGCTTCAGGCGCTCTTCAAACTCGCTCCCGCTTTCAGCATCCCCTTCCGGGTCAGCCGCGTGGAACAAGTCCCCGATTTCCCGCCAGGTGTAGCCGTCCTTGACCGCGTCGACCAGGCGGGGGTACTTGGTGGACTTAAAGGCTGCCGCTACCCCTTCCGTGTCATGGAAGGCCTCGTAGTAGCCGAAAAAGAGCTCCCGCAAGTCAGCGGTCTGGGTCATCTTGGTTGACTCCCAGTTGTCATTTTCTGAAACGATGATCTTCCGGGTGTCAGCGGCCCGCTTCAAGTCACTGGAGGCCACCAGGTCAAAATGCTGGTCCTTCAAGGCCTTTCCCAGCTGGTGGGCACCTTCGATCCCTTCTTCAGTCAAAGGGGCGTCAGACCAGCCCTGCAGGCGCTGGTACTTGTTCAAATAGGTCCGGCCATGGCGAACCACATAGATCTTCTTCATTGTTCAACCTCTTCCTTGGGCAGCTGCTTCATCATTTCCGCTGCCAGCAATTGATAACCGCGCGAGCCAAAATGCAGGCCATCATCGAGTTCTCCCCGGCACAAGTCTGCAAGGTCCCCCTCCTTCAGCATGGCCGTGAAAAAGTCGGCGTAGGCGACCTGGTATTCAGCCGCGACTTCCCCCATTACTTTAGCATACTTTGCCAATTTTGCGTTGGTCCGCCCCCGCTGCTTGCTTTCATCTACTGCCGGCCCGGAGACCAGGACAGTTTTGACCCCTGGATAAAAACAGACCAGGGCGGAGACAATGGCCTGGAGGTTCTGCCGGTACTGATTGAGTGGTACTTGCTTATGGCTGGCCGCGTCATTGATCCCCACCATTAAGAAAAGCTGGTCAGCCCGGGGCCGCTTTAAGGCCAGGTCGCCTAATAAGGCCAGCAGGGCGCCGGAATTGATGCCGGACACCGCCGTATTGTCGATTTCCAGGTCAGATTTTCTCTCTTTCAAGGTCCAGTTGATCCGGGGCTGGTCCAGGCCTTCTTTTCGGGCGAAGATGCTGTCGCCAAGTAATATAATTCGCATTTTTACCTTTCTATGCCATTAAAGCATTTGTTATTTTTTACCACTAATATTATTTTGAAAGCAATCCCTGAAAAGGCTTAACAAACAAGGGGAACGAGTGCTAATATGGTACTAGCCTAGTTTATAGTTTTTAGCTTATAATTAACAAAAATCATCGTACAGTTTTTTATTTATATTCCGCCAGTTGCTCCATGAGGATCGAGACATGACAGAACTTTACCACTTTTCCGCGGCAAACCGCGAAAGCTATGAACAACTGAATTTCGCCCTGGCCGTCTTTCAAGAGTACGAAGGCAAGCTTATTCCCCTCCTGGTTTCTGACGGCCTTTGCCGGCTTTACCAGTTAAGCCGGGAAGACCTGCTGAACCACCTGCGAGACATCAGCTACATCACCAGCAACATGCTCAAGGCCAAACAAGATCTTTTGACCTGCAGGATCAAGCTGACCGAAAGCTACCAAACCGTTCTCCTGCACTTAAGCAGGCAGGATTTTTCCGGCCAAGGCCTGCTTTTCGTGGAGTATTTGAACATTGGGGAAGATGCGGTCGACACCCAGCCAATTCAAATCAGCCATATTCCTTCCAATGAACAGTATGAGGACAATTTGACCGGTCTGCTCAACGGGGCTTATTTGACTAGTTTCGGCAAGGACTATCTGGTCAGCAAGCTGCGGGCCGGCGACCAGCCCAGGGTCATTCTTTTTAACGTTATTGGGATGCACGGCTACAATGAGCACTTCGGCTATCTGGCAGGCGACCGCTTCTTGGTCAAGATCAGCAAGCAACTCTTAAACCTCTTCCCCGACGGCCTGGTCATCCGCTACAATGACGACCGTTTCGTGGTTTTGTCGACCGATACCGATTATATCGCCAAAATCAAAGAGCTGCAGAAATTCGTTCTCCGCAACTACTCCGTCGGCGGAATCAAGGCCGGAATCTGCTACTACACTGATCCCAGAGAAAGCATCAAGTCGGCCATCGACAAGGCCAGGAAGGCCCTCCAGTATACCGGAGATGACTTGACCCAACTGTATCATGTTTTTGACGAAAGCGTCCGGGAGAAGTACGTCAACCGCGACTACGTCTTGACCCACTTCCAGGAAGCCCTGGACAAGCGCTGGATCAAGCCTTACTACCAGATGGAAATCCGCAGCTTGACCGGCAAGGTTTGCGGCTATGAGGCCCTGGCCCGGTGGATCGATCCTAAGGAAGGCGTCCTCAGCCCGGCGACTTTTATCGGTATTCTGGAAGATACCCACTTGATCAACCGCCTGGATTTGTCGATCATCGACCAAGTTTGTGAGATGCTGTCCTCCTGCTACAAGCGGGGGATCCCGATCCAGCCCGTCTCTGTCAACCTCTCCCGGGTGGACTTCCAGGTCTGTGATATTTTTGCGGAAGTCGATGCTATCAGGAGAAAGCACAGGATCCCGACCTCCTACCTGAAGATCGAGATCCTGGAATCAACCTTGACCACGGTGCCGGAACAGCTGCACAAGGCTATGGACAAGTTCCACGCTGCTGGCTACCAGATCTGGATGGATGACTTCGGCAGCGGCTACTCCAGTCTGAACAACTTGAAGGACTTCGACTTTGACCTCTTGAAGATCGATATGATTTTTTTGAAGAACTTCAAGACCAACTCCCGCAGCCATATTATTTTGCGGGAAATCGTCGACATGGCCAAGCATCTGGGCATCCATACCCTTTGCGAAGGGGTCGAGACCAAAGACCAGGCCGACTTCCTCAAAGCCATCGGCTGCGACCGCCTGCAGGGTTTCCACTTCTCCAAGCCCCTGCCAGAGGAAGAAATGCTGGCCTTGATCGAAAAGAATGGCGCGGACCACTACGAGCCGCAAGAGATGAACAACTACTATGATACGATCGGTGAAACCAACATTTTGGTCAACCCGATGGTCAGTCATATTTCCCAGGGAATAAAGCACCTGGAAATGCCCCTGGCCTTGATCGAGCGGCGGAGCGGCGACCAGCTGATCTACTACTTCACCAATTTTGCCTACAAGGACGAATTGACCCGTCGCCACCTGGATCAAGAAGAATGGCAGGAAATCGTCAATGATTCGGCTTTTTATAAGAATCTCCTGCTCAATCTGATGGGCAGAAGCAAGAAGGCCAAGGCTGCCGTCAACGGCATGCTGGACAACTACAGCTCTATCGAGGTCCGCCATTTGGCCAACTACCAGGACCGGGACATGTACGTCTGCGCGATCAACAACTTTGGCCATTACTTAGACAAGACAAGACAAGACAAGACAAGAAGTAAAAACTCAGCACCCGGACCGGTGCTGAGTTTTTACTTGCTAAATTTCAATCCCAATCATCAGCCCGCCCTCTTCAGCGTAGAAGCTGCATAGAGCATGGCAGTTGCCCAGGTCAACCTTGGCCTCTGGATGCTTTTTTCTGATCTGGTCGTGGAGCTCAGCCGCGCTGTCGAAGTTGTCAGCGTGGTCAATCTTGACCCGGCCGCCCGTATAGCCTTTCTCTTCCAAAGTTTTCAGCAGGGCAGCCAGGGTCTTCTTCTCCCCTCTGGCCTTGCCCAAAGGCTTGATTTCGCCTTCCTCTGCCCAGCCGTAGATCCATATTTTCAAAAGGCCGGCAATCTTGGCTACTGCCGGACTGACCCGGCCGTTATTGGCTAAGTTGGTCATCGACTTTAAGGCGAAAAAGAGGCGGATATGGTTTTCCAGGTAGTCGCTCACGGTCTCTACCAGGTTAGGAAACTGCATCCCTTTTTCTTTCAGTTCCGCGATCTTTTCTGCCGCCAAAAACTGGGCCGGACCCGCGCTTTTGCTGTCAAAAACGTGAATCAAGACGTTTGGATGCTCTTCTTGGTAGATCTTTGCCGCCTGGACAGCAGAATTGTAGCTGCCGGACAAGACTGAAGAGATGGTCAAAACATAGATTTCACTGCCCCCGGCGTAAGCATCCAGCCAGGCAGCGATACTAGGACAGGCTGAAGAAGCCGCGATCCCGCTTTTAGCCCTTTCATTGAATTCCACCTGGTCAAAGCTGGCGTCGTCCGCCCAGGTCTTGTCCCCTTGAATCAAGCTCAAGGCCGCTACTTCCAACTGGCAGCCGCCCAAATTCCCCGCCGTCATGTTGGCCCCGGAATCAGTCACTATCTTAATCGTCATATTTTATAATCCTCGTCATCGGTTTCTTAAAAACTTTTGCTTAAGTCTATAGCAGGAAAGTCCCTATGTCAAGTTTTTTGAAAACCGCTAAGCCGATTTGCTATAATGTGGATGATTGAATTTCATTTTGCCTGTATCTTTTGTATCAGCTGACAGGAGGTTTTTATGGAAAAAATTGCCCGTTCCCTGGCCGGCCTGCACCTGCCCCGCTACCAAGACTTGCCCCAGATGGGCCTGTACCTGGAGCAGACCGCGACCTATATCAATGAGGCCCTGGCCCCCTTGGAAAACGTCCACCTGACCAGTTCCATGGTCAGCAACTATGTCAAGCACGACTTGATTGCCTCGCCTAAAAAGAAGCTCTACAGCCGCCAGCAGATTGCCGAGCTGACTTTCATTGCCATTTCTAAAAACGTCCTCTCCCTGGCTGACCTGCGCGAAGCCTTAAAGCTGCAGCGGTCCAGCTACGACACCGAGACGGCCTACAACTACATGGTTGATGAGCTGGAAAACGTCCTGGCCTACGTCTTCGGTTTTAAAGACGAACTGGCCGACATCGGCCACGAGCACGGGGAATACAAGACCATGCTCCGCAACGTCATCATGACCGTCAGCTACAAGGTCTACCTGGACAAATACTTCGCCCAGTTTACCGGCCAGGAAGAAAAGTAAAAGAGCACGAAAAAAGGACATCCGCCGGGATGTCCTTTTGACTATTTCTTCTGATTTTTCTGAATAAATTCAAACAGATTTACACTTTCATTGGACGCATTAGCCATTAACCATCCAGTCATGAAACTCTGGTGACTTCTTAGGATCATAATGGCCATTTTCGTCAAAGTCAACGCCTTCTTCTGGAATTTGATCGATCAAATCGGCCCAATCTAAAGCACTTGGCAGCTTTTTAATCATGATTTTATCATCTTGAACCTCAAAGGTGACTTCACTACCTTTGGTCAAGTTCAATTCCTTTCGAATTGAAGCCGGAATAACAACTTGTCCCTTTTGAGAGACACGGCCAACCATTGTTTGCATCGTTTTCTCCTACTCTCCTCAAGCCGTTGTCAGCGTTTGGTAGACCAGCTTCCCGTAATGGGGATTGTCGACCATGCTGAAGTTGGACTTGACGGCAATTTCCTGCCCGCTCTGACTGATGACGTGATAGTTCAGCTTATGGATATCGCCAATCTCAGCTTCAGCCGTAAATTTCTTCAGCCAAACCTCGACCAAATCCATGTCCCGCGGAGCCACGACATGTCCGGCTTGGGTGTTCACCCGGCCAAAAAAGTCCCACAGATTGTCATAGCCTAAAAGGCGCAGGGTTCCTTGATTGACGAAAAGAATATGGCCGTTTTCCGGCTTGTAGATCATCAGAGCAGTAGGAATATTGGCCGCGATGTCATGCAGGGTGAAGCCCAGCTGGGATCTAAGGGGCTTGCTGGTTTCCCCGGAATAGTACTGGGCCCCGCTCTTGCCGCTCAATTTGACCTCATAGAGAGCTTCGTCAGCCCGGCTGATCAAGCCTTCCAGCTTCTTCCCCTGCCGCGGGCTGTCCGCGTAGCCGATCGACAAGCTGTACTTGACTTTGTGGCCAAAATAAGTGATCTGATGGTCGGCCGTCAGAATCCGCTGGATCACCGTCTGGCAGTCATCCGCGTCCAGCCCCAGCAAGGCCAGCATGAATTCGTCCCCGCCAGTCCGGCCCACCACGCCGCGGCTTCCCACAGCCTCTTGCAGCCCTCTGGCCACCTGCTTCAAGACTTCATCCCCGATCTGGTGGCCGTATAAGTCGTTGAAAAGCTTGAAGTCGTCGACGTCAACCATGACCAGGGTAAACTTGCCACCTTCCTGCCCCTTTAAGCTGCGCTTCAGCTGCTCATTGAAGCCCAGGCGGTTGTTGATCTGGGTCAAGGGGTCAACGGTCGCTTCTTCTTTTAACAGCCTCGTGCGGGCCTGGTGCCTGACCAAGGCTACCGCCAGGCAAAAGATCCCAAGCGCCAGCAAACTGAATAAGACCATCACCCGGCTGCTTCTTTGCTCATAAGTCCAACCGCCTTTTGGTGAAACGTAGATCTTCCAGCTGCCACTTGAACTGCTGGGCTTGAAGCTGTATGCCACTGGACTGACGACAGCCGCCTTTGATCTGGACATCAGACTGTACTTCTTGCTGTCAACCGGACTTCTCAAGAGGCGGTAGTTGTAGTCCCCATGCTTCAAATTGCCTAAACTGGCCTTTAGCAGCTGCTTGGCATTGACCGCTACGACCGCGAAGCCCCACAGCTGTCCTTTGACGAAAACCGGCCGGTAAAAAATCATCCCGCTTTCTCCGCCCTTGAGGGTGACAGGTCCTTGCATGATGGTTTTCTTCTTGCTCACGGCATATGCCCGGCAATGTCCGCGGCTGAACTGCTGATAAGCCTGCTTAAGTTCATTCGTCAGCCCGGGGTTGGCCTGCCAGTTTCCCTGCACGGTAACCAGATAGCTGCCCTGTACATAACCTGTTGCCAATATTTCCCGGCTTCTTTTGGCAAAATTGGTCACCTGACCATTGTCATCAATAGTCGTCTGTGCTAATTCCCGGCTAAAGTCTTCAGCCTGTTCCAGAGCTGGAGAAAAAGACCTGCCCACCAGTTCAGCTGTCTGCAGGGCCCGGTTTTCCTCTGTACTCTTAAATTGCTGGTAGCTCCACTTTCCCATGGAAGAAAGCACCAGAATCAAGCCGATAAAGACGGTCGTTAAAAAGATGTAATCCCCACGGCGCATTTTGTACTTGCTGCTCATTAACTGCTCCTTATTTTCAGTGTTACTAATTATGACACAAAAGTTATAACAATAACACTGAAAGGTCTTTTTATCCCAAAGAATAATTGCTATGGAATTATAACTTTAAAAAACAGGCAAAAATAAAAGACCGACCTTAGTCGATCTTTTTAACATCTTTAATATTTGATTCACTGGAAATGTAGTGGGGCCGGTGCTTGCTTTCCATGTAAATCTTGGCCAGGTACTGACCCATCACGCCGAGGCTGAGCATGACCAGACCCCCGATAAAGATCACCACGCAGATCAAGGAGGCCCAGCCGGCTACCGGGTCGCCCTTGATCAACTTGCGCAGAACAATTACGATCAGCATGATAAAGGACACCCCGGTCATGAGGAAGCCCATCCAGGAAGACAGGTTCAGCGGCACCAGAGAAAAGTTGATAATCCCGTCAATGGCGTACTTGAACAGCTTCCAGAAGTTCCACTTGCTTTCCCCGGCCACTCTTTCCACGTTTTCATAAGGGAGCCAGTAGGTCTTGAAGCCGACCCAGCCAAAAATCCCCTTGGAGAAACGGTTGTACTCACTCATTTCCACGATCGCGTCAACCATATCCCGCTTCATCAAGCGGAAGTCCCGGGCCCCGTCGACCACATCAGCGTCAGAGATCTTGTTGATGATCTGGTAGAACTTGCGGGCAAACCAGCTTCTGATCGGCGGCTCACCCTTCCGGTCCTCCCGTCTGGTGGCCACGCTGTCGTATTCACCGGAGTCCAGAATCTTGATCATTTCCGGCAAAAGGGCCGGCGGATCCTGCAAGTCGGCGTCCATCACAGCCACGTAGTCCCCGCTGGCGTTGACAAAGCCCGCGTACATAGCGGATTCTTTGCCGAAGTTTCTTGAAAATGAAATGTAAAAGACATGGGGATCCTTAGCGGCCAGGTCGCGCAGAATGTCCAAAGTCTTGTCCTTGGACCCGTCATTGACAAAAATCAGCTCGTAGTCGTCGGGCAGTTTTTCCAGCACCTCATGAGCTACAGGATAAAAAAGGGGCAAAGCCGCTTCTTCGTTGTAGCAAGGCACGATAATTGAAATCTTTTTCATGTTTTTACTTCTTTTCTTCCCTTTCTGCTTGCTTACTCTTAAGTTTAACCCCTAAGCCGGCACAAATAAAGCCAGGCCAGGAAAGCAGGGAAATTGCTAAAAGCAGCTTCATCCAGAAAGGAGTCACGAATTCCAGGTAGGCCACGTTCTTGCCCTTTTGGCTGGCCACCAAGGGAGCGCCGATCCGGCTTCTTTCATACTTATGCAAAACTTTGCCGTTGACCGTCAGCTTGGACTGGGCATAAGTCACGACTGGCAGCCGCTTATTTTTGCCCTTGCTCTTCCAGGTCAGCTTGATTTTTCCGCCCTTGACGGCCTTGATCTTGAGCGGCTTTCTGACCTTGTGATTCAAAACCGTCTTATTGTAGGAACTGGCCGCCTTGTCGGTCTGCTCTTGCCAATATTGCTTGTTCTTATAAGCATCTGACCAGCCGGTAATGACCGGCTTAGGGTCAAATTTGTAAACTGGCAGGTAGTCGGCGATTGGCTTTTTGGTCAAGGTCAAAAACTTATGCAGGTCTTTAGAGTGCGTGGCCGCGTTAGCCTGCCGCATGGCCTCTTTGCGGGCGGGAGTCAAAGCGATCAAGCCCTTCTTGGTCTTCTTGATCTTGTGCCTGCCCGGATCAGTGACTTCATGGCCAAAATTGGTGATGGCATTGTGACCGACATTGGTCAAATAGCCATTCCAAGCATCGACATTCATGTAGTAGACCAGGCTGTTCACGCTGATGACCAGAGACAGGCCAGCCAGCCCGTAGATCAGCCAGGCGAAGTGCTTGGACTTCTTCAGCATGATTTCCGCCGACATCCCTATCCCCAGCAAAATCAAAGGATAAGCCAGGCAGATAAAGCGGGACGGGAACTGGAGGAAGCGGGCCAGGACCGGCAAGCGGTTGGAAATATGGCCCCAAGGCAGCATCCGGGAGGAGACCAGCAGCCAGAAGCAGCCATAGAGGCTGACCCAGCAGTTGAGCCGGTTTTCCTTCCGCCGCCAAAGGGCATAGACCAGCTGGCCAATAAAGATGTAGGCCAGCCAGTAAGGCAGGCTGCCCCGCATACTGTAATTGACGATGTTTAAAGGATTGTGTCTGATATAAATGTGTCTGAGATGCAAGGACTGATCCATCATGTCCATCGTCGACGGGGCGGCCAGCTTATTGGTCTTGGATATCCAGAGAAGCGGGGCCAGGGTGTTCAAAGACAGCAAGACGGCCAGGCCGACCGCTTTAAAAGTCTCCAGCCAAAGCTGGCGGGACCACTTGTTTTGGACCATGGCATAAAGCCAGGCTGGAAGCAAGAGGGCCACGTACATCACGGCCGTCAGCAGGTGCACTTCCAAGGCGATAGCCATCAAAAGGCCCAGCTTGACCCAGTGAATTGGCTTTTCCTTGTCCAGAATCATGTCCGCGGCCACCAAGATGGCGTAAGGCATCATCGCCGCCCCAATGCCGGAGAAGTTGGTCCCTTCCTGCCAGCGGGGCAGCCAGCCGATCGTCATGTAAAACGCGGCCAAAAGCGTGGCAACTGACCGCCGGCTGTCAAAGCGGCGCAGGGCCCAGTACATGCTGGTCCCCCCAACCGCGTAGACGATAAAGGAGCTGACCAGCTGATACCGGTACCAGCTTTTAACAAGCAATAAGAGCAAGCCATTGGCATAAGCAAAAAGCGGCCCGTACAATGCGTTGATCACCCGGCCTGAGTGGCTGAAACCATACATGGTCATGAACCAGTTGAAGTTGCCGTGCTTGATCTGCTCAGCCGCTTCATAGAAGCGGTTATAGTGGAAAATCGTATCCGACCCGATGATGACGTTCCCCGTCCGCATCTGCCGGTAACAGAAATACGCCGCTAGCAAAAGCAGGGCGGCGTAGGGCAAAAAAGCTTGGTATTCAAGCTTGCGTTTATTATTGTCTTCTTGCATCTCTCTTTCTTTCCCTTTCATTTCCAAAAAATGGCCTGGATTATACACTCTTGACCCAGTCCACTACTAACTGGTACAACTTTCACTAATTCTAGGATAATCATTTTCATTTTCATGTGCAAGCCTTTTTAACATCTTTTAATGTCCTTTTTCAAAAGCTTTACGCATATATATTACGAAAAAGCCATAACAGCCATTTTGGACTTATGAAAACAAAAAATATCCCTGGACACCAAAAAAGCAGCTGCTTATGGCTAGCTGCTTCTTAGGTAGTGTATATGTATGTTGTGTATATCAGGGAAAGAAAAATATAAGAAATATGAGTTATAGACAAGTTCTTTCAGCTCGTCTACGATTCTTATAGTACACAGTAAATTTGAACAAACTATGATGCTAATTCTTCCCTTCAGTGAAATTTCCATCGGCAAAAAGACCAGGCACTTTTGTTTTTCAGCAGCTGGCCCGGTTTTGTGAACAATTCACTTACTTTTCCCTAGAAAGTTTGTTAAATCTAGCTAAAAAAGCGCATTCATGTTCAAAAAATCACGATTCCCTATATCTTTTTGCCGGCTATAGGTATATAATTATTAGCTGTTATGTACCTTAAAAATTATCTACTGCAAGGAGAACAGAATTTTGATGCACAACTTGTTAAATGAGTTCCTGTCTACCGGGCTCATGATTCTTTTCGGTGTTGGCGTGCACTGCGATGACGTTTTGAACAAGACCAAGTACCACGGCTCAGGCCACATTTTCGCCATTACTACCTGGTCATTCGGGATCACTGCCTGCCTCTTCATCTTCGGCGGCGTCTGCATGAACCCAGCCATGGCTCTCTGCCAGGCTATCCTGGGTCTGATCCCATGGTCCAGCTTCATCCCTTACACTCTGGCTGAATTCGCCGGTGCCTTTGCCGGGGCTCTTCTGGCTTACTTCATGTACGCTGACCACTTCAAGGCTTCCGAAGACACCATCGACGGCGTGGCCACCCGGAACATCTTCTCCACCAACCCTAACCTGCGCAACCTGCCACGGAACTGGATGGTCGAAATGATCGCCACTACCATCTTCTTGAGCGGTATCCTGGCTATCGTTGCCAAGTTTGAAAAGCTCGGCTGGACTCCACTTCTGGTTGGTCTGCTGGTTTGGGCGATCGGTATGGGCCTGGGCGGTACTACTGGCTTCGCCATGAACCAAGCCCGGGACTTGGGGCCACGTCTGGCTTACCAAATCCTGCCAATCAAGAACAAGGCCAACAACGACTGGCAATACGGCTTGATCGTGCCAGGTACCGCGCCATTTGCCGGTGCCGTTTTGGCTGCCCTGTTCGTCAAGTACTTCTTGAAGCTGACTTTCTAATTAAGCTAAATTCTTGAGAAGAGAAGAATACTGAACACAAAAGAAAAAAGCGCTGGACCGCGACGTCCAGCGCTTTTTCGCGTAAAAAAATAGATATAGATGCGGCCCGGAGGCCACGTAATTGCTTGTCTTGGAAAGAATAAAAAAAGGTATGGAATCATAGATCAAGATCTCTTGATCTATGGCTCAAATGATACGGGGGAAGTATGAATGATCTATGACGACTTTCTTGCTTTTCTCCTAGGAAAAGTTTTATTTTTTACCTGGATTCAACCCCTAAACTTGCCCTTAAACAGCCGTTCTTACATTTCCTTCAAAGTATAAAGAGCGGAAAAACGGGCTTTTTGCCCCCTCGCTCCCGGTCAGCACTCCTTTGGCAAAGCCCTTAAGCTAATACTTGCAAGGCGCCAAGCAAGAAAATAATTAAGGAGTGCGAAAAAATGAACATGCAAATCAATCAAGCAATGGACCAAGCCTGGGAAAACCGGAAATTAGTTGCCGGAGCCTTGAAAACGGCCCATGTCTACCGGAAGTGTGCCGATTACGAGGACCTTTTTCAAGAAGGCTTGATCGTCTACGCCCAATGCCTGCGGGAAATGGCTGACCAGCCGCGGGAAGAAGCAGACAAATTGGCCTTCCGCAAGGTCTACTGGCGGGTCCTTGACCTGCTCCGGCAGAGAAAGCGGCAAAGAGACCACGATGAACCGCTGCTGGCCGCCGCCTTTGTTGGCCAGGCCGACCAGCACAATCTGCTTCTTAAGGAAGCCTGGAAGAAGCTGTCGACTAGCGAAAAGCTGCTTTTAGGCCAGAACCTCCTGGCTGGACGCAGCCTTAAGGAAACGGCCGACTTGATGAACATCCCCTACCGGACGGCCAGCCGGATCAAGAAGCAGGCCCTGGAGAAACTCCGCCGGCAGTTAGTCTGAATTATTATAAGGAAGCAAAGCCCCCGCGAGTGCGGGGGCTTTTCGTTATATTCTGAACAAGAACTTTTTCTCTGCCTGCTTTAAGGCATAGTCTAAATCGTCTGGCAAAACAGGCAGGCCGAGTTCATCCAGCAGGACCTTTTTAAAAGCCTGCCTTTCTTCTGCCCGGATCTCAGCCAAAAGCTGCCTTAAAGACGGAAGCTTGCCGGCCAAGTCTGCCTCAACCGCCTGCTGGTAGCTGGGTCCGTAGAGCAGGTTCCAGTCACCTTGCCGGCAGACCGGGCAGCCTACTTGACCAGCCAGACCATGAAAAAGGCTGCAGTAGAGGGCATTGTGCTCAACTGCTTCTTCCACTTGCCGGCTGGCGTTGGCATAGCCGCGCTTCAGCTGAAAGAAATAGCAGTTGACCCCGGCCAAATCGGTCATGAGCATCCCGCCTTGGCAGGCTTCCATCCCCCGCATCCGCTGCAGGGCGATTAGATCGACCAAGCCGGCGTGAAAGGATTCCGGAGAAAAAAGCGCCCCGTGCCCCGCTGAAATCACGTGCTGCTCCCGGATCTCCAGGAGCTGGTAGAGCTTTTCCTGCAAAGGATAGCCGCCAGGCAGGTCTTCGTTGACGAAGTGAGCCAGCAGGGTCTTGGTCGTGGCTTTTAAGACGATCTCCCCCTGCTTCCGGTCGACCAGCAAGGTCCGGTAAGGGGCGGCCGGGCCCAGGTCATAAGCCATAACAAAGTCCGGCCCCAGCCGGTAGCTGTCCAGCTTCTTGGCCTTGATTTTTCCTTCGGCTAATCCTGCCCGGTAGTACTCCCGGCTGTAGACCGTCATCATTTGAAGGCCTCATGGCAGATTAAATTCCGCCTTAGAATCGTCTTTAAAGGAATTGCAGCCAGACTTTTTGCTTTTGACTCTGGCTCTTTATCCTTGAGCAGGTAGCGCAGGACATAATAGATCCGGGGATCTTTTCTCCCGCTAGAGATTTGAAATCCCGCCAGTTCCACGCCCGGGCCGTAGTGTTTGCCGAAGTACTTTTCTTCATACAGGGGGCCAAAAAGGTCAAACCAGCTTCTGAGTTCTTCTCCGTCCACTTCTTCGCCCTGCAGCAGGCAGGAAAAAGCTGCTGGCTGCTTTTTTAGGCCGGCAAGTTCACTGATGTGGACCAGGTCTGCCGGGAAAATATTAGTCGAAAAGCAGGCGTTGTTGCGGAAATAGATCCGCGGCCCATGAAAAAAGACGTATTTCTCAGCTTCCTCAGTCTGCAGGAGAGCCAGCTGGTCAACCGTCAGGTCCCGGACTCTTTTCCTTTTCTTGGCAAAAAGCTGCAGGAGCAGCCAGGCCAGCCGGTCCGCGTCAGAAGCAGCTTCTATTTCAGTTTGCAGAACCTGCTTGACTGCCTCGCGGAAATTCTGTTGCAATTCGTCCAGGGCCTGGCGGATTAAAGGGACGTCAGCTGACTTGATTACGTTCAGTCTTTGCTTGTCCAGCAGCAAATCGCTTAAACAAATATCCTTGCTTTCCAGCTGGCGGCGCAAGCCGGCAGACCAAACCCGGCCCGCCAGCTGCCGCTTAAGCGCCTCTTCAATTTCTCCCATTTTCCTTGTCCTGTATTCAAAACATCCTGATTAACTGTGGATAATACTTATATTATGAAGAATTAAGACTATCCATTCCAAGTTAAAAATATAACATATTCGCGCGTGAATTAAAAGCGCTAACATCTAATTTTTTAATCAATTGTTTTGAACCCTCCAGTCCCTTTTGTTAAGGCAAATGAGTTATTATATTAATTAAGGAACATATCATATTTTATAGGGAGCATGCCATGCAAATTACTCGAGCATTTGCCTACGCGGTCTCGGAATATTTCTGTGTCATTATAATCTCATTACCGCTTCGCTCATCGTTGCAAATCAAACGGCACAACCGCCAGCATCACTGGTTCAATATCAGTTTGGGCCTCCAGGCCGCTTACCTCTTTTTAGACGGAACCCGGACCCTGTTGATGAACCATATCCTGCCCAGCAACCAATTTCTGGTCAATTTTACCAGTCTTTGTTTGTCGATCACTCTGAACATCCTCAGCTATACCACTTTGATGTTCGTGGCTTACAAGATTGAGCTGCCCTTGACCACTGACAAAAGGCAAAGCCGGTTCGTCCTGGCCCTGCCGATCGCGATCTCAGCCGTGGACTTGATCTGCGCTATTTTCGCGCCCCAGCTGATGTTCTCTACCAATAATATCAATGCTTTTACGCCATTTTTCTCAGGCCTTTTCCTTTTCCTGCCGATCAGTTATTCTGCCTTCGTCTTTGTGATTACGGCTTATAATGCCATAATCAACCGGAAAAACGGCCTGGGCCACTACTACCTGGTCTTGACCTTCTATCCAGTTCTGATGACGGTCTTCGGCTTCATCGAAGTCATGCTGTCCACGGCCCTGCCCCTTTACTCTTACGCGGTAACTTTTTATTTCACCTTCAACTTCCTTTACCAGCTGAACTCCTCTATTAAGGAAGCAACTATCGACAGTCTGACGGGCTTGAGAAACCGAGAAAACCTCAGGGAATACATCGACGATATCTGGAAGCAGGGTACAAGTGACCAGTACTACCTCTTCATGATTGACATGAACGGACTTAAATCAGTCAACGACGTCTACGGGCACGTGGAAGGCGACCATGCCATCCGGGCCATCGGCCAGGCCCTGGACGACGTCCTGCAGACAGGCAATGATGGGATTGTCTGCCGTTACGGGGGCGACGAATTTTTGGCAGTCATTACGGTCACTGACGACAAGCAGGCTGACAAGCTGGTGCAGCTGACCAGAGAAAGGATCAGCTACTACAGTCAGGTCGACAAGCTGCAATCCGCCCCGCAAGTAGCTACCGGCTACATCCACCTGCCTAAAGAAAAAACTCCCCTGGCTGACCTCTTGAAACAGGCTGACAGCAAGATGTACGCTGAGAAGCAGGCCATGAAGACCGGGGACCGGGCAGCCAACTTCTTTACCGACGAAATCACCGGCCTGCCAAATGCCAACTACTTCCATAATTTCGCGGGAAACTTCCTTAAGAAGCTGGCAAAAAAAGACCAGCATCCCCTGGTTATCCTGTTCAACATTTCCGGCATGCACAGCTACAACGACCGCTTTGGCTACCAAGGCGGCGACGACCTGCTCCGGACTGTCTCCCGGGTTTTGCGGGACTTTTTTGACCAGGAAGATGACATCTTAGTCCGCTACACGGAAGACAACTTCGTCCTTTTAACTTGCACGCCCTTGACTGAGGCCAAGCAAAAGATCCGGGACATCTCCAAAAAGGTAACGGCAATTGATTCGATTGGGATCAAGGCCGGGATCTACCAGACCAAAGATGGCAAAGAGGACGTCATCGCCACGGTCGACCGGGCCCGGCGGGCCATGCGCCTGATCGGGTCCGACCGCCAGCGGGTCTACTGCGTTTATGGGCCGGAAGTTCAGGCAGTTTACGACAGCCGGGACTTCGTCTTGATCAACTTCAAGCAGGCCTTGGAAAATGGCGACATCAAGCCCTTCTTCCAGCCAGTCATCCGCAGCTTGACCGGGCAGATCCGCAGCTTTGAGGCCCTGGCCCGGTGGAATGACCGTCAGCGGGGGGCAATTCCGCCCGACCAGTTCATTGGAATTCTGGAAGAGACCCGGCAAATCCACCTGCTGGATCTGGAGATTTTCCGCCAGGTCTGCCAACTGCAGCAGAGCTGCCAGCGGATGGGCCTGCCGATCCCGGTGATTTCCGTCAACATCTCACCAGTTGACTTCAACTCCTGTGATATTGTCGCGGAAATCGAGAAAATCAGGACCCAGTACCAGGTTCCAAGCAAGTATCTGAAGATTGAAGTTTTGGAATCAGTCATTGCCAGTGCCCCGGACCAGCTGAAGGAGATCATCGCCCAGCTGCATGATTTGGGCTATGAGATTTGGATGGACGACTTTGGCAGCGGCTACTCCAGCATGAACAACTTGAAGGACTTTGACTTTGACCTGCTGAAGATCGACATGGGCTTTTTGGAAAACTTTACCGCAAACTCCCAGAGCAAGATCATCATTTCAGAAATCGTCGACATGGCCAAACGGCTGGGGATCGAGACTTTATGCGAGGGGATCGAGAACCGGAGCCAGTCAGATTTCCTCAAGGAGATCGGCTGCCAGTACCAACAGGGCTATCTCTTCGCGGCTTCCATGGAGCCGGAGGAATTGCGGCAGTTCCTGGGCAAAGCTGGCGACCAGCTTGAAGATATCAGCTTAAGCGACTACTACAGCCAGATCGACCGGGTCAACGTTTTGTCCAACCCGACCCACAGCCTGGCAGAACAGAATTCCAGCCTGGGTGAAAATATCGACGTGCCGATGGCCATCATTGAAAAAGACGGGGATAACATAAGCTACCTTTACTTCAACCACGCCTTGAAACGTTTGCTGGCAATAGCAGAGAACGGGCAAGCTGTTTCGGCTGAGACTCTTGCTAAGCTGCCGGCCGTGGATAAATTCCTGTTAGAGCAGATGGACCGCTGCCAGGGGAAGGACCGGGCAATTTCGGCCAGTTATGAAAGCGGCGGCCTGGAATTCAAGATCAGAATGCGCTGGCTGGCCAGTCAGGAAAATAGCTCATTCGTGTATATCGTTACGTCGGAACATTATCAAGAATAAAGTATGACCAACTCAAGACATCTTGGGTTGGTCTTTTTATTCGCTAAAAATTCAAAGTCGCCATAAAAAATGCAATAAAGGTTGACAAAATATTCAACCGTGCTACCATTGAGTTGGTTTTAGGAAAGAATTATTTTTTAAGAAAGAAGATGTTTTGATTGAGTAAGCTTTTACTCAAAGTCTTAGTTCCTTTAGCCACTGTCTTTGTATTGGGCGTTACTGTTGTTTCTGCCTCAGGCAAAGCATATTGGACAATCAGTTCAGAAACCGTTAGCGATCATGGTCGTTGGAGCTCCTACGGTAGTTCCAACAAGAAGATGACTAACTCCAATTACGCGTCATTCAACGGTGATGCGCAACCCGCAAGCTTTGGCTATTACGTCCACTTGATCAATAACAAGGCAGCCACAAGATCTGGTACAGTTCCATTGGAACTGAATCATACTACTAGAGCTCATGATAATTCAGGGAAAAAGGGCTACCACTATTACGCCGATGTTCGCTCTAAAAAGTATGAGCCAAATACGACCAGAGTAAAGCTGCACTTCAGCGCGGACTACAAATAATGTAAGAGGGGTGTTCAGCCCCTCTTTTGTTTTTGAAGGAGTAATAAATTGAGTCGTTCAAGGAAAATCGCCATCTCTCTGGTTTGCCTTTATCTAATATTGGTAACCTGGCAGATCTTTTATGAAATCGGTCAAAACAAGATGTTACGTTTTGATCCCGATCATTTTCTTTATATGTTTTTCGGTATTCAGTTTGGCGGCGTGTTAGACGATGCCTTCTCTCTATACCTACTTGAATTTTCATTGATACCTGTAATAGGATCAGCGCTCGCCGTCTTTACCAAAAACAATAATTCGTTTTCAAATTACCAGCAGCGGTCGGGCTATCACGGCTATCTTAAAACTGCCTGCCTAAGAGCCTTTGGCACTGGCTTTGGTTTGGCTATTCTGATCAATATCTATCAGATGATTATTATCAGCCTCTTTTACAGTCCTTTTGTCTACCAAAATCCCAGTTTTTTCCTTTGGGACAATTCCGGTGGCGTTTCTCTTTCACAGAACAGCTTGGTAGCACTGGTTTTATACGTTTTCATGTCTGCCATCGGCTGGGGCAGTTTTTCCTTACTTATCCTTGCAGTTGGCCTTTGGATCAAGAAAAACAGCCTGTATCTGGTAAGCGGTACTATTATTATGTTGATCTGTATCTTAACTCCTACACTTATAACTGCCAACAGTGGTCCTTTGTTGATCTTGTCAGATATGTTTTTCCTGCCAAACATCATGTCTCCAGGCCTGTTATCATTCGTAAATGCTCACCAGCCCGTCAATGTCT
>NZ_JBJEES010000061.1:0-39707 GCF_051873315.1 Lactobacillus sp.
CAAGCTCGACACCATCAAGTGGACTGTTCAAAAGACTCCATCAACCGCCTACAACCTTTACCAGTCAAACAAGCTGGACGCTACGGCCCTGGACTCTTCACAAACCAAGCAATTGAAGAACCAAAAGGGTTATACCGAACTTAACCAAGGTGCTACCTTCTACCTGCAATTCAACATTGCCAAGAACAAGTACCTGGCCAACGCCAACGTCCGCAAGGCCTTGTCACTGGCGGTCAACCGGAAGGGCTTGACCACCACTTTGGGCGGCAACAACCAACCGGCCAACACTTTGACTCCAACCCAATTGACTAGCGTCAACGGGGAAGATTACACCAAGCTGATCCCAAGCTCAGCTGAAACTCTGTACCCAGCTAACCCGAACAAGAAGGAAGCTGTGAAGTACATGAACAAGGGCTTGAAGGAACTTGGCGTAAGCAAGTTCAGCTTCAAGATCCTGTCTGACGACACTGACGCCGGCAACAAGACCACTGAAGCCCTGCAGTCCAACTTTGAATCAACCTTCGGCGACAAGGTCAGCGTCAGCGTGCAAAACCTGCCGTTCAAGACCCGTCTGTCCCGGTCAACTGCCGGCAACTTCGACATCGTTGTTTCCGGCTGGAGCGCCGACTTCGCCGACCCAATCTCCTTCCTGGACCTGTTCACTTCAACCAACTCTGAAAACAACGGTAAGTGGAAGAACGCAACTTACGACAAGCTGGTTGCCGACTCCAAGACCACTGCTTCCGCAAGCAAGCGCTGGAGCGATCTGAGCAAGGCTGAAACTATCCTGCTGAAGGATGCCGGGATCTCACCATTGTACTACGACACTAATGTTTGGATGATCCGTCCAAGCGTCAAGAACGTCATCCAAAACCGTGGTACTTGGAACTTCAAGGACGCCTACATCAAGTAAAAACAAGCAAGTTAAAGCTTAGAAGAGAACGCCGGAAGGCGTTTTCTTTTTTGTCTGCTTTTATTTTTAAAAAAAAGGTTGAAAATTAAAAAATCCCCGTTATAATTAGACTTAAGTTATAGCTTTTAATTCTAGTCTAATTTATGTTTGTTTTTTAATTAAACGAGGTGCAATTATGAGAAAAGAGAAGTTATTCGCTACCGGCTCAGTTTTGCTCGCCTCAGCTGCGCTTTTGGCAGCCTGTGGCAGCTCATCAAGCAAGTCAAGCTCATCATCCAAGGCGCAAAAGCTGTCCTGGACCGAAGCTGCCGAACTGACGACCATGGACCCGTCCAAGGCCACCGACCGTTACGACGCTGACCAATTCAACAACGTCATGGAAGGCTTGATCAGGCTTAGCAACAATGCCAAGGCCACTCCAGGCATCGCCAAGAGCTGGAAGGAAAGCTCTGACGGCAAGACCTGGACCTTCAACCTCCGCAAGGGCGCTAAATGGGCCAACGGGGATGAAGTTACCGCCCAGGACTTCGTCTACTCCTGGAGAAGAACGGTCAATCCAAAGACTGCTTCTGAATACGCCTACCTTTTCTCAGGCATCAAGAACGCTGACGCGATCGTTGCCGGCAAGAAGGCAGTCAACACTTTGGGCATCAAGGCTGACAGCAAGTACAAGCTGACGGTGACCCTGGACCGGAGAATCCCATACTTCAAGCTGCTGATGGGCTTCTACATCTTCTTCCCACAAAACCAAAAGTTCGTGGAAAAGTGCGGGGACAAGTACGGTACGGCTGCCAAGTACGTTCTGTCCAACGGTCCATTCAAGATGACCGGGTGGACTGGGACCAACCTCTCCTGGAAGCTGGTTAAGAACAACAGCTACTGGGACAAGAAGAACGTCAAGCTGGACCAGATCAGCATGAGCGTCCAAAAGACCCAGTCAACCAGCTACAACCTCTACCAAAGCGGCAAGCTGGACGAAACCAACTTGAACGCCCAGCAAAGCAAGCAGCTTAAGGGTTCAACCGGCTGGACTGTAAGAAAGTTTGCTTCAACCAAGTACCTGCAATACAATATCGCCAAGGACAAGAACTTAGCTAACGCCAACCTGCGTAAGGCCATCTCCCTGGCTATCAACAAGAAGGAACTGGCAACGACTGTTGGTGCCGCCAACAACCCGGCTGTTTCCTTCACGGCTGCCGGCATTACTGACTCAAGCACTGGCAAGGACTTCTCAAGCGAAGTGCAAACCGCTGCTACTAAGGCAGTTCAAGGCTACGACAAGGCCAAGGCCAAGGAATACTACAAGAAGGCTCTGAAGGAACTGGGCAAGAAGCAGATCACGATCAACCTGCTTGGGGATGACACTGATGACGCCAAGAAGGTTACCGAATTCATCCAAAGTGCCCTGGAATCAACCCTGGGCATGAAGGTCGAAGTTTCCAACGTGCCATTCAAGACCCGTCTGTCCCGGGTATCAAGTCTGAAGTTCGACGTTGTGGCTACTGGCTGGACGGCTGACTTCTCAGACCCGATCTCCTTCCTGGACCTCTTGACCAAGGGCAACGCCTACAACTACGGCAAGTGGGAATCAACTGCCTACAACAAGAACGTTTCCCTGTCCAAGACGACCGGGTCAACCGCAGCCCGCTGGAAGGCAATGGTGGCTGCTGAACGGGCCCTGCTGGAAGACCAAGGGGTTACTCCACTGTACTACACTAACGAAGCTACCCTGGTTAAGACTAGCGTCAAGGGCGTTGTCTTCAACGGTGCCGGTGCTCCTTACAACTTTAAGGAAGCCTACATCAAGTAGTTTAAGTAGTCTGGAAATTACAAAAATAAGTTGACAGATTTTTACGAAAACGGAGCTCCGGCTCCGTTTTCTTTTTTCCCTATATGTTATTTTGGCTATTTCCTGTTTTTTATATTTTTTGATTTGTCACAGGGTGGGAAATATTTTATAATGAGAGAATGATTAGATGCTGATGAATTGCTAAAAGATGTGTTTTACAACAAGTTTTTGACTAAGAGAGAGGATAAGACAGTGAGTAATTTTAAAAAGCTTCTGACGGCAACTGTTGCCGTATCCGGCGCCTTCTTGCTGGCGGCCTGCAGCAAGACCGCGACCAAGTCAGCCAAGCCCGTGTCCAGCAGCGGCTATGAAAAGTCGATCAACTGGATGACGACTTCTGAACTGCAGAGCTTGGACCCGGCCAAAGCCGACGACACGGCCAGTGAGGAACAGATCGCCAACACTTATGAAGGCCTCTACCGGCTGGGCAAGGACTCCAAGACTATTCCAGGCGTGGCCACCAAGAGCGAGACCTCTAAAGACGGTCTGACCTGGACCTTTTACTTGAGAAAGAATGCCAAGTGGTCAAACGGGGACCCGGTAACGGCAGAAGACTTTGTTTACGCCTGGCGCCGGCAGGTTGACCCCAAGACCGCTTCCGGCCAGGTCAACAACTATGAGGGTATCAAGAACGCCATCAAGATCTCTGAAGGCAAGAAGAAGCCGTCTAGCCTGGGCGTCAAGGCCGAAGGCAAGTACAAGCTGGTCGTGACTTTTGAAAAGAAGATTCCTTATTTTAAGGTCGTTACGGCCATCAGCTTGAAGCCCCTGGACTCCAAGGCTGTCAAGAAGTACGGCAAGCGCTACGGGACCAAATCCGCCTACGCCGTCTATAACGGGCCTTTCAAGTCCGTGGGCTGGACTGGGTCCAACCTGACCTGGAAGCTGGCTAAGAACCCGTATTACTGGGACAAGAAGGCAGTCAAGCTGGAGACCATCAACTACAGCGTCCAGAAGACCCCATCAACTGACTACAACCTCTACCAGACCGGGAAGCTGGACGCGGCCATCCTGGACACCCAGGCGGCAAAAAGCATGAAAGGCAAGAAGGGCTACCGGGTTCTGACTTTGGGTAACACCACTTACCTCTGCTACAACTACAAGAAGAAAAAGATCTTCCGCAACGCCAACCTGCGCCGGGCCATCTCCATGGCCATCAACCGCAAGCAGCTCCTGTCCACGATCGGTACCTACAACACCCAGGCCAAGACCTTCTCAGCCACCAATGTGGTCTTAGACGGGAAGAATTTTGCCCAGGAAGCTGAAAGTGCCAACTCCAGCGTGAACAAGCACGTGGAATACGACCTCAAGTCCGCCCGCAGCTACTTCAAGAAGGCCTTGAAGGAATTAGGCGTCAAGAAGGTTTCCTTCACTTTGATGGCGGATGACGACGACAGCTACAAGAAGCAGACTGAGTTCATCCAGAGCGCCTTGACTGAGGCTTTTGGCGGCAAGATGACCGTTTCCGTCAACAACCTGCCAAAGACGACCCGGGTTTCCCGGCAAATTGCCAATAATTTTGACGTCGTTTTAGGCGGTTTGACCAGCGACTTCCCAGACCCATACCACTTCCTGGCTTACATGCAGTCAGGGCAGACTTACAACTTCGGCAAGTGGAAGAACAAGGAATACGACAAGGCCGTCCAAGCGTCTTTGACCATGGACAAGACCAAGCGCCGCAAGGCCTTGCTCAAGGCTGAAAAGATCCTGATCGACCAGGAAGCCATCAGCCCGCTTTACCACATGGGCCAGGCTTGGATGATCAGACCAACTATCAAGAACCTGGTCTTCAATGGCGAATACCCTGACTTTAAGACGACTTACGCGGTGAAAAATTAAAATTTAACCGTGGTATAATTGAAAGTTGAGATGTTAGCAATAACGCTCAACTTTTTCTTTATTTCGGGATTTATGTCCGGGAATAGAAAATTTTTGACTAAAAGGAGGGGAGCAGGCGAGGGGCTTCTGGAACAAAAAGTTAAGAAAATTAGCTTTTTGCAGAAAAAAGACTAACATTATTATCTTAGCCGAACACTTATTTTAAAAAGCACAGTCTAAGTTCCAGATAGACTCAAAAAAGAAAAAAGCAAAGTTTAAGTTAGTTGCCAAATGATGGAAAAAACGGACAAAAAGCCCGTAGTGCTTGACTTTTAGGGGCACAGTTTTATATCATCGTATGGTAATTTCTTTATTTTTTGGTATAATAAGAAAAACATTAAAAATGTAATGCTGATTAAAGCGAAAAAGTGTAAGGAGCAATACTATGGCTAAATACTTACTAAAACGTATTTTCTACATGATCCTCACTTTGTTCCTCGTTGCGACGATTACCTTCTTCTTAATGAAGATGATGCCAGGTTCTCCGTACGCCAACGAAGCAAAGATGACGGCTACCCAAAAGGCGATTATGAACAAGCAATACGGCTTGGACAAACCTGTTATCCAACAATACATTACCTACTTGGCAGGCGCCGCCCATGGTGACTTTGGGATTTCCTTCCAATACAGCAACCAGCCTGTTTCTACTCTGATCGGGGCTCGTTTGGGTGCTTCAGCTCAACTGGGTCTGCAGGCTCTGGTTGTCGGGGTTATCCTGGGGATCATCATCGGCTCAATCGCTGCCATGAACCAAGGGACTTGGATCGACTCAACCGCGACGATCGTTTCCATCATCGGTAAGTCTGTTCCTAACTTCGTTCTGGCGGTATTGCTTCAATACTACATCGGCTTGAAGCTCGGCTGGTTCCCAATCGCCGGCTGGGGTGAAGTATCACAGACGATCATGCCGACCATTGCCCTCTCGGTAGGGCCGCTGGCCGAAACAGCCAGATTTATCAGAACGGAAATGGTCGATACCTTGAGTTCTGACTACGTTGAACTGGGCAAGGCCAAGGGCCTCAGCCGGATCGAAGTCATCAGAAAGCACACCCTGCGTAACTCAATGATTCCATTGGTTACCTTGATCGGGCCATACGCAGTTGCTTTGATGACTGGTTCAATGGTTATCGAAAACATCTTCAACATTCCTGGGATCGGGGAACAGTTCACCAAGTCAATCTTGACTAACGACTACCCAACCATCATGGGCGTAAGTATGGTTTACTGCTTCGGCCTGGTGGTAATCCTGCTGATTACTGACATCGTCTACAGTCTGATCGACCCACGGATCAGACTGACTGATTAATGGAAAGCGAGGTTAAAATCAATGGATCAAGACGCAAGCAACGTAAAGATCACACCTGAATCCTTTGAACACGTGGAAAAGGGTGACACGCAAAGCGCGGAACACATTTCAGGTCCCTCACTTTCTTTCATGCAGAACGTGTGGATCAGATTCAAGAGCAACAAGGCAGCCGTGATTTCAGCCGTAATCATCATCGTGATGGTGGTTATCGCCTTCGGCTCCAGCTTCTGGATCAACAACTCCAGCTTGGTTAAGTCAGCTCCGCAATATGCCAACCTGCCTGCCAAGTGGAAGGGCTTTGACTGGCTCAACGGCTTGAACGGTAAGATCAAGCAAAACGGCGTTTGGACTGACGCTTACGCATCAGTGCCAGCTGGCAAGTACTTCGTTGCCGGGACCGACTACCTGGGCCGGTCACTGGCACAAAGAATCATCTATGGTACCAAGATTTCCTTGATTGTTGCCATTGTCGCTGCCTTCTTTGACCTGGCCATCGGTGTTACCTACGGGATCATCTCTGGCTGGAAGGGCGGCATGACTGACAACATCATGCAACGGATCATCGAAATCATTTCTTCAATTCCAACCCTGGTTATCGTTGTTTTGATGCTGGTTGTTTTGAAGCCTGGTATCACTTCCATCATCTTGGCCCTGGCTATTTCATCCTGGACCACGATGGCCCGGCAGATTCGTGCCGAGACACTGTCTTTGAAGAATGAAGAATACGTTCTGGCAGCCCGGTCCTTGGGTGAATCAACCTTTAAGATCGCTACCAAGCACCTGATTCCAAACCTGTCCAGTATCATCATCATTCAAACCATGTACACCATCCCGAGTGCCATCTTCTTCGAAGCCTTCCTGAGTTTCATCGGTATCGGTATTTCTGCTCCTGAAACTTCTCTGGGTGTGCTTTTGAACGAAGGGCAGAAGAACTTCCAGTTCCTGCCATACCAAATGTGGTACCCAGCTGCAGTCCTCTGCGTTTTGATGATTGCCTTCAACCTGCTCGGCGACGGTCTGCGTGATGCCTTCGACCCTAAGGGCCAAAGATAAGGGAGACGAACATATGGCAAATAGAATTTTAGACGTTAAAAACTTAAAGATCGACTTCCACACTTACGCTGGTGAAGTTAAGGCCATTCGTGACGTTTCATTCCACCTTGATGAAGGTGAAACTTTAGCGATCGTTGGCGAATCCGGTTCAGGCAAGTCTGTTACCACCCGGAGCATCATCGGCCTTTTGGCCAAGAACTCCCAGATCATGGGCGGGCAAATCCTCTTCCACGGCAAGGACCTGCTGAAGATTTCCGAAAAGGAATGGCAGCAAATCCGTGGTAACCAGATCGCCATGATCTTCCAGGACCCAATGACTTCTTTGGACCCGACCATGAAAATTGGCCAGCAGATCGCTGAACCATTGATCAAGCACAAGGGTGCTTCCAAGAAGGAAGCCTGGGCCAAGGCCTTGGAAATGATGAAGGCCGTTGGTATTCCGAACGCTGAAGAAAGAATCAACCAATACCCGCACCAATTCTCTGGTGGTATGCGGCAAAGAATCGTTATCGCCATTGCCTTGATCTGTGAACCGGAAATCCTTTTGGCCGACGAACCAACCACTGCCTTGGACGTTACTGTTCAAGCGGAAATCCTGGACTTGATGAAGGACTTGCAAAAGAGAGTCAAGACTTCTATCATCTTCATCACCCACGACTTGGGTGTCGTTGCCGGGATGGCTGACCGCGTTAACGTTATGTACGCTGGGGAATTTTTGGAAAAGGGGACGGTTGACGAAATCTTCTACAATCCGCAACACCCTTACACTTGGGGCTTGATCAACTCCATGCCGACCCTGACCAGTGAAAAGCTGGAATCAATTCCAGGGACCCCGCCAGACTTGCTTGATCCGCCAAAGGGCGACCCATTTGCCCCGAGAAACAAGTACGCGATGAAGATCGACGCGCAAATGAAGCCGCCGTTCTTCAAGGTTTCAGAAACCCACCAAGCTGCTACCTGGCTCCTGCACCCAGACGCGCCAAAGGTTACTCCGCCTGATGAAATCGTGCGTCGCTGGGAACACTACAAGGAACTGCAAGCAGCTGACAAGGATTAAAGGAGAAGCAGAATATGCCAGAAGAAAGAAAAAAGATTTTAGAGGTCAAGCACTTGAAGCAATACTTCAAGAACGGGCGCACCGTCACCAAGGGTGTCGACGACGTCAGCTTCGACATCTATGAAGGTGAAGTCTTCGGCCTGGTTGGTGAATCAGGTTCTGGTAAGACCACCACTGGCCGGTCAATTTTGCAGCTGTACAAGCCAACGGCCGGTGAAGTCCTCTTTGAAGGCAAGGATGTGACCAAGCTGCATGGCCGCGAGGAACAATTGGCTTTCCGCCGCGACGCGCAGATGATCTTCCAGGACCCATACGCTTCCCTTAACCCAAGAATGACGGTTGAAGACATTATCGCGGAAGGGCTGGACATCCACCACTTGGTCAAGGACAAGGCAGAACGGCGCAAGCGGGTCGAAGACCTGCTGGAAACGGTTGGTTTGAACCGTAACCACGCTTCCCGTTTTCCACACGAATTCTCCGGTGGTCAGCGGCAAAGAATCGGGATCGCCCGGGCCTTGGCCGTTGAACCGAAGTTTATCGTGGCCGACGAACCTATTTCAGCCTTGGACGTGTCCATTCAAGCCCAGGTTGTCAACTTGATGATCGACTTGAAGAAGCAGCGTGACTTGACTTACCTCTTCATCGCCCACGACTTGTCCATGGTTAAGTTCATTTCTGACCGGATCGGGGTTATGCACTATGGTAAGCTGCTGGAAGTCGGCAGCGCTGACGAAGTTTACGACCACCCACTGCACGACTACACCAAGAGTTTGATCTCAGCCGTGCCGCAGCCGGACCCAGAAATTGAACGGTCACGCAAGCGGATCGACTACGAA
Organism: Lactobacillus sp.; assembly: GCF_051873315.1. Lineage (GTDB taxonomy): Bacteria > Bacillota > Bacilli > Lactobacillales > Lactobacillaceae > Lactobacillus. The sequence continues at coordinate 8,893 of NZ_JBJEES010000061.1, forward strand.
TATGGCAAGTTCGAAGGCGACGGCAAGGACGACCAACGGTCCATGCATGAAATCCGTCCAGGCCACTTTGTTAAGTGTACTGACGATGAAGTTGCCTACTACGAAAAGGTTGCCCAAAGCTACGAAAAGTAGTTTGATAAAGCAGATAAAGAAAGAGAGCTCTAGCGAGCTCTCTTTTTGTCTTTCGTCTATTTTTTGTCCATTTTTGTCTTTTTAACTGATAAGGATATCCTTGCTATGATATAATTATGACAAGATAACAGCGCTGCCTAAAGGGCAGCTTTCGAATTCGGGGGTATTTATGATGGAAAATGCAAATGTAACAATTGACCGCCCGGCCTTGAAGGCCGCGGCCAAGCAAAAGCTGAAGGGCAAGTGGGGCTGGGCAGTTGGTCTGACTTTCATGACCGCTGTCTTCTCCGGGATTTTTAACGGGGTACCAGCTGGCTTCACGGCCGTGCAGGGGAGTAACATCAGTGCCGTCTCAGTGAGCACGAGCGTAGTCGGCTCTCTTTTAAGTGCCTTGATCATTGCGGGGGTAACTTATACCTACCTGCACCTGGTCGACAAGGAAGAGAAGACTAATATCTTTACCGGGATTTTTTCCGGTTTTACCAACAGCCGCTTTTTGCCGACCTTTTTAACCACCTTCTTGACCATGTTCTTTACGGCCATGTGGACTCTGTTGCTGGTAATTCCCGGGATTATCAAGGGCCTCAGCTACTCCATGGCGCCATATATCTTGAAGGACATGCTGGATGCCGGCAAGGAGCCAGAGCCAACTGAAGCTATTAGCAAGAGCAAGGAATTGATGAACGGGCACAAGTGGGAACTGTTTGTTTTTGACTTGAGCTTTATCGGCTGGGACATTCTAGCCGTCCTGTCCTTTGGGATCGGCTTCCTCTGGCTGGTGCCTTACTACAACGCGGCTCATGCTGAGTTCTACCGGTCTTTGGCCGGCGACCAGTTTAAGAGCAAGGATTAAGTCCAAAGTAAAAACCGCTCAAGTTCTGTTAGAGAACTGAGCGGTTTTTTCGTGCTTAAAGAGCTAGTATTAGGCTAATGAGTCCCAAGGAGCAAGTTCAACAGGAGTTGAAGAGAGCAGTTCCTTCTGGTCCTTGGTCAGGTATTTCTTGTGGACAACGACTTCGTAGACGTATTCCTTAAACCAGTTGTGGCTCATAACGAAGAATCCCTTTTCCCCGGACTTGTCGCCCCAGGAGTTTTCCACCTTCCATTGGCGGATGTCGCCATTGTCTTCATCAACCCCGACCAGGGTCATGGCGTGGGAAACTTCACCAACGCCGGTAGCCAGGCGGTCAGCCTTGGACAAGCTGAGGTCAACGTCAAAGAGGTCATCCAACTTGTAGAGGTCAGTGTCCAGGTAGCCGGTCTTGCGGTCCATTTGCCGCAGGACGTCGTTGCCGAACCAGACAGCTTCCCCGTCCTTTAATTGGGCCACAGCGGCTTGCTCCAGGTATTCCATTGGCACGTTCAAGAAGAGGATCGGGCTGCCGCCTTCGACGTTGTCTTCAGCGCCCAGGTGGTAGAGCTTGCCGTATTCATGGTCTGGCGCGTTGGTCAAGACCACGTAGTCGTCCAAGTCGACGTCAAAGTACTTGTTGAAGAAGGAGACTGGAGTCAGGTTCTTTTCCAGGTGGTAGTTCTTGTCGTCGTCTCTGAATTCCAAATCAAAGGTCTTAGGCGGCTCACCAACGGCGATGGCGACCATCCGGTAGATTTCGTTTAAGAAGGTCTTGCGGGCCTTTTCCAGCCCTTCCTGGTCACCAGCTTGAGCCAGGCGACGCAAGGCCAGGGCGTCTTTTCTTTCCTTGTCAGCCAAGGCGCTGGCTAGGCCGGCCGTAGCGGAAGTGTTGAAGCTTTCTGGCATGACGTAGCTTGGCACGACACCGTACTTCTTGACCAAAGAGATGGCCATGTGCCATTGGCCGCCGTCGTGGCCAGCGAAGTCGAAGTAGCTGCGGACTTCCCGGTCGTCTAATGGCTTATCAGCGGTTTCGATCACTTTTTCATAGAAGAGGTTGGCTCTTTCCAGCTTGTCCCAGAAGAAGTTGTAGCTTTGGGACAGGGTGAAATTCTTGGCCTTGTGCTTGGCGCCGAAGTTGTGGCGCAAGATGTTCATGGTTGAAAAAAGCCAGCAGCGGCCGGACTGCTTTTGGTTGGTAACGTTGTCCGTTGGCAATTCAGTTGAAAAGACCCTGGTCAGGCGGCCAGCCACGCGTTCGTTGTAGGAAGCTTCCAGAACCCCGCTTCTGGCGGCAGCGCGGGCGATGACTTGGTTCTTCGGGTCAGCATTGAAATTGGCGCTGAATTCCGCCAATTCCTGCAGAGTTAATTCATGACTCATGTGTTTTTTCTCCTTTTTGTCTGTGATACTGCTATCTTACCGTGAAATGGGGGATAATACAATTTTTATCGCGCTTAAATATCCGCGGATAGGAAAAACGATGAGAAATATAAAAACTATCTGTATATACTGAAAGTAATATTATGATGCACCTTTACTTTTAAAAAACATTGTGATAATATTTTTTAAGTAGACGTTTACTTAATTAATGTTTTTTTGTTTGTTATAAGGGGGACTGAGATGAATAAAAAGCTCACTAGTAAAAGTAGAAAACTTATGTTTTCACTAGTAGCTGTTGCAAGTTTTATGGCAGCTGCTACGCCTGTATTAGCACAAACAGTCCATTATAAGAACACTGCAGTTTATTGGAATCATGGCCGCACAGCTGGATTATGGGGCTGGTCTGAAGTTCAGAGTCATGTGTATACTCACAGCACGACTGTTAATGGCGAATGGTCGGGTTGGAAAAAGAGGGGAACATTAGCTTCGGTCAATAAGTACATTGGTAAGAATACGCTGGAAGCGTACTGGGACTGTAAATAAAATTTACAAAGCATGCTTTTTCCTAAGAGCATGCTTTGTTCATTGTTACGCTTCTGATTGGATAGATATGAGGGATAAAATATGAGAAAGATTCTCAAAAAAAGAAGCTATTTTTTCGGCTATTTCTTACTGCTAGTGCAAAGTATCCTTTTTATTACAATTGCCATTTGGTTTCTTGGCAAACAATATCGCGATAACGTTCAAAGTTATTTTGAAGATTCAGAATATCGGTTCAGCTTAACCAGTGTTAGCTATTCTGATCGCGATTCTGTGGCGAGTTTTCTGAATCGATATGGAGCCGAAAACCATCTTTTAATTAGCAGAACCGATACGAGCAATTCTAGGATCAAGATTGGTCTTGCAGGCCAGGCTAAGCAAACGACACCTTCATTAAAGATCGCGGGACAAGAAGCTCTCGGTTGGAAAGACTTGAATAAGCTTCTGACTGCTAAAAATTCGCAATCCACAATTGGCTTGGGAAATGGCTCAATTAATCAGATTAAAGAGCTGCCGTCGTTCCCCTTGAGTGTTCCCGTAACGATCTATAAATTGGAAACTTTGACTGACTTGCTTGGCTCTGTCAATGGTACTTATCAAATTCACGGAATTAAGAACAGAGCTCAATATCAGAAATTGCTGACGGCTGTGGCTAATGAAACTGGTGAAAAAACGTCAACTTTGCGGAATGTTGCAGGTGGTAGTAGTTATACTGATGAAGGAATCTTGATTGATGCATTGCTGCTTGCTGCAGGATTGACAATTATTATCGAAATCAGTTACTTTATTATCTTGCTTGTCAGAGACTTGAAGTCATTTGGGGTGAAAACTCTGCTTGGCTGGACGAAGATTACGCTTCTTCAACAAGAATTTCGCCCATTGGAAAAAGCCGCGTTGATTATTGCGGTGCTTACTTCCTTCGTGACCGGCTTTGTTGCCATGCCGCACAATTATTATCTGGCGACTTTGCTTCCCCTGCTTGCCAGTCAATTAGTCCTGCTTGTGACGTTCATTATCTCAGCAGCTATGGCCAGTTTATTCTTGGCCTTTGAAAAAAATATCGATTTGATCAAACAGCGCTTTCCAGTTAAATTGATTTCGTTTTATGCAGTGCTTCTATATTTAGTGATCAGTGCTGGCCTCGTTGCCGCGTCACTGTATCTGGATCAACCGGCTAAATCCATTGCCAATAACGCTAAGCAAGCCCAGCAATGGGAGAGGGTAGCAAATTATCAAATTTTGTCCGGCACAAGTTCTGGTAATGATGGCGACAGAGCTTTTAGTGATACAGGGTCTGACTTAAACCGCGGTGCTTACCGCTTGTATAAAGAACTGGAAGGTAAGCAGGGGGCTTACTTGATAAGCAGTGATTACCATAGCCCTGCTTGGTTAAAAGACGCTAAGAGTTATCATTACTACAAGAGCCTGCCTGATCAGCCATTCTGGCTCATGACGCTTTCGCCTAATTATTTGAGGAAGATTAATTTTAACGTCTCGAGTCAAGCCATTAAACTAGCTAAAAACGGGGTCAGGGTTTATTTGGTACCTGATGATATAGCAATGGACAAGGCCAGCGCGTACCTTAAGGAAGCATCGCAAGATGGCATTAGTAAAGCAGACATACAGACAGCTTTTGTTAAAGAAAGAAAGTTCAAATTTATCAAGTATCATCCTAGGAACGAGCTTTTTACCTGGAATGATAATCCAGCTTATCCTACTAACAGCAAGAATCCGATCATTCTAATTTCCACTTCTGCTAACATGAACTATGTTGAAATTGGAAACCTATTGGTTTCCGGCTTAGGTGGTAGCTTGAAATTTGCCAATCAAAAGGTTAGAAAAAGACTGGTTACTAAGAAGATACTTGCTAAATATGGCTTAGCCGATAATGATTTTAGATATGCCTCAGTCAAACAATATATTGATGGTCTGCAAAAGAGTTTGCGGCAGACAATCAGCTGGTTTGGGATGGTGATCGCTGTTGGCTGCTTGGTCCTGCTTTTGATTCTGGCAATTATTTTGTCAATTTACCAGTTGAGCAAGCAAGAAGTATTGGCTGTCCAAAGCTTTTTGGGCTATTCTAAGCTGCAGATGTACAGATTGCCATTTACTTTGATCAGCTGTGTCAATTTGCTTGAACTAGCAGTCGTATTATTTTACCGGAGCAAAATTGGTCTTGTACTGGTAGTCGCGATTTATGTATTGCAGCTAATAACCTTTATGTTGTTGGTTAAAAAGAATCAAGCACTGAAAATAACGGGGAAATAGAATGAAAGCATTAGAAGTAAGCCATTTGAACAAATCCTTTGGGAAACGAAAGGTTATTGACAACTTGTCCTTTGATGTTGAAGAAGGAGAATTTGTTGCCATTATTGGTCCGTCTGGGTCGGGAAAATCAACGGTCTTGAATATGGTCGGACTTTTAGAGACAACCGACAGCGGAAGAATTAAGATCTTTGGTCAAGCACTTCCGCGGATTAATAGCCGCCATGCTACCATGTTGCGGCGAAATGAAATTAACTATCTGTTCCAATCATTTGCTTTGGTTTCAGAGATCAGTGTAAAAGATAACCTGTTGATGGGGATGAACTTCGTTAAGAAGAGCAAGGCCGATAAATTAAAAATGATCAAACAGGTATTGCGAGATTTAGACATTGCCTATTTAGAAGATGCCATGGTCAACACGCTCTCTGGTGGTGAGCAGCAGCGGGTATCACTAGCTAGAGCAATTTTGAAGCCAGGTCATCTTGTCTTAGCGGATGAACCAACTGGAGCACTTGACCCGCAGCATGCTGAAGTTGCTTTCCAGGAAATTAAAAGATTACAGACTGAGTACGGTAAGACGATCATTATGGTGACTCATAATATAAAAGAGGCAAGGCAAGCAGACCGGGTAATTGAACTTAAAAATCAGATGACCGTAAACTAAAAAAGTTGTTAGAACTAATTTGCGGTTCTAACAACTTTTTGCTTTGATTTGGAATTCAGTTCTTTATAAGTCAAAATTGTTGTGAATACCGTGAATACCGTTTATACTTAAGGCAGAGGTGATAACAATGGTTGTCAAAGCAAGACATCAAGGTAATTCGTTGGTTTTAACAATCCCTAAGAGTATTAATGCCCAGGCTGATACGGAATACGAAGTTTTCCAAGATGCCAATGGCAATATTGTATATAAGCCAATCAAGAAAGAGATTAAGTACGATATCTGGTCAGATTCTAGCTACGATAATCTGGACTATGATCAGTTGATTGCGGAAGAATATCACGATTTAGGCTATAACCCTCGTGAATTAAAGCCGGTTGGAAGGGAATTACCGAAGGATGATTGACGTTCATCAAGGAGATATAATCATCATCGATGCTGAACCACATGCAGGACATGAAATGGGCGGGCATGATCCACAAAAAGGTAACATTAGGCGGCGCTTTCTGATAGTCAGTCGTGATGTCTATAATGCAAGATCAGGTTTAGTAATTGGTTTGGCACTCACGCATGTACATCGGGAGGATCCCTTTAGGTTTCCAGTAGTTGACTTTGCAAGTAGAACCAATGGTGATGCTTTATTGTTGCAGCTATTATCGTATGACTTCTTAGCTAGAAAAGGCAAAGTTATAGGTCATATCCATGATATGGCTCAATTTGATAATATTCTCACGCAAGTTCAAAATATATTTAAGAAAGAATAATTGAAATCGACCAGTAAAAAAGTTGTTAGAACTAATTTGCAGTTCTAACAACTTTTTGCTTATTTAAATCAAAGAATCCCAAGGATCAAGTTCGATCGGCTGACTCTTGAGCAGGTCCAGAATTTCAGCTGGCACGTGCTTCTTTTGCACGGCAACCTCGTAGGTGTATTCTCTGAACCAGTCAGCGCTCATGGTGAAGTAACCCTTTTCCCCGGACTTGTCGCCCCAGGAGTTTTCTACCTTCCACTTGCGGATGTGGCCGCCATCAATGTCGGCACCGACAATAGCCATGTCGTGAGAAGATTCGCCGATCCCGGTCCGCAGGCGGTCAGCCTTGGACAAGTGGGTGTCAATGCCAAGCAAAGCGTCATATTGGTAAAGCTTTAGGTCCATCATCCCGGTCTTCCGGTCCATTTGCCGGAGGACGTCATTGCCAAACCAGACTGCTTCGCCGCCCTTTAACTGCTCAACCGTGGCCTGTTCCAGGTATTCCATCGGCACATTGATGAAGAGGTTTGGGTAGCCGCCTTGGATGTTGTCTTCAAAGCCCAGGTGGAGGACCCGGTTTAGCGGGTGGTCAGGGGCGTTGGCCAAGACAACGTAGTCATCTAAGTCGGTGTCACAGTATTTTTGGTAAAAGGCAAGGGGAGTGAGGTCCTTGTCTAGGTGGTAATTTTGGTCATCGTCCCGAAATTCCAGGTCAAAGGTCTTAGGAGGCTCTCCCAAGGCCGTAGCCATGATTTGGTAGATATCGCCAAGGAAACGCACCCGGGCAGCTTCTAGGGCCTCTTGATCGTCTTTTTGGGCTAATTCGCGCAAGGCTAGGGCATCTTTACGTTCCTTGTCAGCTAGGATTTGGTCTAAGACGGCGGAGTGTTCGCTATTGAAGCTTTCCGGCATGGCGTAAGTTGGGACGACGCCGTACTTTTTAATTAGGGAGGCGGCCATGTGCCACTGGCCACCGTCGGTTTGGCACCAGTCAAAGTAGCCGCGCACTGTCTGGTCGTCTAAGGGGCGGTCAGCGGTCTTGATGATCCGGTCGTAGAAGTAGTTGGCCCGTTCAATCTTATCCCAGAAGAAGTTGTAGCTTTGGGAAAAAGTGAAGTTCTTGGCCTTGTTCTTCTTGCCAAAGTTGTGGCGGACAACATTTAAGGTTGAAAAGAGCCAGCAGCGGCCGGACTGCTTTTGGTTGGTGACATTGTCAGTGTCCAGCTCTAAAGAAAAGGTGTGGTTGTGCTCAGCGGCAGAGTTGTAGGCCGCTTCTTGGAGGCCCGACCGGCTAACAGCCCGGCTGATGACTTGTTTTTTGGGGTCGGCGTTAAATTGCCGGCTAAATTGGTCCAGCAATTCGGAATTTAATTCGTGCTTAGTCATATATTTTCCTTTCTATTTCTTAGTCAATCTTCTTCAATCTTACGGGAAATATTGCGTATTTTCAATGATTGCTAAATAGTAAAAAAGCACTTCAAGACTTGGAGTGCGTTCATTTCTATGAATTTTTAATTAGGTTGTAGTAGTAACCGTGTTGGTCAAGTAAGTCGTTAGGCTTACCTTGCTCTACGATTTCGCCCTGGTGTAGTACTATGATTCGATCTGATTGTTGTGCGGTAGAAAGATGGTGTGCAATAAAGATAATTGTTTTATCTGGAATTTGGAGTAGATTTCTAACAATTTTAGATTCAGTAATGGTATCAAGGCCACTCGTGATTTCATCAAAAATTAAAACAGTAGCTGATGATAAAAGCGCACGCGCAATTGCAATGCGTTGCTTCTGCCCACCGGATAGCATTTTTCCTTGTTCGTCAAGTTGAGTATCAAACTTAAGAGGCAGGTTATCAATATCTTGAAAGATTTCAGCAACTTTACAAGCATCTATTAATTGTTGCTCTGAGATTGAATTAGGTGAACCGAGTAGAAGGTTGTCTCTAATTGTTCCCGAAAAAATGTTAGAGTTTTGAGGAGTATAGTTAATATAATTGCGGAGTAAGTGATGTTCAATTTTCCTGATAGGGTAATGATTAAATGTCAATTTGCCCTTGCTTGGATAATCAAAGCCAACGAGCAGCTTAGCCAATGTAGATTTACCTGAGCCACTCATTCCAACAATTGTAATTTTTTCGCCCTTTTCAATTTGGAAGTTGATATTTCTCAAGGTATCCTTATTAAAATTGTAGTGATAGAAAACGTCTTGGAGCTGAATAGTTCCATCAATTTGATCGCGGGCAGTAATTGTTGTTGGAGTAAAATTTTCTGGTTTTACAGCATAAACTTCATTTAACCTCTTTTGGGCTACTTGAGCTGATTGGATTGTAGGCTGAAGACCTATAATGTTTTTGATAGACTCGAAAAAATAAATTAGTAGAGAGTTGAAAGCTATTAGCTGACCGATTGACATTGAATGACCGATGATGTCTCTTGAGCCAAACCATAAAATTAGCAGAGTTAAAGAAGTTTCGATAAAAGTTTTTATGGTATTTTGATAAGCAGCCATTTTTCCATATTCAAAATTCTTTTGAAGATAATGAAGGTATTTATCGCTGAGATTTTTCAAATATTGTTGCTCTCCATTAAAGGCTTTGATTGTCTCCATCCCCTCGATACTTTCAATAATTGCAGATGAAACTTCCGAATTGCTCTCCATTTGTTCATTATTGAGTCGATCAAATCTTTTACTAAAGCAGATAATGGCTATCAAAAATAGTGGGATTGAAAGAATAGCCAAAATGAAAAGATGTCTATTCTGAAAGAATAGGATAAAGCTGACAGTAATGATGATGGTTAAGTCGAGAAGGAAGGAGACGGTCAAATTAGCTAAAGCTTCAACGATATGTCCAGTGTCAGAAAAACGTGAAGTGATTTCACCGGTCTTTCGAGTAGTAAAAAAGTTTATTGGTAATTGGAAAAGGTGCTCTAGGTATTTGAAATTTAGCTTGTTAGATAATTTTTGCTCTAGCCGAATTAATAGAAGATTTTGCTCAAAAGAAAAAATAGAACTGGCTATATAAGCTGTTAACAAACTACAAGAAAAGATAGTAATTAAATTGGAATTTCCTCTTGGAATAAGAGTATCAATCAGTTCTTGTAAAAAAAAGAGTTGATAATATCAATTATGGTCACCAGTAGAGATACGGTGATCAACTTAAAAATTAAACTACTTTCTTTTTTATATAATGATGGAAGAAGAGACCAAATGGTAGTGCTTTTTTCGTGCACTTCTTTAAAAGTAGATTGCGGTTTAAAAAGAAGGGCAACTCCAGTCCATTCCTGACTAAATTTTGTTTTAGTAATTTCAATAATTCCGATATTTGGGTCTGGATCAGCAATTAATAATTTTGAGCCCAAATCTTTTAAAACAGTATAGTAATGAAGGAGCTCGTTATCTTTAATTACGTGCACAATTAGTGGATATGTGGTATTTCTAGAATGGAATAATGATAAATCTGCTTTAACAGCAGTAACATCTAAATATAGCTGTTCTGCTGCTTTTACCAAACCAAGTGCAGTGGTACCTTCAATATTTGTTTTGGCTAGATGTCGTAAATGGGCTAAAGTTACATCTGAATGGTAGCTTTTTAAAACCATTGCTAAACAAGCTATTCCACAATCAGTTTCTTCCAATTGAGATATATACGATTTGTGATACTTAATAGAATTAAATAGGCTGATCATTTTGAAAAATATTTTCTAAGCATATGACTGTTTTTTCGTGAATAGTATTGAATATCACCGTTAGGGAAGGTGATTTTGTGCGACTGATAATCAATTTCAGCTTTTTTAGGATTAATTAAGCATGATTGACTGATTTGCAAGAGATAAGGTGCCGTTTCCGCAATTTTGCTGATACTACCGATAAACTGACTAATTCCGTTGGTATGAACAAGTTCTAATTTATGGGAGTTGCCAGTAGTTGAAATATAGTAAATATTATCTGCAGCAATTTTCTTTACTTCATATCCAGCTTTATAAGTAAAGAAGTTTGCAGATTCTGAGCTTGAGTTTTCAAAATAATTAATGGCTGATTTTAAGGTGTCTGAAATACGCGTAGTTAACTCTGCTACATTAGAGCTTTTTACTATATAATCGATAGGCCCCAATCGTCTTTGATAAGTGATGATAGAAAGGTCGGCATGACTTGTAACGAAAATAATCTGAGCTTTTGGATCGTTTTGCTTAATGTATTCTGCTAAGTCAAATCCGTTATCTTTACCAATATTTTTACCAAGCTCAACATCTAGGAAATAGATTCCACCGGTAGGTATTGTCTTCTGTAAAATATTGATAGCACTTTTGTATGTTGTCGCTTGCCCAAATACGTTAAAAGTTACCGAATCGTTATCAGATAATCGAAAAGCAGCGATTAATAGCATGTGCTTAAGCTGACCAATTGTATCTTGATTGTCATCACAAATAAATACTTGATACTTCATAGCTAGTCTATTACCTCATCTATTGGCAGGATGGTTAGATTGAAAATAAACCAAGTATCCTTGATATGATAGTCAATTATGACATTGTCGTATTTTTGAGAAAATTGCTTAACGTTTGCTAATCCGAGGCCAGGATGTTGCTTTTTAGTCGTGTATCCTTTTTCAGTTAACTGACTCAAAGTAATATCAGAATTAGGAATTCGATTTCTGATCATAAACTCAAAGTCGTCATGATCTTGATAATACATGGCTTCAATTCGTAAGTCTTGTTTCTGAAGGAAATTGGAGTTAAAATAACCCGTTTCTGCCTCAATTGCGTTGTCAAAAGTAATACCAATCACTCTCACCAAATCAAGTAAATCGATATTTTGGGGAATTTCATAAATTTCGGATTCACATCCAAAGCTATATAAAATTCCTAAATTGTACATTTGTGTCAGTTTGCTAAATACTATACTTTTAAGTTCTTTTATATGAATATGATTTAAGTCTTTGTACTTTCGTAACGCTTCTTCGTTAAAATGACTATTTGTATATTCACTTAATTTGTCAATAACGCCTTTGACATTGCCTTCTTGAGCGTCAATTTTTAAGCTATTAAGAATGTTTTGATAATCATGCTTAAACCTGCGAAGATCATCCTCGTTTTGATCTAGATAAGATGAGTATTCTTCTAGTTCCTGCTTTTCCTGGAGCAGTTCTTTTTGTTGAGTATGGGAAAGCAACTTCTTTTGTATTTCGACTAAAGAAATATACATGATCAAAATAAAAATCGATTGCAAAAACAATAAAGCTAAAGATACAATGATGACCTCGGTTGGTTTGGTATCGCTTAAAACATACGCGTTAAGAACCATCGAACTAATATATATATACGCCAAAACACCAATAAAAACTTTTTTATTGGTGCTAGTTAGGTTAGTAATGATTTTGGGAATAATTTTAAGGAGTAGTAGGTAACTAATAATAATAATCGCAATATTAGTAAAAAAATCTAAATTACTAGAGTCCAAAATGGGAAAGAGAAAAAGAATTAAGTTAGAAAGGATGATAGTAATGGAGTCAAAAATTCCTAGGAAAAGCGCAGCACCTAGAATTAGAAATTTATCTTTTGTGTTTCTTAAACCAAGTAGTGTGAAGAAAAGAATTTCTACAATTGTAATCGAAATATTGACGACTACATTAGACGGGATTAATACGGAGGCTATAAAGCAAAAAATATAAAAAGCAGTGACAAGAATTTTCTGGGATGACGTAAACTTGACCATAGATATTTTGGTAAAAATAGATAAATCTACAATCAAACTTAGTATAATATTGGCAAGTATGCTAAATAATTCAAATGTATTGTTCATTGATATTTACTCATTGCTTTCTAAAAGCTTTAACTAAACTCTTGTATAATTGGTGGCTTTTCTTATCAGTATTAAAGCCCCGTATGTTAATAAAGTTGGTAGTAATATAAGCAGAAAGCTGAGATTGTGTAGTACCGCCCTTAATTTTTCGAAGCTCTGTTTTATCTAATTTTTTCATAAAAAGATTCCTCACTCTAATAAAAAATAGCGTTACCTAGGTAGTTACCTAAATAATACTATTAATGATCAATTTATAGCATTGAAATTACAGAAACAATAATTAAAATAGCGCCAACTAGTGACAAGATGCCTGCTCCAATATATCCACTCCATAGAGCAAATCCCCACCATTGATCATTAGAATAATTGCTACTATTTGTTTTTAACTCAAGATACTTCTTAGTTTGTTTAAAAGCAAAAGCACCACCTACAATAAGTAGCAAGCCAACTACTAACAGAATTACATATTCCATAACCGTGTTCTCCTATTTACAATAGAAAATCTATTTCACTATCTAATAACTCTTTATACTCTGGATTATCAATATTTTCAACAAGATTTTTGGCGCTAGAATACTCGCCAATGTTAATTAGTAATTTTATTAAAGCAGGTATTACTGAATCTTCGGTTCCCTGAGATTCTTCCTCTACCTTGTCAAGATTTGATTCATATTGTCTTAGACACTTGTTGACGAATTTTAAGGTAGACCTGTTTCTGGTTTCATTTAATATATTGCTTGCAGAGATAAATATTGCTAAAAAGTTCGCATCATAGGGAAATTTCTTCATAGCCGCCTTTGAGCATTCTATAGATTCGTTAAGTTTCCCATCTGACATCAGTAAAAGAGCGTATCTTGCCAAAAGATATTTTAGCCATTTGCTGCCTTGAATGTTGCTATCTGAAAAGTTATCTGCTTCGTTACTAAATATAAACTTTTTAAGATGCTTTATATAATATTTTTTAGATATAAATCCAAGCTCAATGTAGTCTTGAGAGATCATTGCAACCCAACGTGGATTATTGGGTTCTTGGTCTATCTGATGCAATAGTAGTTTTGAGTATCTTTCAGCCTTATTAAATCTTACGATTTCTTGAGGGCTGTTTCCCTTGTTTACTATGCAAAGATTGGAGTCAACGATATCTAATTTACCTTTTATGGTTATTAGCTCTTCATGTACGCAACCATGATACCTTATAAAGTCATCCTTTTTGAATAGAACCTTTTTCCTCACAAAGGAATTGCCATTGTATGATTTTATTTTTATAGTACAAACAGGTGCTGAACTAGTTTGATCTAGATAGTATAGAAAATCTTTTAATTCATGACTAGTACAGAGTGAATTATCGAACACTTCGTCAGAATCAATGATAAAAGTCCAGCCTGCTGGAATGAACTTTAAGCATTCGTTTCTCATATAAGCATAGTTTTCTCGCCAAGGAACTTGATAAAGATGAGCTTTAGAGAAATTTTCTTTAACGACCTGAATAGTATTATCAGTAGATCCTGTGTCTACAACTACAATAGAGTCACAGTAATTGTCTATTGATCTTAGTGCCTCTAGAATGTTGTGCTCCTGATTTTTAGTCATTATTAAACCTGTTAAATGAAGATTGTATTCAGAATTGGTTTGATAGAACTCTGTATAATTGTTGGATTCAGGTCTCTTAAATTTGATCATATTATTATTAGTGGTGGTGCTTCCAGTTAATTGAACCTGGCTCTGCTAGTTCACCAATTAGTCCACTGATTCCGTTGGACCACTTTACCCAACTTGGTTGCTTTTTCTTACCGCCCTTGACTTGTTTTAATTCGTTTTCGGACATTATTTTTAGTAACTTTTCCATAGTTAAACCCTCCCGGTCACAAATTGAATTTGGATGATCTTCTGATCACAATTGTTATTATAATGCGATTAATTGAGAAGAAACCAAATTTGCCTAAGCGGTCAATTTTGATGCTTAAATGGCATCTTTTCACAATTTCACAAGTTTTATACTGAAATTTTTAGCAAAAAAAGAAGCCCTCGCGGGCTTCTCTAAGCGCTCTGGGCTTATTCGATAGTAATCGTGTCTTCGTTTTCTTCTGGAGCACTCTTTGGCAGGGTAACCGTCAAAACGCCTCCGTCAAGCTTGGCGCTGATGCCTTTCTTGTCAACGTTCGGCAGGCTGAAGCTTCTGGAAACTGACCCTTCGCTGCGTTCCTGGCGCAGGAGGTTCTTCTTCTTGTCGCTGTCATCCTTGAAAGTGCTGCGGTGGCCGGAAATCGTCAAAATCCCGTCAGTGTAGGAGAGGTGGATGTCATCCTTGCTCATCCCCGGCACGTCGACCTTGACGGTGTATTCGTGCTCATCTTCAGCAACGTCTGATTGCAAAATGTTTCTGAAAGCGTGGCTGTCCAAGAAGTCCTTGGAGTTGTCGAGCCAGCCGCCCATGTGATCGAACAAGTCGTTGTAACGGTTCATTAAATCATTAGTCATAATCTAAAACTTCCCTTCAACAAATTATTCTATTCAAACTGCTTTTTACAAACAGAGGCAGGAAGAGAAGCGGTGGATCCGCTTTCTTTCCCGACAACTATATTATAGTCCCTTTTTGGAAAAATGGAGCAATTAGCACTCAACTTTTTTGACTGCTAAATAAATTTTTTTGGCAAAAAGACCTGGGCGGGCTATAATGATTTAAAAATAGAAGTGAAAGGCGACTGGCTAGCATGGTATATTATCAGAAAATGACCCCCGAGGGCTACAAGCAGATTGAAGACGAGATCGCGGCCTTGAAGGCTGACCGGCCCCGCCGGGTGCAGAACCTAAAGGAGGCCCGGGCCCTGGGCGACTTGTCCGAAAACACTGAATATTCAACCGCTAAAAGAGAACTCCGCCACCTGGACAGCCGGGTCCGCTACTTGAACAAGCAGCTGAAATACGCGGAAGTAATTGAGGTGGTCAATGACGGCAAGGTCAACCTGGGAAAAAATGTCACCATCCGCTATGAAGACGATGGGGAAGAGGAAAGCTACAAGATCGTGGGCCGGATGGAAGAGGCTGTAGGCGATGGCAAGCTGCCCTTTGACAGTCCTTTGGGCCACGCCCTCATGCACCGCAAGGCTGGGGATGTGGTGACGGTTGAAGCGCCGATGGGAGACTACCAAGTCACCATCCTCAGTGTGGAAAATTAAAATGGAAAACCGTCTAGCTCTAAGCTAGACGGTTTTTGCGTGTTATTTTTTGTTGAGCTTGTAGAAGAAGTAGATAGAGTCAATAAAGAAAACGATCCCAATAAGAGCTACTTCCCAAATGTCTTTAGCAAGAAAACCATATTTTTTCCACAACATAATGTCAGTTGTGGTAATGCCGGTTGCAAAACTAGCAATGAAGGCACAAAGGCTAGTAGCAATTTTACCTTCTAGAATTTCTTTCAGCTTTTTCATAGTACTTTCTTGTACACCCACTTTACAGATTGCAAATGTTTTCTAGCTGAATCCTTATAAGTGTAAGTCTTCCAAGCATAGTATTCATAACCCTTGGTACAGTAAATCTTTACTGTATACCACTTCTCTTTTGGTCTCTTTCCAAAATTAATAACATATAATTCACGTAAGAAATTGATTCCTTCGACATAAGGCCCTACTCCTGGAATTAGGGTTAACAACGTAGATAGTATGAACTTTCCACTCTCAGTTATTTTTCTTACGGATTCGCTATTATATTTCTGAGTATCTAGATAGTAGTATTTTCTTCCAGCATGTCTAAAAGCAACTTTGCCATTTGCGTAGCTGAAGTTGATAAACGGGCTGAAAATACTGCTACTTTGAGAAGACGGTACCTGGCTATTGTTGATATCGATAGAGCAAACTTCATCGCCATCTAGATGGTGTAGATCCCATCTGCATTGGTAATTTTGTAAGAGTGTTCCTCACCGTTGTATCTTACCTTGCCGCTCATTCTTGAAGGATCATCTGGCAAGATTTGCATTGTTTCTCCTGATTTTGTGGTTATGTTTTGCCATTTGTTGTCTGATGATCCCTATGAAGAATTGTTAGTTGAACTAGTAACTTGCACACTGCTTGTTGTAGTAGATGCATTTACCACGGTTGGAATTGTTGCTTGCAAAAGAGTTGTAGCAGAAAGGCCAGTTGCTAGTCCAATTGCGATTAATTTGCTTAGTTTTTTCACTTTTTACCTCCGAAAAATTACATTTCCAACAAATATAGTATAGCACTTACATTGCGGAAAGGAAGCGCTCTTTTGGAAAGGATATTTTGGAAAAAGTAGGCAATCATCCCAGTGTGGATAACTAAAGTGGAAAACCCGTCTGGCTTAGAGCTAGACGGGTTTTGTGTGTTATTTTTTGTTGAGCTTGTAGAATTCTTCAATTGAAAAGCCAAAAGAGAAAATGGCGATTATGGCCAATTCAATGGTTGGATCATAATTGCTTGTGCTTCTATTCCAAAAGGCGATAGCCCCAACTGCAAAGCCAGCAAATAAAGAATCAGAAAACGCAATAATTCTCAAACTTCCCTTTCCAGTTAAAATATTCCACAATCTCTCTCTAAATTTATTAGTAGTCAACTTGACTTTTACCTTGTTTAACTTGTAGAGCTTGTATGTGCCATAGATACCATAGAACAAGAGGATAAGTCCGCAGATAATAGCTTCGGCTATGGAGCTGTTATGATAACCGCCCTTGAGCCCTAAGGCAACAGTCGCTGCCGCAAAACCAGCTATGAAGGTAGTAGAAAAGGTAAAGATACTTAGAGCGATTTTACCATTTAGTACATCCTTTACGGATTGAAAAAGATTTTTGCTTTTCATGATAAAAACATCTCTTCCAAATAATATTATTTACGCCTCTATGGTAGCACTTTCTTCAAGTAAAACAAGATAAAACATTTTTTGCCAAAATAAAGAACCCCGTCAAAGACGAGGCACTTAGTAGATATTAATTTTTTACAAAGTCCATGGGTCTTGCAAAACGATGGTTTGTTCCCGGTCAGGACCAACAGAAACAGTCACAACTGGTACGCCAGTGATTTCACTGATCCGCTTGACGAAGGCCTGAGCCTTTTCTGGCAGGTCTTCCCAGCTCTTGGCGCCGGTGATGTCTTCTTCCCAGGCTGGCAGTTCTTCGTAAACTGGCTGGCAAGCTTCAACTTCCTTCAAGTTGGCTGGGTAGTAGTCGATTTGCTTGCCGTTCAAGTCGTAGGCCACGCAGATCTTAATCTTGTCAAAGCCGCTGAAGACGTCTAACAGGTTCAAGCTCAAGGCGTTGATGCCGGCTACGCGCTTAGCGTGACGGAGGGCAACTGAGTCAAACCAGCCAACCCGGCGCGGACGGCCAGTAACAGTGCCGTATTCGTGGGCGATGTCCCGGATCTTGTCGCCGGTTTCATCGTGCAGTTCAGTTGGGAATGGGCCGGCACCAACTCTGGTAGTGTAGGCCTTGCAGATGCCCAGGACAGTCTTGATCCGGTTGGCCCCGATCCCGCTGCCGGAAGCGATCCCGCCGGAAACTGAGTTAGAAGAACTTACGAATGGGTAGGTACCCTGGTCGATGTCCAACATGATCCCTTGGGCACCTTCAAAGAGGACCTTTTCGTCCTTGTCCAGGGCGTCGTTGACGTAGAGGGAAGTGTCGCAAACGTACTTGGCGATCCGCTTGCCGTATTCAACGTACTTGTTGTAGATTTCGTCAAAGTCCATGGCTGGCTTGCCGTAAACCTTGGTGAAGAGGGCGTTCTTGCTTTCCAGGTTGAAGCGGAGCTTTTCAGCAAAAGTTTCCGGATCGATCAAGTCGCAAACCCGGATGCCGATTCTGGAAGCCTTGTCCATGTAAGTTGGCCCGATCCCGTTCTTGGTGGTGCCGACCTTCAGGCTGCCCTTGGCTTCTTCTTCATAAGTGTCTTGCATTACGTGGTAAGGCATGATGACGTGAGCGCGGTTGGAGATCTTCAAGTTGCTGGTGTCGATCCCGCTCTTTTCCAAGTTGTCCAGTTCGCCCAAGAGGACTTCAGGGTTGATAACCACCCCGTTGCCGATCACGGCGCCCAATTTAGCCGCGAAGATCCCGGATGGAATCAAGCGCATCTTGAATTCCTTGCCGTCAAAGTCGATCGTGTGGCCAGCGTTGTTGCCGCCGTTGGCGCGAACTGACAGGTCTGCCGTCGTCCCTAAAAAGTCTGTAATCTTACCCTTGCCTTCGTCGCCCCATTGGCTGCCGACAACTGCGATTGATGTCATTTTTTCACCTCAAAAAAATATCTCGTAGAACTTACGTTAGAAAGGTTAGCATTAACTTGGCAATTAGTCAACAAAAATCCGAATAATATTTTCAGAATGTTCGTGAATGGTTCGAATAAGCCTTGACTTTTAAGGCAAATGTCAGTAAAGTATCAAAGGTACTTTAAAAAAGGAGCTGGCAAAAAATGAGCAATTATTTCAGCATGGAAGCTTTTGACTATGATGATATCCAACTGGTGCCCAACAAGGCCATCGTGAAGAGCCGGAAGGAATGTGACACGAGCGTCAAGTTTGGAAACCGAACTTTCAAGATCCCAGTCGTTCCCGCCAATATGGAAAGCGTCATTGACGAAGACCTGGCGGTCTGGCTGGCCCAAAACGGCTATTACTATGTCATGCACCGCTTCCAGCCCGAAAAGCGGGCCGACTTCATCAAGATGATGCATGAGAAGGGACTTTTTGCATCGATTTCCGTCGGCATCAAAGACGATGAATATGACTTTATCGACGAACTGGTGGAAAAGGACTTAATCCCGGAATACACCACGATCGACGTGGCCCACGGGCACTCAGTCTACGTGATCGACATGATCAAGTACATTAAGGAAAAAATGCCGGACACCTTCCTTACGGCCGGCAACGTGGCAACGCCAGAAGCCGTCCGGGAACTGGAAAATGCCGGCGCTGACGCTACCAAGGTCGGGGTTGGCCCGGGCAAGGCCTGCATCACCAAGCTCAAGACCGGTTTCGGGACTGGCGGCTGGCAGCTGGCTGCTCTCAGAATGTGCAGCAAGGTGGCCAGAAAGCCTTTGATCGCTGACGGGGGGATCCGCCACAACGGCGACATCGCCAAGTCTGTCCGCTTCGGGGCCAGCATGGTCATGATCGGGTCAATGCTGGCCGGGCATGAAGAATCCCCGGGCAACGTGATCAAGATCGACGGCAAGACCTACAAGCAGTACTGGGGTTCAGCCAGTGAAGTGCAAAAGGGTGCCTACCGCAACGTTGAAGGCAAGCAAATGCTGGTCCCTTACCGGGGCAGCATCGCTGACACCTTGGAAGAAATGAAGGAAGACCTGCAGTCTTCTATCTCTTATGCCGGCGGCCGGGACCTGGAATCAATCAAGCGGGTCGACTACGTCATCGTGAAGAACACGATCATGAACGGCGACTATTAAACTGAATTTTTTGAAAAGAGGCTAAGGCCTCTTTTTATTTTTGGTTTTATTTTCTGTTCGCTTGCTTTTTAGAACAAAGGTTCGATATAATTCTATTAGAACAAACGTTCAAGTAAGGAAGTGGATTTTGATGTACGATTACCGCTATGAGCCCCACCGGGTTATTTTCATGATCGACAACAAATCTTTCTATGCCTCCTGCGAGGCTCTGCGCCTGGGGCTGAACCCGATGGAAGTCGCTTTAGCCGTCGTGTCTCAGCAGCCGGGGACTGACTGGGGCAGCGGCCTAATCATGGCTGCCTCGCCTTTGGCCAAGAAAAAGTATGGCCTGAGCAATGTCATGCGGGCCAGAGACCTGCCGCCTAAAGACCAGGCACCGGACCTGATGCTGGTTGAGCCGCATATGAATCTTTATATCAAGCGGAGCATGGAGGTTTTGCAGATTTTCCGCAAGTACGCGGCGGATGAGGACATCCATGTCTATTCGATTGATGAAAGCATGATCGACATGACCGAGTCCTGGCACTTGTTTGGGGATGATCCTTATTTGGTGGCCCGCAAGATCCAAAAAGACATTCACGACAGCCTGGGCCTGTACACGACTTGCGGGATTGGAGAGAACCCGCTTTTGGCCAAACTGGCCATGGATATTTCCGCCAAGCACCGGACTTCAATGATTGCCTGCTGGCATTATATCGACGTGCCCGATACCATCTGGAAGATTCCCAAGCTGGAAGATGTCTGGGGGATCAATGTCCGGACGGCCAACCGCCTGCGCCGGCTGGGGATCAACAATATGTACGACCTGGCCCACAGCGATCCGGCAGTTTTGAAGAAGGAGTTCGGGCTGATCGGCGAGCAGCTTTTTGCCATGAGCTGGGGGGTGGACCGGAGCATTATCAAGCAGAAGTACCGGCCCAAAAGCAAAAGCTACGGAAACTCCCAAATCTTGAACCGGGACTATGAGGACCAGCGGGAAATCGAGATCGTCATCCAAGAAATCGGTGACCAGGTCGCGGCCAGAATTAGGGCTCACCATCTGCTGGCGGGCCGGGTCAGCCTCTATGTCGGTTACGCTGACTATGAAGCCGATCCAGTTGGCTTCAGCATTCAAGAGAAGATCACACCGACTGATATTTCCAGCGATTTGGTGGCCAAGCTCTGGGCCCTTTTTAGAAAAAAGTGGCGGGGGCAGGCCGTCAGACGGCTAGGGGTGACCTACAGCAATTTAGCGCCGGCCGGCTGCCAGCAGCTGACTTTTTTTCTGCCTCCAGCCGAGCAGATCAAGCAGCAGAAGCGGGACCAGGTAGTCGACAAATTACGGAAGAAGTACGGCTTTGCCAGTGTCGTCAGAGCCTCCAGCCTTTTGCCAGGGGCCACGGCAATCGCCAGAAGCCGCCTGGTCGGCGGTCACAATGGGGGCAACGCCTATGAGTAAGGAGTTTGACCAGCGGGTGACGGATTTTTTTGCTCATTATCAGGACCGGGGGATGAAGAAGTGGGCGGGCTTTTTCCTAAGCGACCACACGGCCATGATCAATAAAGAGACGCGGGAACGGATTGTTCCAGAACGGGCAGAGATGAGCCGGGAAGAGTGTGGGAAGGTGCTGGGCCTGGCTTTTAGCCGCCAGCAGGCGGTGATTGTTCAGCTAAAAGAAGTAGATGAAAACGGGAAGCGGCCAGAAGAAATAGTTGGTTTTGTCCGGGGCTATACGGAAGACAAGGTCGTTATCGATGAACATGTCATTGCTTTAGACGACTTGCGCTGCGTCCTGCTTTTAGGCGATTAAGGATAAGATAAAAAGCCTCTTCACTTGTTTGGTGAAGAAGCTTTTAGTCTGATTATCAGCAAAAGTTAGTTTTCGTCCAGGCCCTTTTTGCCCTTGAAGACCAAGTTCAAAAGGACGGAAGAGATTGAGGCGATGACGATCCCGTTTTCCAGGAAGAGCTGCAGTTCGCTTGGCAGAGCCTGGAAGATGGTTGGGTAAACGGAGACGCCTAAGCCCAGACCCAGGGAGATAGCCACGATCAAAAGGTTGTGGTTGTCGCTGAAGTCGACCTTGAGCAGCATCTTGATCCCCTGTACGGCGATGGAGGAGAACATGACCACCATGGCCCCGCCCAATACGGCCGTTGGCATGATGGTGACCAGGGCGCCGACTTTTGGCAAAAGGCCCATGGCCATCAAGAGGCCGGCTGCCCAGTAGATCGGTCGCTTGGACCGGATGCCGGACAATTGCAGCAGGCCGACGTTTTGGGAGAAGGTGGTGTAAGGGAAGGTGTTGAAGAGGCCGCCGAAGATTTGGGCCAACCCTTCAGCCCGGTAGCCCCGCTTGAGGTCATCTTCCGTGATGTCTTTGCCCAAAAGGTCGCCTAAGGCGAAGAAGACCCCGGTTGATTCAACCATGGAGACCAAGGCGATGATCATCATAGTCAAGCTGGATGACCATTCAAACTTTGGCAAGCCAAAGTAGAAGAATTGCGGGAAGTGCAGCCAGGCTGCCTGGGAAACTGGGGTAAGGGAAACCATACCAAGGCAGGCAGCCAGGAGAGTGCCAACGATGAGGCCGATCAAGACGGAAATTGAGGCGATGAAGCCCTTGGCGAAGGCTTGCAGGGCCACGATCACTAAGATAGTGACGAAGCCGACCAGGAGGTTCTTGGGGTCACCGAAGTCCTTGGCAGTGACGGACCCGCCGCCCAGGTTCTGGATGCCGACTGGAATCAAGGTCAGACCGATCGTGGTGATCAAGGTCCCGGTGACAACTGGCGGGAAGAGCTTTTTGATTTTTGAAAAGACCCCGGCGATGAGGAAGACGAAGACCCCGGCCACGATGATCGACCCGTACATGGTGCCGATGGAGTACTTCTGCCCGATCATTTCCAAAGGAGCAACAGCCTGGATGGCGCAGCCTAAAACGACTGGCAGGCCGATCCCGAAGTAGCGGTTGCGCATCAGCTGCAAGAGGGTAGCCAGGCCGCACATGAAGATGTCGATGGAGACCAGGTAGGTCAATTGCTCTGAGTTAAAGTGCAGGGCATTGCCGATCAAGATCGGGACAGCCACAGCCCCGGAGTACATGGCCAAAAGGTGCTGCAGGCCCAGGACGAAAGAGCGGCCTTGTGAAGGTTCTTGTGTTTGATCCATTTTTATTTGATAACTCCCACTGTCAAAAATTAGTTGAAAATGACTTGCCCGTCGGCGAATTCCTTGATGCTGGCCAAAGCTTCCAGGTGGTAGCCGTGGTTGACCAGCCAGTCATGGCCGCCCTGGAAGGCCTTTTCCACGACAACGCCCACGCCGACTACTTCAGCGCCGGCTTGTTCAGCCAGGGAGATCAAGCCCTTGGCTGCTTCGCCGTTGGCCAGGAAGTCATCGATAACCAGGATGCGGTCATTTGCGTCAAGGAACTTGGCTTCAACGGAAATGGTGTTGGTAACTTGCTTGGTGTAGGAGAAGACTTCCGCGGTGTAGACTTCGTCAGTGACGGTTGAAGGCTTCTTCTTTCTGGCAAAGACCATCGGCACGCCCAAGCAGTAGGCTGCCATGATGCCGGGAGCGATCCCGCTGGCTTCAGCGGTGAGGACCCGGGTGACGCCAGCGTCCTTGAAGAGGCGGGCAAATTCCTGGCCCAGGGTCATCATCAATTGTGGATCGATCTGGTGGTTCAAGAATGAGTTGACCTTCAAGACGTCGCCTGGTAAAACGACGCCATCCTTCTTAATGCGTTCTTCTAAAAGTTCCATGTGACTCCTTCCAAAACAAAAAAGAAAAAGGCTCCTTTTACCAAAACTAGGCAAAAGAAGCCGCGCCGGCAATAGCCGGCCCTTCTTTACCTATAGTCCGGAGTTTACGGCTCCGGGTAGAGACTGCTGCCCGTATCGCAGCGATATATAAGTAGAAACATTTGTTAAGTTATTGCTAAATCTTACAGCAAAAACCGAATTAATTCAATCAGATTCGCTGAAAAATTGTTAATTTGGCTCAAAAAGTCCTAAAAGATTAAAAAAATAAGTGAATGATTCGCTTTTTGTTGACCTGGCGGCGAAAAACGTGTAAAGTTGATTAATTAAAAAGTATCAACGATTGTTTGAAAGGATGAAATCATGTCTTTGTGGGAAACCAAATTTGCTAAAGAAGGTATTACTTTTGACGACGTGCTCTTGATTCCAGCTGAAAGTCACGTTCTGCCGAACGAAGTCGACTTGTCAACCCAGCTGGCACCAAACTTGAAGCTGAACATTCCTTTGATCTCCGCTGGGATGGACACGGTGACCGAAGGCAAGATGGCGGCAGCCATGGCTAAGATGGGCGGCCTTGGGGTAGTCCACAAGAACCTTTCAATTCAAGCGCAAGCCGATGAAGTTCGTTTGGCCAAGAACACTCCGGTAACTGCCGAAGACACTCACGCTGCCGTTGACAAGGATGGCAAGCTCTTGGTAGCAGCTGCTGTCGGCGTAACCAGCGACACTTTTGAAAGAGCAGAAGCCCTGTTTGAAGCCGGTGCTGACGCGATCGTTATCGACACGGCCCACGGCCACTCAGCCGGCGTTTTGCGCAAGATCAAGGAAATCCGCGACCACTTCCCGCACAACACTTTGATTGCCGGTAACGTGGCAACTGGTGAAGGTACCCGGGCCTTGTTTGAAGCTGGTGTTGACGTAGTCAAGGTTGGTATCGGGCCTGGCTCAATCTGCACCACCAGAGTGGTTGCTGGTGTCGGCGTGCCGCAATTGACTGCTATTTACGACGCGGCTGACGTAGCCCGGGAATTTGGCAAGCCAATCATCGCTGACGGCGGGATCAAGTACTCAGGTGACGTGGTTAAGGCTTTGGCAGCCGGCGGCAACGCGGTTATGCTGGGCTCCATGCTGTCAGGTACTGAAGAAGCTCCAGGGGACGTGCAGCAAGGCGCTGACGGCCGTCTGGTTAAGTCCTACCGGGGTATGGGGTCAGTTGGCGCCATGTCCCAGCAGCACGGCTCAAGCGACCGCTACTTCCAAGGAGGGATCAACGAAGCCAACAAGCTGGTGCCAGAAGGCATCGAAGCTGTTGTTTCCTACAAGGGTACGGTAAGCAACGTTGTTTACCAGATCCTTGGGGGCCTGCGGTCCGGTATGGGCTACTGCGGGGCTGAAAACATCGACAAGCTGATTGAAACCGCCCAATTCGTCCGCATCTCAAACGCCGGCCTGCGTGAATCTCACCCGCACGACGTTATGATGAGCAAGGCCGCACCTAACTACGGAGGTATCGACTTCTAATGGCAAAAATCGACTTAAGCAATTTTGACAAGATCATCGTCCTGGACTTCGGCAGCCAGTACAACCAATTGATCACCCGCCGGATCCGTGACTTTGGCATCTACTCAGAACTGTTGCCGCACACGATTACGGCAGAAGAAGTGAAGAAGATCGCTCCTAAGGGGATCATCTTCTCCGGTGGCCCGAACTCAGTTTATGATGAAAACGCCCTGGATGTTGATCCGGAAATTTTTGAACTGGGGATTCCAATCTTGGGCATCTGCTACGGGATGCAATTGATGACCCAGAAGCTGGGCGGGACGGTGGAAAAGGCCGGTGAAGCTGAATACGGCTCAGCCCACATTGAAGTCAAGGAAGCTGACAGCCCGCTTTACAAGGGCCTGCCAGAAAAGCAGGTTGTCTGGATGAGCCACGGGGACTTGGTAACCAAGGTGCCGGAAGGCTTTGAAGTTCTGGCTTCAAGCAAGAACTGCCCGATCGCTTCCATGGCTGACCCAGCCCGGAAGTTCTACGCCATCCAGTTCCACGCAGAAGTCCGTAACTCAGAATACGGCCTGGACATCTTGCGCCGCTTTGCCTTTGACGTTTGCGGGGCCAAGGACAACTGGACCATGGACGACTTTATCAAGCTGTCTGTTGACTCAATCAGAGAAGAAGTCGGCGACGCTAACGTGATCCTTGGGATCTCCGGCGGGGTTGACTCCAGCGTTACGGCTACCCTTTTGCACAAGGCAATTGGCAGCCAATTGACGGCGATTTTTGTCGACCACGGCCTGCTGAGAAAGAACGAAAGCGATGAAGTTATGGCCGCCCTCAAGGAAGGGTTGGGCGTGAACATCGTCAGAGTTGATGCCAAGGACCGCTTCATGTCCAAGCTGGCCGGGGTAACCGACCCTGAAAAGAAGCGGAAGATCATCGGCAACGAATTCGTGCAGGTCTTCAACGATGAAGCCAAGAAGATCAAGGACGCCAAGTTCCTGGCCCAAGGGACCTTGTATACTGACGTTATTGAATCAGGGACCGACACGGCCCACACGATCAAGAGCCACCACAATGTCGGGGGCTTGCCGGAAGACATGCAGTTCAAGCTGATTGAACCGCTGCGGCAATTGTTCAAGGACGAAGTCCGGGTCTTGGGTGAAAAGCTGGGCCTGCCACACGACTTGGTATGGCGGCAGCCGTTCCCAGGTCCTGGTCTGGCTATCCGGGTGATCGGGGAGATCACTGAAGAGAAGCTGCGGATCGTCCGGGACGCGGACGCGATCTTGCGGGAAGAAGTCAAGAACGCTGGCCTGCAGGAAAGCATTTGGCAATACTTTGTTGCTCTGCCAGGGATGCGGAGCGTCGGGGTTATGGGCGACGGCCGGACTTACGACTACGCCGTCTGCATCCGGGCTGTTACGTCAATTGACGGGATGACGGCTGACTTTGCCCAGATTCCATGGGATGTTCTGCAGAAGATCTCAGTGCGGATCGTCAACGAAGTCAAGCAGGTTAACCGCGTACTGTACGACGTGACGAGCAAGCCGCCGGCAACTATCGAATACGAATAAAATAAGCGGAATTTTCTCCGCCGTGGAAACTACCTGGTTATTGCCGGGTAGTTTTTTGTTGGAAAAATGAAAAAATGTACTTAACCTTTTTTATTTTTTAATATATACTTAACACATGAAAACATGGGGGAGAATTCTTTAAAAAGGTTGTGAGTGTTTTGTATTATTCAGATTTTATCAAGGGCAATCGAGTTAGGTTTATCGCGATTATTCTTTTAGTTATTGGCGGCAGCGCGCTTCTTGCCGGCAACAATGCCTTGCTGACGCTGCTGGGGGACAGCTTGCGCAAAGGAAACCTGCTGCTTTTCGTGTCAATTATCGGGATCAATTTTGTGGTTGATGCTATCGGCAGCGGCCTGTCTTATAGAGCCAATTATTTGTATGATAAACAGACCCAAGAGTATTTCCACAAGCTTCGGTCTGCTGAAGTGGAAAAAATCTACAACAGTGGTAACAAGGCACCGAAAGTTTCTAGCGTTCAAAACAGTTTGACCCAAGATTTAAATATGCTGGGGGAAAATTTTCTGGCTCCATGGCTGAAAATTGCCGCTTGTGGATTGGATGTAGTCCTTTCCTCAATCATCGTCTTTACCTACAGCTGGCTTTTATTGCTGGTAATTCTGCTTCTTGCAGTCTTGATGTTTTTTATGCCACGTTTTTTATCTCCAGCTTTGCAAAAGGCTACCGATGATATTTCTAATGAAAACAAGCGTTATCTCGATATGCTGGAAAAATGGTTTAGCGGTTTGAGCGTTTTGCAGAGATATCATGTCAAGCAGAAGCTTTTGGCAGTGACGACAGCTCAAGGAAAGCAACTTGAAGATGCCAATGTCAGACGGTCTGGCCAGATGCAATTTGCCAGCGGCGTCAACAATGCCGCAAACATGCTGTCACAAGCTTTAATTTTGCTGGTGTCAGGTGTCTTGATTATTACTGGCCGGATGAATTTCGGTGTCTTCTTTAGCATTGGCAACTTTGCCAGCACGATTTTTACTGAACTGGGGGTAGTGGTCAACCAATATACTGTTTTGCAGTCAAGCAAAACTTTAAACGCCAAGCTCAGAGAGCAGCTTGCAGTCCAGACTGACCACTCAGAAAAGATAGAAAGTTTGGATCACTTTCAGTCATTGTCAGTTCAAGCCTTGTCTGTAGCTTTTAGCAATGAAGAAAAAATCACTTATCCGGATTTTCAAATCAAGCGGGGAGAAAAAATCTTATTGTCAGGGGACAGTGGGACTGGAAAATCTACGCTTTTTAAACTGATCCTGCAGGAGTTGCCATTGGCAACTGGAAAGATTTGTTTTAAAAACGAAGCTGGTCAGGAAATCAAACAGCCAGACCTGTCTCAAATCGGCTATGTTCCGCAAGATCCGGTTCTCTTTCCGGGTACAATCAAGGAAAATATTACAATGTTCAACTCCAAGCTGAATGACCGGGTAATGCACTTTGTTAAGCAGGTGAATTTGGAAAAAGATCTGGCTAAATTCCCGGCAGGAGTAGATACGGAACTCGATCAAGGCAAGCATGCCCTGTCTGGCGGCCAGCGGCAAAAAGTGGTTTTGGCCAGAGCACAAATCCATGACAGCCAGCTGATTTTCATTGATGAAGGCACTTCAGCCATTGATGCGCATAATGGCTTGGAAATTTTGCAGAATCTGCTGCAAACGGACGCAACGATTATTTTTATCGCGCACAACTTGACTGAAGAGATGCGGCAGTTATTTGACCGGGAGATTCATTTAAGCAATACTGCAGGTTAAACAAAAAGCGGGCAAGTTTGGCTTGCCCGTTTTTTCATTCATTGAAATATTTGCTGAAGGCCTTGCGATATTGGCTGGGGGTCATTTCTTTCCAGGCTTTAAAATTGCGTTCCAAAACTTTGGCCGAAGAAAAGCCGCAGTAATTGGCAATGTAGGCGACGGAATAGTTCGTGCTCAGCAAGAGGTATCTGGCATGCATGAGCCGGACTTGCTTTAAGTATTTGCCTAAAGGAAGTTTTGTCACTTGGCTCAATTCTTTATTTAAAGTCACTTGCGAAACCCTAAAATGTTCAGCGATGCTTTGGGCCGTGATATTGGTGGAAGAGTTGTTGGCGATGTAGGCGATCACCGTGTCAGCCAATGATTGGTTGGGCGGGGTGGTGATGTCCGTTTTTTCAGTATATTCGCTGTCGATCAGGGCTATCATTTGAAAAAATTCGCTCAAAATTAAAAAACGGATGCTGTCACTGATCGGTTGGTCGACGAGTTCAGCGATGGCAATCAGATTTTTTCTCAATTGCCGGTAGCTGGCAGTATCGCGGCTGATATGGCCCATTTTGATCCGCCAATTCTTACTGGAAGGATATTCTTTTTCTAAAAAGTTATTGTCAATAATCATCCCCATAACATAATAAGACCGGTCTTTGTGCCCCGTCGCGGCATGAATCTGTGAGCGGTCAATAGCCCAGATATCACCGGAATTGTAATGGTGGGTCTGGCCGGCAATGACAACTTTGAAGTCTTCCCCAGATACCAGATAATCAATTTCGATCCCGGTATGCCAGTGGGTGGGTGATTTAGGCGCATAACTTGATTTTTTAAAAAATTTGAAGGGGAGGCGGGTGAGGTTGTCGACTTCTTCGTAAGCAATGGGCATGTTTTTCTCCTTTATAAATCGTCCCTAAGTGCTTTAAGAAATGGGGCGTAATCGCTTTCTCCTATGATACCATACTGCTTGTAGGAAAAATATTTAGACGGCAATAAACCTGAACTTACAATTTAGGAGGAAAAAATAATGGCTCATTTCAGAAAAGACTTTTTGTGGGGCGGCGCGGTAGCGGCCAACCAGGTTGAAGGTGGATACAACGAAGGCGGCAAGGGCTTGTCAGTGACTGACATCACCACGGCCGGCTCTCTGGAAAGCCCGCGCTACTTGACTTATACCCTGGATGGCAAGGACGGCAAGGTAGCCGGGATGTTTGCCAGCTCCTTGCCAAAGGGCGCCAAGGGTAAGATTTTTGACAATGAATACTACCCGAACCATGTAGCGATTGATTTTTACCACCACTACAAGGAAGACATCAAGATGTTTGCCGACATGGGCTTTAAGGTATTCAGAACCTCCATTGCCTGGACGCGGATTTTCCCAACTGGCGAAGAAGACAAGCCAAACCAGGAAGGCCTTGACTTCTACCGCAGAGTCTTTGAAGAACTGAAGAAGAACGGGATTGAACCATTAGTTACTATTTCCCACTATGAAGACCCATTGGCTTTAGGTGAAAAGTACAACGACTGGCAAGACCGCAAGATGATTGACCTCTATGTCAAGTACGCAACGACCTTGTTCAAGGAATACAAGGACCTGGTTAAGTACTGGCTGACCTTCAACGAAATCAACTCATCCTTGATGTTCTTGAAGATGGTGGGCGATGGCAACGCATCTGATGAAGATTACCAAAAGGCTTACCAAAAGCTGCACCACCAATTCGTTGCTTCTGCCAAGGCAGTTGTTGCAGGCCACAAGATCAACCCAGACTTCATGATCGGGAACATGATCGCCGGTTCTGTCTACTACCCAGGCACGCCTGACCCAAAGGATGCTATAGCTGCCCGCTACGAAGAAGAATTGGCCCAGCTTTACTGTGCTGACGCGCAAGCTAAGGGTGAATACCCAAGTTTTGCCAAGCGCTTATGGGATGAACACAATGTTCACTTGAAGATTGAAGATGGCGACCTTGAAATCATGAAGGAAGGTAAAGTTGACATGTACACCTTCTCATACTACATGTCAAACATGGTTACCACCCATGATGTTGGCGAAAAGGCTAAGGGTAACTTCGCTGCTGGCGCTAAGAACCCATATCTTGAATACTCTGAATGGGGCTGGTCAACTGACCCAGACGGCCTGCAACTGTACTTGGAAAAGATGTATGACCGTTATGGCATCCCGATGATGGTTGTTGAAAATGGTCTTGGTGCCGTTGACAAGCTGGAAGATGGTACTGTTCATGACGATTACCGGATTGACTACTTGAGAAAGCACATCAAGGCGATGGACAAGGCGGTTGAACATGGGGTTGACCTGCGTGCCTACACGACCTGGGGCTGCATTGACTGCGTTTCTGCCGGGACTGGTCAAATGTCCAAGCGGTATGGCTTCATCTATGGTGACCGTGATGACAAGGGCGAAGGTACGCTTAAGCGTCTTCCTAAGGATTCATA
>NZ_JBJEES010000062.1:0-39243 GCF_051873315.1 Lactobacillus sp.
CCATAAACATGTTGATGAAGCTGGTCGGCTGGTCTAATTTGATGATGTAGTCGGCCAGGTAGAGGTGGCCAGTTGAGGAGATCGGCAGAAATTCCGTAACCCCTTCGATGATGCCGAGAATGATGGCTTTGAAAATGTCTAGCATGTTACTAAAAAAATACTCCTAACTTAATCGGTAAATAAAACTCTGGTGCCTTCTGGGACCGCGATGTCCTTTTCCAGCGGGGTCAAAGTCCCATCGCTTTGCCGTTGGTAAAGGGTGGCGTTGTTGCTGTTTTGGTTGGCGGCAACGACGTACTTTTCTTCTTCATCCCAGTTGAAGTCCCGCGGGAATTCGCCAAAAGTTGACACCCGCTGGACCAGCTTCAAGGCCTGGTCTGGCAAAACGGCAAAGACAGCGATTGAGTCGTGGCCGCGGTTGGACACGTAAAGGAACTTGCCGTCACTTGACAGGCGGATGGCTGCTGCCCCGTTATGCTGGTCCCAGCTTTCCGGAATAGTTGAATAGGTTGCCAGGGACCGGAACATCCAGTTTTCCTCGTCAAACTTGACCACGTTGACCTGGCTGGACAATTCACCGGCCACGTAGAAGTACTTGCCGTCTGGTGAAAAGGCCAGGTGGCGGGTGCCAAAGCCGTCTTCATTTTGGTAGCTGGCCAGATGTTCAAGCTTTTGCCCGTCAAAGCCGTAGAAGTCGACTCTGTCTTGGCCTAAATCGCAGGAAACCAGGTGCCCGCCCGGAGTTTCGTCAAAGTAGTGCGGGTGAGCGCCGGCTTGTTCAGGCCGCGGCCCTAAAGCCTTGTTTTCGTGCTTGACCTGGTCAAGCAGGGTCAGCTGGCCCTGGTCATCATAGCTGATGACGGCCAGGACGCCAGTGTGGTAGTTGGCCGTGTAGAGCAGCTTCTTTTCCTTGTTGATGCCGATGTAGGCTGGTGAAGAGCCTTCGTGCAGCAGCTGGCTGACCAGCTTGTCGTTTTGAAAGGCCGCGATGCCCCCCTGGCCGTTTTCATTCTTAATAGTAAAAATGAACTGGCCGTCTTTTTGGAAATAGGTTGGCCCGCCAACTTCGACGACGTTTCTTCTTTGTTCCAGATGGGCTTGGTCACCGGAGCCGATAAAGTCGAACTGGTAGATCCCGGCTGACTCGTGCTTGGTGTAGCCGCCAATTAAAATATGCAATTTAAACCTCCTTATTTACTCCACAATAAGTCTAGTTTAAATATTAAGCTTATCTTTGGCAAATGTCGATAAGAGATAGTCGTCCGTAAAGAATAATTAACAATTCTGTCCTTCTTTGCTTTAAGTTAGCAGGGAGTATGTTAGAATTTAACCAGGTGATAAAAATGAAATGGATATCTACAATTAAAGAAATCGGACCAAACGCGATCAGCGAAAAAGACCGCGTTGTAATTTTGTTTGGCCAGACGGCCAATGATGAACTGCAGGACGTTTCCGTCATTCAAGCCTTTGACGATGAACAGGCTGCCCAGGCGATCGTGCTCAAAAAGGGTGACACGGTAACCATCGACGGAACGACCTTTTTGATCAACTATGTTGGCCCTATGGCGGTCAGCAACCTGCGGGCTTTGGAACACGCCAGCCTCTTTTTCACTGACAAGCTGCCAAAGAAGCCAATGTCCAACGCCCTCTACCTGGACTTGCCAGAAGACCAGGAAATGCCTAAGTTCAGAGTCAACGACGAAATCGTTTACGAACACCTGTAGGCTGGATTGATGAAGAAAAGAGACACGAGCCTCTTTACGGAATGGGTGCTCAACAACCGCTTCAGCGTCGGCTTAATCAACGTGCTTTTGGCTCTGGTGATCGTGCTGGTCTTCAACAAGATCTCTTTTGTCTTGAATCCGGTCAACACCTTCATCAATGCCATCCTGCCGCCAGTCTTGGTGGCCATGGTCCAGTACTATCTGATGGAGCCGCTGGTGGACAAGCTGGAAGAGAAGTTCAAGGTGCCGCGGACGGTCACCATCCTGGTGATTTTTGCCATAGTAACGGTCTTCTTGATCTGGGCAATCAATTCCTTGATCCCGGTCGTCCAGAGCCAGATTGATTCTTTGGTCAAGAACTGGCCATCGATTTGGAAGAATTCGACCAACGCGGTTGACGACCTCCTGCACAGCCCGAAGTTCAGCGGCTTGCGTGATTCTTTGCAAAAGCAGATGACGTCTTTGCAGAAGAACTTTAGCAAAAGCATGGGGTCAACCGTCTCCAGTGCCCTGGGCAATTTGACCAGCGCGGTCAGCGTGGCGACGGCCGTCTTCACGACCCTGGCCACGGCACCATTTTTGCTCTTCTTTATGCTGAAAGACGGGCACAAATTGCGGCCGTTTCTGGTCAAGTTTGCTCCCCAGCGCTGGGAGCAGGCAACCAGCAACCTGCTCCACGAAGTCAACCAGGCCGTGTCCTCTTACGTGATCGGCCAGGTCTCCGTGGCCATCTGCGTAGGGATCATGTTCTTCATCGGCTATACGGTTATCGGCGAGCCTTACGGGGCAGCCCTGGCAATCTGCGCCGGCTTTTTGAACCTGATCCCTTACTTTGGGACCTTTATTGGTTTGATTCCGGCCTTGATCATTGCTTTAGTAACTAATTTGCCGATGGTGGCGAAAGTTCTGGCTGTCTTCTTTATCGAGCAGATCATCGAAACCCGGGTCATCAGTCCGCTGGTTGTCGGTAACCGGCTGAAGATGCACCCGGCGACGACAATTATCGTCATGCTGGGGGCGGGCTCAGTCTGGGGCCTGTGGGGCGTGGTCGGCGGGATTCCCGCCTACGCGGTGATGAAGATCCTCTTGACCCATATCTACCAGTACTACCGGAAGGTTTCCCACCTGTATGACGACAGTTTCCAAGATGAAGGCCAGGCTGAACAAGAAGAAAAGAAAGGAAATAAATGACCAACCATATTGTTTTGTTTGAGCCGGAAATTCCCGACAATACTGGCAATATTGCCAGAACCTGCGCGGGAACCAACACGGTCTTGGACTTGATCGAGCCCTTGGGCTTCCGCTTGGATGACAAGCACCTCAAGCGGGCCGTTCTGGATTACGGCGGTGAAGTCGAAATCCGCCGCCATGACGACCTGCGGGCCTTTCTGGCCTCTTTGCCGGACAATGCCGAGATGTACTTGATCTCCAAGTTCTCCAGCAAGTCCTACACTGACGTTGACTACACGGACGAAAGCAAGGACTACTACTTTGTTTTTGGCCGGGAAACGACCGGCCTGCCGGAAACCTTCATGCGGCAATATGAGGACCGCAACCTGCGCATCCCCATGTCTGACAAGATCCGGGCCTTCAACTTGTCCAATTCGGCGGCAATCGTAATTTTTGAAGCCCTGCGCCAGCAAGGCTTTCCCCACATGGAAAAGTCCCACCACTATGACAACGACAAGCTTAAGGACGACTACAACCGTCCTGGCCGCTACCAGCGGAACTTGCCCAAGCATTAGTGATTAAAAAAGAAATTTAATGAGGTAAAATCATGGAATTTAACAAGCAGACCCCAATCATCGTTCGTGCCTTTCACTATGACCTGCTCGACGAACCAGAAGAAAAGAACGAAGTCAACGTAGCTATCCGCCAAGTGGTTGCTACCGGCGAAGACGGTGTTGAAGATGCCGGTGAAGCAGGCGGCTACTACGAAGTAGCCGTTGTCTACGACGTTACGCCAGACGAAGACAATATCATCGAAATCAGCGGGGTCAACACCCAAGTCGTTCAGCTTTTAGGCTACCACGGCGACGGCCAGGACCTGGACCAGGAAACCTACCGTCTGCTCAGCCGGCCGCTGGTTGAATACATCGAAACCTTGACTTACGAAGTTAGCCAGGTTGCCTTGGATGAACCGATCAACTTGGACTTTGAACCTAATTTCTAAGAATTGAGCAGGTGAAAAAATGCCTCGAAAGAAAAGGCAGGCTAATCGTAAAAACAAGAATAAAAAGAAAACAGAAGAATCTTTGAGCTGGGTGGTTACCGGGATCGTCTTGATCTTGGTAGCCATTTTGGCGTTATTGCGCTTTGGCTGGCTGGGCAAGCAGCTGGCCAACCTCTTGCGGCTCTTGATTGGGGACAGCTACCTTTTGGGCGGCGCCTTTCTGGCTATTTTGGGCCTGGTCATGCTGATTTACGGGCAGCCGCCCCGCTTTGGCTTTAAGCGGACCAGTGGCTTGACTTTGGCTTACCTGGGCCTTTTGTACATTCTGGCCAGCCGCTTTTTCAATATCAGAAGCGTCCACAGCGAATTTTTGCCGGCCTTCAAGAATGTGATCTTTGAAGAATTAGCCCGGGCCAATGTCACTGTCAGTGTCGGCGGGGGCTGGATCGGGAGCTTTTTGTACGGGATCTTCTACCAACTTTTAGGTCAAATTGGGGGCCTGTGCCTGGCCATTTTGAACATAATCAGCGGGGTCTTGATGTTCTTTGACGTCAAATTCCGTGACCTGGTCGCTGCTTTTCAAAAAATCAGCCGGGCCTTCATCCAGCAAAGCAAGGACGGAGCCGGCCAGCTGAAGGAAAAGTACTCTGAGTATAGAGAGCAGCAAAAAAGGGAACCCAACAACCGGGAGAAGTTGACCGACCCTTGGGGGACTAGCCGGGAAGAAGCTAAGCCCGCAAAGCCAGAGAAAAAAGCAAAAGAAGAGAAGCAAGAGAAGAAGGCAGCCAAGCCTTCCCTGCCGGAAATCCAGGTGGCTGAGCAGCATCCTGACCCGCCAGTTACCCATTCACTGGAACTGGATGACCTGCCCAAGCCCCGCAGCCAGGCTGAAGACGACCAGAAAATGATTCTGGCTGACCAGCAGCTTGACCATGGACTGGACAAGGGCATGGTCAGCTATGACGACAACTACCAGTTCCCGCCCCTGTCTCTGTTAAAGGCTGTCCAAGCCAGCGACCAGACGAGCGACAAGGACAAAATCGGGCAAAACACGGCCATTTTGGAGGAAACCTTCAAGAGCTTCGGGGTGGAAGTCAATGTTAAAAAGGCCATCCTGGGCCCGACCATCACCCGCTATGAAGTCCAGCCAGCCGTCGGGGTCAAGGTCTCCCGGATCGTCAACCTGGCCGATGACTTAGCTCTGGCCCTGGCCGCCAAGGACATCAGAATTGAAGCCCCGATTCCGGGCAAGCCTTATATCGGGATCGAAGTGCCCAACCAAAAGGCCCAGTCCGTGGCCTTTAAAGACGCTATGGAGCACCAGGACCAAAAGGCCAAGGACCATCCTTTGATGGTGCCTTTAGGCAAGGACGTGACCGGGCAGATCATCAGCGCTGACTTGACCAAGATGCCCCACCTGCTGGTAGCCGGGTCAACCGGTTCAGGCAAGTCCGTGGCCATCAACACGATCTTGACCAGCATTTTGATGAAGGCCCGGCCGGATGAAGTCAAGCTGGTTTTGATCGACCCGAAGATGGTCGAACTGTCTGTTTACAGCGGGGTACCCCACTTGATGATCCCAGTTGTCACTGACTCCCGCCTGGCTTCCAAGGCCCTCAAAAAAGTCGTCGACGAAATGGAGCGGCGCTACAAGCTTTTTGCTGCCGGCAGCGTCCGCAACATGGGCGAATACAACCGCAAGGTGGCTGAGAACAACCAGGACGCCAGCCGGCCAGTAATGGAGCCTTTGCCGTATATCTTAGTCGTTGTCGATGAATTGAGCGACTTGATGATGGTCGGCGGCCACGACGTGGAAAACTCCATCGTCCGTCTGGGCCAGATGGCCCGGGCTGCCGGCATTCACATGATTCTGGCTACCCAGAGACCGAGCGTGGACGTCATTACCGGTTTGATCAAGGCCAATGTGCCGTCAAGAATTTCCTTTGCCGTCTCCAGTGGGGTCGACTCCAGGACTATTTTGGACCAAGTCGGCGCTGAAAAATTGCTGGGCAGAGGGGACATGCTCTATCTGCCGATCGGAGCTTCCAAGCCGGAACGGATTCAAGGGGCCTACATCGACGTCGACGAAGTGGAAGCTGTCGTTGACTGGGTCAAGGGCCAGCAAAGCGCTGAATATGATGAGGAAATGATTCCACAGGCCGGGGATGATGACGAAAAGGGCGATGACGACGTTGACGACGAGTACTACCAGCAGGCCGTGGACCTGGTCCGCCGCCAGCAGTCAGCCAGCACCTCAATGCTGCAGCGGCGGTTCAGAATCGGCTACAACCGGGCTGCCCGCCTCATTGACGAGCTGGAAGAGCACGGGGTAGTCGGCCCGCCAGAAGGCTCCAAGCCGCGCAAGGTGCTTTTGCCGCCTGAAGGACAAGAAGAATAAAAATAATGAACGAAGAAAATATCAGCATTCAAAGCAATCAAAAATTTACCAGCGGCAACCTGGGCCTGTTTGTCCGCCTGCCGCTAACCAAGCACAATATGGCCATGGCCAGCCTGCTCTGCCGCATGCAGATGAACGAAAGCGAGCTTTTTCCAGATCCCGCCATCCAGCAGCTTGAACTGCAGCAGCGCTATTCCTTCCAGTTTGAAGCAGTCGTGCAGCTTTTTGGCAAGGAAATGATCATTTCCTACCTGGCCAATTTCGTTGAGCCCCAGGAGATCCTGGACCCGGACTACAACTACCGGCAGATAGCGGAAACTTTTACCGGCCTGGCAGCCAGACCCTTGATTACGCCAAGCTCCGTCCAGCTGGCCCAAAGGCAGCTGGAAGAAGAATACCAGGAGCTCATGGCTGAGCCAAGCAACGCGGCCTTAAGCGCCTTTTTCAACAACTGGTACGCGGATCAGCCAGATTACGCGGCCAGCTTCATCGGCTCAATTGCAGATATTAAGGCCGCCACTAGCCAGGATGTCCGCCGCTTTGCTGACGCTATCAAGACTCAAGCCAGCTGCATCTTTGGTCATGTCTACGATGCCCGCCAGGTCAAGCGGCTCTTAGCCAAAAAGCTGCAAGAAGAAGGCTGGCCGGGGCTGGCCTTGGAATTTGGCAAGCGGGATCTGTTGATTCCGGCTCCTGACTTGCGGATTGAGAAAGAAGACAAGCAAGCTAAGCAGCAGGCCCAGCTTTTCCTGGGCTATGCCTACAAGGGCCAGCCAAGCCTGCAGGACTTGGCGACCGGGACAGTTTTGCGCCAGTACTTGACTGGCGACCAGTCTTCCCGGCTCTTCAGCAAGGTAAGAGAAGAAAATGGGGCGGCTTACGCGGTGGAAAGCAACTGGTATGCCGACAATGCCCTCTTTTTGGTCAACGCCGGCTTGGACCCGGACAAATTGGACCTGGCCGGGCAGATCATCGGCAAGGAAATGCAGATGGTGGCTGACGGCCGGATCGACCCGGGCCTGCTCAAGCAGAGCCGACAGGCTCTGGCCAACCGCCACTTGCTCAACCAGGACCATGCCAGCTGGCTTTTGGCTAAAGACCTCCGCTACAAGCTTCATGCCGATTACGAGGACTTCGACATGATGGCTGCCGTCAGCCGGGTGACAAGCGGCCGGCTGGCCGACTTTGCCAAGAAGCTGTATCTGAATGAAAGCTATGTATTAAAATGATCAAACCAGAAATTATCAGAAAAGACTTCCCTTCCGGCTTCAAGGCCCAGGTGATCAGGCGCAAGGGCTTTAACCAGCGCTTTTTCGGCATCATCGTCGACTTCGGCAGCGCTGATCCCCAGCCCGTGGCCGGCCTGGCCCACTTTTTGGAGCACAAGCTTTTTGCCACGGAAGAAGGCGACTTGTCCCTGGAATTTGAAAAAATGGGGGCCAGCGTCAATGCCTTTACCTCTTTCAATGAAACCATGTACTACGCCAGCGGGGTAAAAAATGTCGGCCCCATGATCGACCTGCTCTTCAAGCTGGTTGGCCAGCCTTACTTTACTGATGAGAACGTGGAAAAAGAAATTCCCATCATCCAGCAGGAACTGGCCATGTACCAGGATGAGCCTGACTGGATCCTGGGCGACCAGCTTTTGCGGGGCAGCTACGGAGACTGCAACTTGGCCATTGACGTGGCCGGGACCAAGGAATCGATTGCCAGCGTGACCAAGGAAAAGCTCCAGGCGGCTTATGACGAAAACTATGTAGCCTCCCGCATGTCCTTTGTTGCCTGCGGGGATTTTTCCGACAACCAGGTTCAGACTATTCTCCGCCAGGCCAAGAAACTGTCAGACCAATACCTGCGCCCCGGGAGCCCGCAAAAAGAAGCAGACTTAGTGCCGCTTTTATCAAGCGGCCAGGACTGGCTTTTGCCAGGCGGGGAAGTGCCCCTGTTTGCGGCAGCCATTCCTTTGCCAAACTTTAAGAAAGTCTTAGCAAGTCGGGATATGAGTCAAATTTTGCTGGAAATCATGCTAGAATCAAAGCTAGGTGCCGCCAGCCAATGGTTTGCCGGTGCCAGAAAAGCCGGCTTGGTCAGCCAGCCGCTTCAGATCAGCGTGACTTATACCCGGCAAGGGGCCTACGCGGTCTTATTGGGGATGAGCCAGGAAGCAGAAACTGTTTTAAGCCAGATCAAAGAAGAATTGGCGCCAGGCAGTCTTTTTGCCCCAAAGCAAGAAAAGGCAATGCGGCAGCTCTTTGAAATCCATAAAAGAAGCTGGCTGGCCCAAACCGTGCGCAGCTTGGACAATTTGTCCGGCTTTGCCGTGGAAATGGCTGAAGAAAGCCTGGATGAGGAAGACCTGTTTGCCAATGTTGAGCAGATGCAGGCCATGAATTTTGCTGATTACCGGGCTTATTGCCAGGAACTTTGCAAGGGCGCCAGCATTAACACTGCCCGCCTGCTTGAGGGGGAGGAAGAATGAAGCGAGCATTGATTTTCGGGGCAACCGGCGGCATTGGCCAAGCAATTGCCACCCGT
This sequence comes from Lactobacillus sp., assembly GCF_051873315.1. Lineage (GTDB taxonomy): Bacteria > Bacillota > Bacilli > Lactobacillales > Lactobacillaceae > Lactobacillus. The sequence goes on from NZ_JBJEES010000062.1 coordinate 8,831, forward strand.
CTGGCTGAGTCTGGCTGGTCTATGTATTTGCACTGCAACAGCAACTGGGAAGAGGCCAGCAAATTAGCTGAGGCATTGGCTGAAAAGCATCCCTTGCAGGACTTCATGCCGATCAAACTGGATTTTTTAGCAGGCGACGACCAGCTTAGGGCTTTTGCCAGCGGACTTTTGCCAGTCAACGCGGTTGTTTTTGCCCAAGGAATCACCAACTATGACTTTCTGGGCAGCCAAAGCTCCCAGGTTATCGACCAGATCATCAAGGTCAATTTGGAGAATCCAATCAAACTGACCAAGCTTCTGGAAGGCCAGCTCCTAAAGCAAGAACACAGCCGGATCGTCTACCTGGGCTCAGTTTACGGGGGCCAGGGCAGCGCCATGGAAGCTGTCTACAGCGCCACAAAAGGCGGGATCAGCCGCTTTGCCCAGGCCTATGCCCGGGAGGTTGCCGCCAGCCATTTTACGGTCAACGTCGTGGCGCCAGGGGCGGTCAACACAGCCATGAATGCCATGTTTTCCCCGGAGACCCTGAAGGAACTGGCAGAAGAAATTCCAGCCGGCCACTTGGCCAAGCCCAAGGAAATTGCCTACTGGGTCGACTGCCTGCTGAATCCGGAAAGCGACTACCTGACCGGGCAAACGATTTACGTCAGTGGCGGCTGGCTGGAATAGGGCGACACAGCCTGGGCCATTGTGCTATAATTTATAAACGAATTTTAAAGTGATTGAAGAGGTTAATAATGTCAGGCATTGGAGAACAATTACGTAAAGCAAGAGAGGCCAAGGGCCTTTCAATTTCCGATATTGAGAAGGCTACGAAGATCCAGAGCCGCTACCTGGAAGCGATCGAAAACAACGAATTCGACAAGCTGCCAGGCGACTTTTATGTCCGGGCCTTCATCCGGCAATACGCGCAAATCGTCGGCTTGGACGGCAAGGAATTGCTGAGCCAGTACCAAGGCGAAGTTGCAAACGAAGTCACGAATGAAGTCAGTCAGCCGGCAGAAAGCCCGGCCCAAGAAGTTCATGAAGAAGCTGAAGTGCCAGCTCCAGCAGAGCCGGCGGAAAAGGAAACAGTCCGTCCAGTCAGCCGGCCAGCCAAGCGGGAAATCGCTGAAGAACCTGCCAAGGACGCCAAGTGGCGCAAGCTGGTTCCGCGCCTGGCCCTGGGCTGCGGGATTGCTCTCCTGCTTTTGATCGGGGGGATGGTCGTTGCCAACATGAGAAAGACCGGGTCAAGCAGCCAGAAGGAAAATGCTGGCTCCAGTGTCACGATCACTTCCAAGAAATCTTCCAGCAAGAAGAGCTCATCTGCTTCTTCATCATCCAAGAAGAAGACCAGCTCAATCAAGGTTGCTTCACTTGGCGGCTCAAGCTACCGGGTAACTGGCATCAAGTCCAGCACTCCTTTGGTAGTCCGCTCAAGCAAGCAAAGCATCTACTACTACGTTTCCGTTGACAATGTGATCACCAACCAGGGGACCCTGCAAAGCGGTGAAAAGCACACGGAAACTGTCAAGAAGGGGCAGACTTTGATCGTCTACTTGGGTACTGACACTGGCGTTACGGTAACCGTTGGCGGCAAGAAGATTCCATTCACCCCAATCAACGGCACTACCCGCTTGACCATCTACCTGGGTGACAGCTCTGCTTCATCATCAACTAGCTCTGCCGCAAGCAGCAGCACGAACACTAACACCAATACCAGCACCAGCACGAGCTACAGCAGCCGGACCAGTTCTAGCGTTCAAAGTTCAGCTTCAAGCCGGCCAGCTGCTTCCAGCTCCAGCGTTCAATCAAGCTCTCAAGCTTCATCCAGCGCTGCTCCAAGCAGCCAGTCATCAGCTGCTCCGTCATCATCTGCCGCTTCCAGCAGCAAGCAATAAGAGAAGAATGACTATTAAGTCTGAAAAGTGAGGAATTTAAAGCAATGAATTTACCAAATAAACTGACTGTTTTCCGAATCTTCTTGATTCCTGTCTTCATGATCCTGCTGATCGCCCAATGGCCAGCTGGCTCATTCACCCTGGCAGGGACTGAAATTCTGTGGAGCCGGGTGGTTGCCATGATCGTTTTTGCCGTTGCTTCAGCAACTGACTGGTTTGACGGCCACATCGCCCGGTCCCGGGGACTGGTAACCAATTTTGGTAAGTTTGCTGACCCGCTGGCTGACAAGATGCTGACTATGACAGCCTTCATCTTCATGGTTGAATTGAAGCTTGCCCCAGCCTGGGTTGTAGCGATCATCGTCTGCCGGGAACTGGCTGTTACCGGCCTGCGCTTGATCGTGGTTGAAAACAACGGCAAGGTTATGGCTGCAGCCATGCCTGGCAAGATCAAGACCACCTGCCAGATGCTGTCAATCATCTTCCTGCTCTTTGGCGACATCTTCCACCTGGGCACCATTTTGCTCTACCTGGCTCTGATCTTCACGATCTATTCCGGCTACGACTACTTCCATTCATCATGGGACGTCTTCAAGGGGTCAATGTAAGCATTTAGAAAATCACTATTCTTTAAAAATGAGTATCAGCGAGGTACTCATTTTTTATTTTTTAGGCAAGTTTTGGGAAAAAAAGGCTTTTTTCTTGTACTAGTAAGTGGAGGAGAAATAATTTGAACGTTAGTTCGGATTTTTCTTGCTTTTTACCCGGCCTTCAAAGTATAATGTTTATTAGTAAGTTTCCAGGAGGGAAAAAATTTGGCTAAAGATGAAAAACAAGCTGCTCTTGAAGCTGCTTTAAAGAAAATTGAAAAGAATTTCGGTAAAGGCGCGGTCATGCGGATGGGCGAGAAGGTCGACACCCAGATCTCAACTGTTCCATCAGGCTCACTGGCCCTGGACGCGGCTTTGGGCGTGGGCGGCTACCCGCGGGGCCGGATCGTGGAAATCTACGGGCCGGAATCTTCCGGTAAGACCACTGTTGCCTTGCACGCCGTAGCCGAAGTGCAGAAGCGGGGCGGCACGGCTGCCTACATCGACGCGGAAAACGCCATGGACCCGGCTTACGCTGAAGCCCTGGGCGTGGACATCGACCAGCTGATCCTGTCTCAGCCAAACACTGGGGAAGAAGGGCTGCAGATTGCGGACACCTTGATTTCCAGCGGGGCCATTGACATTGTCGTGGTCGACTCAGTTGCTGCTTTGGTGCCGCGGGCTGAAATCGAAGGTGAAATGGGCGACTCCCACGTCGGCCTGCAGGCCCGCTTGATGAGCCAGGCCTTGCGCAAGCTCTCCGGCACGATTGCCAAGACCAAGACCATTGCCATCTTCATCAACCAGATCCGGGAAAAGGTCGGCGTCATGTTCGGCAATCCCGAAACCACCCCAGGTGGCCGGGCTCTGAAGTTCTACTCAACCATTCGGCTGGAAGTCCGCCGGGCTGAGCAGATCAAGCAGTCCACCAACGTTATCGGGAACCGGGTCAAGATCAAGGTGGTCAAGAACAAGGTTGCCCCGCCATTCAAGGTAGCTGAAGTCGACATCATGTACGGGCAGGGGATTTCCCAGTCCGGCGAACTGCTGGACATGGCCGCTGACCAGGACATCGTCGACAAGGCCGGGGCCTGGTACTCCTACCATGGCGAAAAGATCGGCCAGGGCCGGGAAAACGCCAAGAAGTACCTGGAAGAGCACCCGGACATCTACGAGGACATCCAGTCCCAGGTCCGCAAGGCTTACGGGATCGATGCTGAATCTCTGGAAGAAAAGGAAAATCCAGAGAAGATCAAGGAGCAGCGGGCTAAGAAGGCAGCTGCCCCTGCTGAAGACAAGCAAGAAGCGGCTGCAAGCCCGGAAAAGACTGATAAATAGGCCATTTTTGCCGAAAAGAAAGATTGCCAGCAAGATCGCGGCAATCTTTTTTGTTTCTTCAAATGCAGCTAAGGAATTGACTTGACCAAAAATGTAACATATGATTAGTAATGTGTGAATAATTCTAAATAAAAAGGCGACGTAACTCATGATGAATAATACTATATTTTTTCTCGCAACAGTCGCTGTAATTTTTCTTATTTCACTTGTCGTGGGATGCCTGATTGGTTATGCCATCCGGAAGAATGCCTGGGAAACCAAGGCAGAAAACGCCCGGCAGAGCGGGGAGGCAATTTTGGCCAAGGCGAAAGCCGAAGTCGAAGTAGCCAAGGCCGAAGTCCAGGCGCAGAAACAGGCCGCCGAAGCCGTTAAGCGGGATGCTGAAACGGAGAAGAAGGCCAAGATCCTGGAGGCCCAGGAAGAAATCAGGGATTACCGGCAGAAGGTTGAAGACGAGCTGAACGCGCGCCGCGATGAAGCGGCCCGCAAGGAAAACCGCCTTCAGCAGAAAGAAGATACCCTGGATCACCGCAGCAGCCTGCTCGATGACCGGGAGAAACAACTCACACAAAGGAAAGACCAAATCAAACAGCAGGAAGAAAAAGCTGCTGGTTTGCTGGAAGAAGCGCATGGGCTGGTAGAGAAGCAGAATGACAAGCTGCTGGAAATCTCCCGCTTAGACGAAGAAGAGGCCAAGAAGATCGTCTTGGCCCAGGTCTCCGACCACTTGACCAAGGAGAAGGCGGAGATGATTCGGGCTAACGAGGAAGAAATCAGTGCCAGAGCCGACCGCTTTGCCCACCAAATCATCGTGGATGCCATCCAGAGCAGCGCGGCGGATACGGTCGCGGAAACGACCGTGTCAGTCGTGGATTTGCCAAATGATGACATGAAGGGGCGGATCATTGGCCGTGAAGGCCGGAACATCCGCTCCTTTGAAGCCATGACTGGGGTTGACCTGATCATTGACGATACGCCAAAGACGGTTACCTTGAGCGGTTTTGACTCCATCAGACGGGAAGTTGCCAAGCGGGCCCTGCAGAAACTGATCAAGGACGGGCGGATTCATCCGGCCCGGATCGAAGAGATGGTTGACAAGGCGCGCAAGGAAGTCAACGACGATATTTACGAGGCCGGCGAAAGTGCCTTGATGGAACTGGGCATCCACCGGATGAACCCGGAACTGGTCAAGATCCTGGGCCGGTTAAAGTACCGGACTTCCTATGGCCAGAACGTGCTGGCGCACTCGATTGAAGTCGGGAAGCTGGCCGGGACCATGGCAGCTGAACTTGGTTTGGATGAAAAATTAGCGGTTCGCGCGGGATTATTACACGATATTGGCAAGGCAATTGACCACGATATCGAAGGCTCCCACGTAGAAATCGGTGTTGAATTGACCCGGAAATACCATGAACCGGACCTGGTGGTCAACGCGATTGCTGCCCACCACGGCGACGTGCCGAAGCTCTCCTTTATTGCTGACCTGGTTGTGGCGGCGGACACGATTTCCTCCGCCCGGCCTGGGGCCAGAAGCGAAAGCTTGGAGAACTACATCCGCCGCTTGACCGAACTGGAAGACATTGCTGGCAGCTATGACGGCGTCAAGCAGGCATATGCCATCCAGGCCGGCCGGGAGGTCCGCGTAATGGTTGAGCCGGCCAAGATCTCAGATGATGAGACCACGGTTCTGGCCCACGAAATCCGGGACAGGGTCGAGAAAGAACTCGATTACCCAGGCAATATCAAGATCACCGTAATACGGGAGAAACGTGCCGTGGCAGTTGCCAAATAATAAAGAAAGTCCAGATTGATTTCTGGACTTTTTTGTTACCATTTGGCAAATCGCCTTAAAGCCCGGTATAATTAATTCAACTAGACTCAGAAAGCAGAATTTCATGTTTAAGATTATCGTTGACCTTTTTTTACTGGTGATCATCCAAGTGGCGATCACGCCTTTCATCCGGCGCCTGGCCTTTGTCCTGGGGGCAGTGGACAATCCTAACGCCCGCCGGGTCAACAAGAAGCCTATGCCGACTATCGGGGGGCTGGGAATTTTCGTGACCTACAACATCGGGACCTTCATTTTGCTCAGAGAGCAGTTCCCGACCCACGAGCTTTTTGCCCTCCTGCTGGCTTCCAGCGTGATCGTCTTGACCGGGATGATTGATGACATTTTAGAACTCAAGCCCGGGCAAAAAATGGCCGGGATCTTTGTCGCGGCCATGATCACATACTACTTGGCCGAAGTCAGGATGACAGAGCTGAACATTCCTTTTACCGGCCAGACTATCAACCTGCCATGGTATCTCAGCCTGCCGGTTACCATCTTCTGGATCCTGGCCTTGACTAATGCGGTCAACTTGATTGACGGCTTAGATGGCCTGGCCGCCGGGGTCTCCTGCATCTCCCTTTTGACCATGGGGATTGTCGGCTACTTCTTCTTGCGCAACCAGGGCCTGTACGTGCCGATTGCCTGCTTCATGCTGGCGGCTTGCCTAATGGGCTTTCTGCCTTACAACTTTAACCCGGCCAAGATCTTTTTGGGCGACACTGGGGCCCTCTACTTGGGTTTCATGATCTCGGTATTAGCCTTAAAAGGCTTGAAGAACGTGACCTTCATTTCTCTTTTGGTGCCGGTGATCATCTTGGGCGTGCCGATCTCTGACACGGTCTATGCCATGATCCGCCGCAAGCTGAACAAGAAGCCGATTTCCCAGGCGGATAAGCACCACCTTCACCACCAGCTGATGAACCTGGGCTTGACCCAAAGACAGACGGTGCTGGTGATTTACGCCCTGTCTTTGATTTTCTCTTTTGTGTCCATGCTCTTCCTCTTGTCGCCGCTCTGGGCCATGGCCCTCTTGCTGGTCGGTCTCTTGATCGCTGTTGAGCTCTTTGTGGAATCGATTGGCCTTTTAGGGGAAAAATACAAGCCCCTCAGCCACTTGATTAACCGCTTGGTCCTGCATAGCACCCACACCAAGGAGCCAGACGTTGAAGTCTGGCACCAGGGTGAGGCCAAGCCCCAGAAGTGGCAGGAGCGGTCTAAGGGCGGCCACCGGCCGGCTGACAAAAAGGCTACTGGTAAAAATAGCGATAAAGATAAAAAACAATAAAACTGAACAGATAAAAGAAATGACCAAGCAGAAATGCTTGGTCATTTTTGGTCAGAATCTTTTTTCGCCGCTTTTGACGGGAATTTCGTTATAGCGCTGGTCACCCTTGATCAGGTCTGGTTCCCCGTTTAAGAGCTCGGTCAAATCGCTGATGAAGGGGTCAATCTGGTCCAGGTCGAGGTAGACGGAAATGGTGATGTTTACGCCGTATTCAGTGCCGGCAACATAGACCTCTTTCTCCTTGAGGAAGTGGTCGACCTTGTCATAGCGGTTGTAGGGGATGGTAAAAATCAATTCCTGTTGCTTGACCCGCTTGACGATGCCGATTGCTTCAGCTGCTTCGCTGACGCTGGAAGAATATGCCCGGATGAGGCCGCCGGCCCCTAATTTGATTCCGCCGAAATACCTGGTCACGACGACGGCGACATTTTTTAGGCCCATCAATTGCAGAGTCTTTAATTCCGGCACCCCGGCTGTCCCGCTTGGTTCGCCGTTGTCGCTGCTTTTGACCCGGTCATCATTGATGCCCAGGGTGTAAGCATAGGTGTTGTGGGTGGCGTCGTGGTACTTTTTGCTGGTAGCGGCGATGAAGTCCCGGGCTTCTTCTTCATCCTGGATCCGGGCAAAAGTCGCGATAAAGCGGCTCTTCTTGATGACCAGCTCATGCTGGCCGTTTTCTTTGATCGTTAAAAAATCTGCTTCTTTTGACAAAAAATCATCCCTTTTTGGTGTATTAGTTAGTGGAGGCGAAAAAAGTGACAGAAGAAAAAGAATCTCTGGCCGGCCGCCAATGGCTGGTTGACAAAGTGGATAATAGCATAAAAGAGGGGCAGACGGCAATTCCTGCCATAGAAAATGGCATCTGCCAGCGCTGCGGCAGCTCCTGCTGGGCGCGTCTGCCGTCGGGATTTTTGTATTGCCGCGCTTGCGTGGGCCTGGGCCGGCTGGATGAGGGCAAGCTTTTGGTCCGGCAAGCCGCTAGCGGCTCTTATCCGGCTAAAGCGGGGATGACCTGGACTGGGCAGCTGCAAGAGCGCCAGGAGGGCGTGAGCCGCTTTTTGCTGGAAAAATTCGCGGCTAAAGAGGACTGCCTGGTCGAGGCCGTGACTGGGGCGGGGAAAACGGAGATGATTTTTCCCTTATTGGCTGAGGCTTTCAGCCGCGGCTGCCGGGTGGCTATCGCCACGCCCAGAATCGACGTGGTCAATGAGCTTTATCCCCGCCTGGTGGCCGCCTTCGGGGAAGTGGAGATCGGCAAGTATCATGGCCGGGAGGAAAAGCAGCCCGCCAATGAGCAGCTGGTCATCTGCACGACCCACCAATTGCTTAAGTACTACCAGGCCTTTGATCTTTTGATCATCGACGAGATCGACTCCTTCCCTTATGCCGGCAATCCCCAGCTGCATTTTGCCGCGGGCAATGCCGTTAAGAAAACGGGCAGCCGGGTCTTTTTGACGGCGACGCCGCCAGAGGACCTGCTGAAAAAAGTCAAGCAGGGGAAACTGGCCGTCGTTAGGCTCAACCGCCGCTTTCACGGCTACCCCTTGCCCGTGCCCCGGCTTGACTTCTACATTAAGCCCTTTTTGGCCAAGGGCCGCCTGCATCCCAAGCTGGCCCGGCGGATCAAAATGGCCGCGGAAAGTGGCCACCCCCTTTTAGTCTTTTTGCCCAGAATTTCCCAGATGCCCCAGTATTTTTCCGCCGTCAAAAAGCTCCTGCCAAATAAACGCCTGGCAACAGTCTACGCCCAGGACCCGGACCGGCTGGAGAAGGTGGAGAAATTCAGAAAAGGAGAGCTCGACCTGCTCTTGACGACCACAATCTTGGAGCGGGGGGTTACTTTTAAGCATGTCTGGGTGATCATCGTGGCGGCTGACGATGAGATCTATTCCGCCGCTAGCTTAGTCCAAATCGCCGGCCGGGTGGGCAGAGACAAGCAGGACCCGGACGGCTTGGTCTTGTTTTGCTACCGGCGCTACAGCCGGCAGATCAGAAGCGCGGTCAAGCAGATCAAGGAGATGAACCGGGGATGAGCCTTTGCCTTTTTTGCGACCAGGTTTTTACCGAAGACCTGGATATCAGGCGCCTGCTTTTGCCGGGCAAAATTAAGACTTCCTGCCTCTGCCCAGCCTGCCGCAAGCAGTTTGACCAAATCGGCCCTGTCTTTTGCCCCCAGTGCGGCCGCCGGCAGGCTAATGGGGAAATCTGCCAGGACTGCCAGAAGTGGCGGCGGATCTACCAGGGAGATTTTTTGCAAAACCAGGCAGTTTACTGCTACAACCAGGCCTTTCACGACTTGATGGTCCGCTACAAGCGCTACGGGGACTACCTGCTCTGCCAAGTCTTGCAGGAATTAGCCGCCCCGGCTGTCCAGAAATTAGCAGCTGACTACTACGTGCCTGTCCCGACTTCACCCGAGCACCGGAAGAAGCGGGGCTATGATACAGTCTGGGAAATTTTTAATCCTCTTTTGCCTCTAACTCCGCTTTTAGCCAAGAAGGCAGGGGCTGGGGCCCAGGGAGAAAAGGACAAAAAAGCCCGGATGCAGGCCAAGCAAAATTTCTTTCTAAATCCGGAATTTAGGGGTAAAATAACAGGCAAGATCATCCTTTTGGATGACATTTACACCACAGGCCGAACGCTTTATCACGCGCGCGACGCGATTGAAACGGCTTTTCCTGAATGCCAGGTCGAAAGTTTTTCAATTAGTCGCTAAATATTTTCACAAAGCGCTTTCAAGTTTGGTATAATATGGGTGTAAAGAAACCGCGCAAGCGGGAAAGGAGATAATTATTATGTTAAAGTACAATGTTCGTGGCGAAAATATTGAAGTCACTGAAGCTTTGAGAGACTATGTTGAAAAGCGCTTGACCAAGTTGGAAAAGTACTTTGATCTGAGCCAGGACGTAATCGCTCATGTAAATCTGAAGGTATACCGTGACCACTCAGCTAAGGTTGAAGTAACTATCCCGCTTCCATACCTGGTTTTGAGAGCTGAAGAAACTACGGATGACATGTACCGCAGCATTGACTTTGTTTCCGAAAAGCTTGAACGCCAAATCAGAAAGTACAAGACCCGCGTCAACCGCAAGAGCCGGGAAAAGGGCGTAGAAGAATTCTTTGTTCCTGAAGAAGCTCCGGTTGAAGAAGAGAAGGAAGAAAAGGCTCCAATGTTCAAGATCGTCCGCAACAAGCGGGTTAACTTGAAGCCAATGGACCCAGAAGAAGCCATCTTGCAAATGGACATGCTGGAACACGACTTCTTCGTCTTCCAAGACGCTGAAACCAACGGCACCAGCGTGGTTTACCGCCGCAACGACGGCAGCTACGGCTTGATTGAAACTAACGAATAGTTTTGCCGGATATCTAACTGAATACTAAGGCAGCAAGCCAGGCAGGGCACGATAATTATTGTGCCCTGCTTATTTTTGTAGATTATTTTAATTTTTGGCAGTTACATGTTAAAATTATTCTGTGATTTTAGACTAAATATCAGAATTAAGGACGATTAGATGGCAAACATTTTAAAGAAGTTATACAACGCTGACAAAAGAGAACTTAAGCGTTTTGAAAAAATTGCTGACCAAGTAGAGTCATACGCTGACCAAATGGCCGCTCTTTCTGACGAAGAATTGCAGGCCAAGACGCCGGAATTCCGCAGCCGCATCGAAAAGGGCGAAAGCTTAGACGACCTGCTGCCGGAAGCCTTCGCCGTATCCCGGGAAGCTTCCAAGCGGGTCTTGGGCCTGTACCCATTCCGCGTGCAGATCCTGGGTGGGATTGCCCTGCACCGGGGCAACATTGCCGAAATGATGACCGGTGAAGGTAAGACCTTGACGGCCACCATGCCGGTTTACCTCAACGCTTTGTCCGGCAAGGGCGTGCACGTTGTTACTGTCAACGAATACCTGTCCAGCCGTGACGAAACTGAAATGGGCCAGCTCTACCGCTGGCTGGGCCTGACGGTCGGCTTGAACGTCAGCACCATGTCCCCGGAAGAAAAGCGGGAAGCTTACGCTTGCGACGTAACCTACTCAACCAACTCCGAACTGGGCTTTGACTATCTCCGGGACAATATGGTTGTCTACAAGGAACAAATGGTTCAGCGGCCGCTTAACTACGCCATCATCGACGAAGTTGACTCCATCTTGATCGACGAAGCACGGACGCCTTTGATCATTTCCGGTGAAGCTGAACAAGCCAACGCCGACTATGTCCGGGCTGACCGCTTTGTCAAGAAACTGGTTGAAGACAAGAGCGACAATGACGCTGATGACGATGAAGACCACGGCGACTACAAGATCGACTGGCCAACCAAGACCATTTCCCTGACCAGAACCGGGATCCAGAAGGCCTGCGACCACTTTGGCCTCAAGAACCTTTACGATGTTGAAAACCAGAAGCTGGTTCACCACATCGATCAAGCCCTGCGGGCCAACTACATCATGCTCAAGGACATTGACTACGTGGTTCAAGATGGTGAAGTCTTGATCGTCGACTCCTTTACCGGCCGTGTCATGGAAGGCCGGCGCTACTCAGACGGCCTGCACCAGGCCATCGAAGCCAAGGAAGGGGTCAAGATCCAGGAAGAATCCCAGACCCAGGCCACGATTACTTACCAGAACTACTTCAGAATGTACAAGAAGCTGGCCGGGATGACCGGTACGGCCAAGACTGAAGAAGAAGAATTCCGTGAAATCTACAACATGGAAGTCATCACTATCCCGACCAACCGGCCAGTCATCAGACAGGACATGCCAGACCTGCTCTACCCGACCCTGGACTCCAAGTTCAAGGCCGTGGTTGACGAAATCAAGCAGCGGCACGCCAAGGGCCAGCCAATCCTGGTCGGCACGGTGGCCATTGAATCTTCTGAACGCTTGAGCCACATGCTGGACAAGGAACACATCCCGCACGCTGTCTTGAACGCCAAGAACCACGCCAAAGAAGCAGCCATCATCATGAATGCCGGCCAAAGAGGGGCAGTCACGATTGCCACTAACATGGCCGGGCGTGGGACTGACATCAAGCTGGGGCCTGGCGTCAAGGAACTGGGCGGTTTAGCCGTAATCGGGACTGAAAGACACGAATCCCGCCGTATCGACAACCAGCTGCGGGGCCGGTCCGGCCGGCAGGGTGACCCGGGCTACACCCGCTTCTACCTGTCCCTGGAAGACGACTTGATGAAGCGCTTTGGGGGCGACCGGGTCAAGGACTTCCTTGACCGCCTGTCTGACAATGACGACGACAAGGTTATCGAAAGCCGTTTGATCACCCGCCAGGTTGAATCTGCCCAGAAGCGGGTTGAAGGGAACAACTACGACACCCGTAAGCAGACCCTGCAATACGACGACGTTATGCGGATCCAGCGTGAAATTATCTACAAGGAACGGATGCAGGTCATCGATGAGCAGAAGTCTTTGAAGAGCGTCTTGATGCCAATGATCCACCGGACTATTGACCACCAAGTGGACATGTTCACCCAAGGCGACCGGTCAACTTGGCGCCTGGACTCTTTGCGTGACTTCATCGTGTCCAGCCTGGCCAGTGAAGAATACGTTGATTCAGAAATCGACTTTAAGACCTTCACGCCAGATGCCCTTAAGAAGCAGCTTTACCAACTGGTTGAAGACAACTACCAGGAAAAAGAATCTGCCCTGGCTGACCCGGAACAAATGCTGGAATTTGAAAAAGTGGTTATCCTGCGCGTGGTTGACGAACACTGGACCAACCATATCGACGCTATGGACCAATTGCGGCAGTCAATCGGGCTGCGGGGCTATGGCCAGCTTAACCCACTGGTTGAATACCAGGACTCCGGCTACAACATGTTTGAAGAAATGATCAGCGACATCGAGTTTGACGTGACTCGCCTCTTCATGAAGGCTCAGATCAGAAACAACTTGAGTCGTTAATAAATTATAAAAGAGGGGGCGGGAGCCTCCTCTTTTTGGTTATAATCTAAGTAAGTCAAAACAAGAATTTTTAGCAAAGGAAAAAGACAATGGAAATCAGTGAAATTCAAAATGCTTTAGACGAGTTGCGGACCCGGCTTAACCACTTCAGGGGGTCTCTTTGACTTCGATAATATCAGCGAAAGCATTGAAATCAACGAAGCTAAAATGGCGGAACCGGGTTTTTGGGACAATCAGGAAAAGGCCCAGAAATTGATCAGTGAGACCAACTTGCTTAAGGAAAAGCGGGACTCCTTCCTGGCCTTGGAAAAAGACCTAACCGATGAGGAAACCGCCCTGGAATTGCTGCGCCTGGAAGCAGATGAAGACTTGCAAAAGGACACCGAAGACCAGCTGGCCAAGCTGCAGGAAGAGTTCCACCAGTATGAACTGAGCCTGCTCTTGTCGGGCGAGTATGATGACCACAATGCCTTGATGGAAATCCACCCAGGCGCCGGCGGTACTGAAGCCATGGACTGGGGCAACATGCTGCTCCGGATGTACCAGCGCTATTGTGACTCCCGCGGTCTGAAATTTGAAGTCAACAACTTTGAGCCAGGCGATGAAGCCGGCTTAAAGAGCGTCAGCGTCCGGATTTCCGGCAAGAATGCCTATGGGCTGCTCAAGTCTGAACACGGAGTTCACCGCCTGGTCCGGATTTCGCCTTTTGATTCAGCCAAAAGACGGCACACTTCTTTTGCCTCGGTTGAAGTTATCCCTGAAGTCGATGACTCCATTGAAATCGACATTGACCCGAAGGACCTCAGAATCGACGTCTACCGGTCATCCGGGGCGGGCGGCCAGCACATTAACAAGACTTCCAGTGCCGTCCGGATCACCCACATTCCAACCGGGATCGTGACGACTTCCCAGGCCCAGCGCTCCCAGTTCCAGAACCGGGATACGGCCATGAATGAAATGCGGGCCAAGCTTTTCCACCTGGAAGAAGAAAAGAAGCGCAAGGAAAAGGCGGCCTTGAAGGGCGAGCAGCTGGATATTGCCTGGGGTTCCCAGATCCGGTCTTACGTCTTCCACCCTTACAGCATGGTTAAAGACCACCGGACCGGCTATGAAACTGCTGATGTGAGCGGAGTCATGGACGGGAAGCTGGATCCCTTCATCTATGCATACCTTCAGTGGCGTTTGAGCCAAGAGAACCCAGAATAAGAGGAAAAACATGTCATTTATCACGATTGTACTGCTGGTTTTGGCGGCTGTAGTTGCCCTGGCCCTGCTCTCGGTTTTCTTCAAGGCCTTGATCGCCTTGCTGCCGGTGGGTCTGGTCGTAATTTTGCTTTTATGGCTCTACTACCGCTTTTACTGGCGGAAAAAATACCAGCTGCCCAGCCGGCCGGAATCCAGTTGGTTCAAGCCAGGCCAGGCAGATCCGGAGCGGCCGCGGAAACAGGCGCAAGATGTGACAGTGCGAGATGTTGATGAGAGTGAGGCACATGATGACGAACAAGGTAAAACTAACTGAACTTATTAATGACAATTCCAACCTGCGGGTTCTGCAGGGACAAGAATATGTGGCCGGCAAGAAGATTACGGTTTCCGACGTTTACCGGCCGGGACTGGAATTAAGCGGCTACTTTGATTTTTACCCGGCTGACCGGGTCCAGCTTTTGGGCAGAACAGAAATCTCATACGCTGCCCGCCTGGATCACGACCTGCGCCGGCGGGTTTTTGAAAAAATCTGCCAAAAAGAAACTCCCTGCCTGCTGGTTTCCCGCAATCTGCCGGTGCCAGCTGAACTGAAGGAGGCGGCGGAAGCAGCCGGGACTCCGATTTTGATTTCCAACGACACCACGACCTACTTGATGAGCATGATTACCCAGTACCTGGCCGTGAAGCTGGCCGAAAGAAGCAGCGTCCACGGGGTCTTGGTCGAAGTCTTTGGGATGGGGGTTCTCTTAACCGGGGAATCCGGGGTCGGCAAGTCCGAAACTGCCCTGGCCCTGGTTCAGCACGGTCACCGTTTGATCGCTGACGACCGGGTGGACGTCTACCAGAGGGACCACGAGACCGTGGTCGGGGAAGCCCCACGCATTTTGAAGCACTTGATGGAAATCCGGGGGATCGGGATTATTGATGTCCTTAAGCTCTTTGGGATTGGGGCCATCAAGGACGAAACAGAGATTTCCCTGGTCATCAACCTGACCAACTGGGACTCCAAGGCCAATTACGACCGCCTGGGCTTCCAGGAAAACACCCGGATCATCTGCGGCATCGCGGTGCCGCAGGTCACCATCCCGGTTAAGGTCGGCCGGAACATGGAAAATATCGTGGAAGTGGCCGTCATGAACTTTAGAGCTAAGGCCATGGGCTTTGACGCGGCCAAGACTTTTGACGAAAACTTGACTAGCTTGATCGCGGAAAATACCGAAGAAGAACAGCGGGGTGAAGACGACTAGTGACTTTAGCACTGAATCCAATTGCCTTCAGTATCGGCAACATTCATGTCCGCTGGTACGGAATCATCATCGCCTGCGGAATCCTGCTGGCCACCTTCATGTCCATCAGAGAAGGGCAAAGACGGCAGATTATGAGCGACGACTTCATCGACCTGCTCTTGTGGGGCGTGCCGATCGGCTTTATCGGGGCCCGGATCTATTACGTCATTTTTGAATGGGGCTACTTCTCCCAGCACCCGGATGAGATTATCGCCATCTGGAACGGGGGGATCGCCATTTACGGGGGCTTGATCGCCGGGGCAATCGTCCTCTTGGTCTTCTGCTACCGGCGCTTCTTGCCGCCATTTCTGGTCCTGGACATCGTGGCACCTGGCGTGATGGCGGCCCAGGTCCTGGGCCGGTGGGGCAACTTCATGAACCAGGAAGCCCACGGGGCCAAGTGCAGCCTGCAGTATCTGCAAAACCTTCACTTGCCCCAGTTCATCATCGACCAGATGTATATTAATGGCAGCTACTACAAGCCGACCTTCTTGTATGAATCCTTCTTCAACCTGATCGGCTTGATCATTATCCTTTCCTTGCGCCACAAGAAGCATCTTTTTAAGCAAGGGGAAGTCTTCATGTTCTACCTGGCCTGGTATTCCGTGGTCCGCTTTTTCGTGGAAGGGATGCGGACGGACAGCCTTTATATCTTCGGCGTCATCCGGGTTTCCCAGGCCCTCAGCCTCCTGCTTTTAATAGCTGTGGTTATTTTATTTGTCTACCGGCGTGTCAAAGTCAAGCCAAAGTGGTATCTTGATGGTAGCGGTTTAAAATATCCATACGAGAGGTAGAAAAAATGACAAAAATTTCCGTTTTAGGCGCCGGTTCCTGGGGGTCAGTCCTGGCTTCCATGCTGGCTGACAACGGCCACGAGGTGGCCCTTTACGCCCACCGGCAAGTTATTGCTGATGAGATCAACCAAGACCACACCAACTTGCACTACATGAAGGACTGGACCTTGAAGCCGAGCGTCTGGGCCAGCATCGACATGGGGCAGGTTCTAAAAGACTGTGACATTATCCTCTTTGCTGTGCCGACCAGCGCCATCCGGTCAGTGGCTAAAGCAGTCCGGCAGTTTTTGGACGAAAGTGGCCGCCAGCCTTACCTGGTTTCGGCCACCAAGGGGATTGAGCCGGGGACTAAAAAGCTGGTTTTGCAGATTTTTAAAGACGAAATCTACCCGGATGGCTTTGACAAGATGATCGTCCTGTCCGGTCCCAGCCACGCGGAAAATACCGCCCAAAAGGACCTGACGGCCATCACCTTAGCTTCAACCAGTCTGGACAACGCGGCCAAGATGCAGAAGATTTTTTCAAATGACTACGTCCGCTTCTACACCAGCAACGACCCAATCGGGGTCCAGGTCGGCGGAGCCGTGAAGAATGTCATCGCCATCGCCGCCGGGATCCTGGCGGGCCTGGGCTACGGGGACAATGCCAAGGCGGCCTTGATGACCCGGGGGCTGGCGGAAATCACCCGCCTGGGCGTGGCCTTTGGCGGCCAGCCTTGGACCTTCAGCGGCCTGTCCGGGATCGGCGACTTGATCGTCACTTGTACATCAGTTAACTCCCGGAACTGGCGCTGCGGCTACCAGCTGGGCCAGGGCAAGCCATTGGATGAAGTTTTGGCCAACATGGGCCAGGTGGTTGAAGGGGCCACGACCGTCAAGGCCGTCCACGAAATTTGTGACAAGTATTCTTTGGACATGCCGATTTCAGCTTCCATCTACAAGGTCCTCTATGAGGGAGCCCAGATCGACGATGAGATCAAGCTGATGATGAGCCGGCAGATGGGACCGGAAATCAGAATCTAAGCAGGGGGGCTTGCAATCTTTTGCAAATCCTGTATTATATTACTTGTAAAAAGTAAGTAACAAGGAGGCTGTTTATGACCAAAGAAGTTGACGTAGTAATCATTGGTGCCGGTCCAGCCGGCATGACGGCGGCGGTTTACGCGGCCCGGGCCAACCTGAAGACGGTGCTCTTAGACCGGGGGATTTACGGGGGGCAGATGAACAATACTGCCGACATCGACAATTACCCGGGCTTTGTGGAAGTCCAGGGGCCGGAATTGGGCGAAAAGATGTACCAGACCGTGCAAAACGCCGGGGCCAGCTATGAATATGGCGACGTCCAGGCCGTCAAGCTGGAAGGCGACTACAAGCGGGTGATTACTGACAGCGAGGAATACCTGGCTCCAGCCGTGATCATCGCGACTGGCTCAGAGCACAAGCACTTGAACGTGCCGGGGGAGGAAACTTATTCCGGCCATGGTGTTTCTTACTGCGCCGTCTGCGATGCAGCCTTCTTCAGAGATGAAGACGTGACTGTGATCGGCGGGGGCGACTCAGCCATCCAGGAAGGGCTCTACCTGGCCCAGTCTGCCAAGTCAGTCACGGTCGTTCACAGAAGAGACCAGCTGCGGGCCAAGCCTGAACTGCAGGAGAAGGCCTTCAAGCACCCGAAGATCAAGTTCGTCTGGAACGCCTTGACCGAAGAAATCGTCGGTGAAGACGGCAAGGTCAGCGGGATCCGCTACAAGGACAAGGTCAGCGGGGAAGAGAAGGAATTTGCCACCAAGGGCGTCTTCATTTACGTGGGCGTTTTGCCAGTGACCAAGGCCCTGGAAGACCTGGACATCTTGGACGAAAACGGCTGGATTCCAACTGATGAATTGATGCGGACCCGGCAGGAAGGGATTTTCGCGGCCGGCGACGTGCGGCCAAAGGACCTGCGCCAGGTCACGACCGCCGTTGGCGAAGGCAGCGTGGCCGGGCAGGAAGCTTACAACTACCTGCAAGCCAAGGGATTTTTGAAATAGATATTCAAAGCAGCGGACAAAAAGTCTGCTGCTTTTTTCTTTGAGCAAAATATTGTTAGAATCTATGTTCGGGTAGTAAAATAGAGTACGACTGATTATTGCAAGTTTAAGGGGGGAGAACCGTGATCAAGCGGCAAGACAACAACAAATTTGAACTCGTCTCACCATATAAGCCCGCTGGTGACCAGCAGCAGGCCATCGACCAGCTCGTGGCCGGCTTTAAGGCCGGCGATAAAGAGCAGATCCTCAAGGGAGCAACGGGGACGGGGAAGACCTATACCATGGCCAATGTAATTGCCAAAATGAACAAGCCGACCCTGGTCATTACCCACAACAAGACCCTGGTTGGCCAGCTCTACAATGAATTTAAGGAATTTTTCCCAAACAATGCCGTGGAATACTTCGTTTCCTACTATGACTACTACCAGCCGGAAGCCTACGTGCCCCAGTCAGACACTTATATTGAAAAAGACGCCTCGATCAACGATGAAATCGACCAGCTGCGGCACGCGGCTACCAGCGCCTTGATGTCCAGAAACGATGTCATCGTGGTGGCTTCTGTTTCTTGCATCTACGGCTTGGGTGACCCAAGAGAATACGCGGCCAGCGTCTTAAACGTCTACACCGGCCAGGAATACGAAAGAAACACCCTGCTCAGGGACCTGGTCAACATCCAGTACGACAGAAACGACATCGACTTCCAGCGGGGCCGTTTCCGGGTTCGGGGCGACGTCGTGGAAGTTTTCCCGGCCGGCTATTCTGACCGGGCCTACCGGATTGAATTTTTTGGCGACGAAATCGACCGGATTGTCGAAGTCGACCCCTTGACCGGGGAAGTGCACGGGGTCAGAGACAGCATCTCCCTTTTCCCGGCAACCCACTTCATGACCAATGATGAGCAATTGGCCGGCGCTATCGACCGGATCAAGGCCGAAATGGATGAGCAGGTCAAGAAGTTTGAAAAAGAGGGCAAGCTGCTGGAAGCAGAAAGAATCAAGCAGCGGACCACCTATGATTTGGAAATGCTGAGAGAAGTCGGCTACACCAACGGGATTGAAAACTACTCCCGGCAGATGGAAAACCGCAAGGCCGGTGAGCCGCCTTACACCCTTTTGGACTTCTTCCCCAAGGATTCTTTGATTTTAATCGACGAATCCCACGCTACCATGCCGGAAATCCGGGCCATGTACAATGGGGACAGGAACAGAAAGCAGACCTTGATCGACTACGGCTTCCGCCTGCCGTCAGCTTTGGACAACCGGCCCTTGAAGCTGGAGGAATTTGAGCAGCACGTCAACCAGATCATGTACGTGTCAGCCACCCCGGGTGACTACGAATTAAACCGCACCAGCCGGATCGTGGAACAAGTCATCCGGCCAACCGGGCTTTTGGACCCGAAGATCGAAGTCCGGCCAATTGAAGGGCAGATCGACGACCTGGTTGCTGAAATCAACTTGAGGATCGAAAGAAACGAGCGGGTTTTTGTCACCACTTTGACCAAGAAGATGGCCGAAGACCTGACCGACTACTTGAAAGACCTGGGCATCAAGGTCCGCTACCTGCACTCGGACATCAAGACTTTGGAAAGAATGCAGATCATCCGGGACCTCCGCTTGGGCAAGTTTGACGTTTTGATCGGGATCAACCTGCTCAGAGAAGGGATCGACGTGCCGGAAGTTTCCCTGGTTGCCATTTTGGACGCGGACAAGGAAGGATTCCTGCGGGCTTACCGGCCGCTGATCCAGACTATGGGCCGGGCTGCCCGGAACGCCAATGGTGAGGTCATCATGTACGCTGACCGGATCACCGATTCCATGAAGCTGGCGATTGATGAAACGAACCGCCGCCGGGCCATTCAGATGAAATTCAACGAAGAGCACGGGATCGTGCCAAAGACTATCATCAAGCCGGTTCGGGACATGATCTCCGTGGTCAAGGCCGACAAGGAAGCAGAAAAGTCAGACTCCTTCGCCGACCTCAACTTCGATGAACTGACGGCCAAGCAGAAGAAGCAGATGATTAGCAACTTGCAAGAGCAGATGCAAGAGGCGGCCAAGCGCTTGGACTTTGAAAGCGCGGCTAACCTCCGCGACGCAATTATCGAGCTGGAAGGCTCGGTGAGAAAACCGATTAAGAAGAAAGGCAAGGACTTCAATGGCAGATAGAAAAATCGTCATCCGCGGTGCCCGCGAGCACAATTTAAAAGACATCGACGTAACCATTCCCAAAGACCAGCTGGTCGTTATTACCGGCCTGTCCGGCTCTGGCAAGAGCTCACTGGCTTTTGACACCCTGTATGCTGAAGGCCGGCGCCGCTATGTCGAATCCCTGTCCAGCTATGCCCGTCAGTTCCTGGGCCAGATGGACAAGGCGGACGTTGACTCAATCGACGGCCTCAACCCGGCTATTTCCATCGACCAGAAGACGACCTCCCACAACCCCCGCTCAACAGTCGGCACGGTTACTGAAATCAACGACTACCTCCGCCTGCTTTGGGCCAGAGTCGGCCACCCTTACTGTCCAAATGACGGCACCTTGATCCAGCGGCAGTCGGTGGACCAGATGGTGAGCCGGATCTTGGATTTGCCGGAAAGAAGCAAGATCCAGCTTTTGTCTCCGGTCATCCGGGGCAAGCGGGGCGAGCACAAGGAAGTTTTTGCCAGAATCCGCCGGGCCGGCTATGTCCGGGTGATCGTTGACGGCGAGATGCACGATGCCAGCGAAGAGTTTGCCTTGGAGAAAAACAAGCGCCACGACATTGAAATCGTGGTTGACCGCCTGGTTATCAAAGACGGGATCCGGTCCCGCCTCTTTGACTCGGCTGAAGCGGCCCTGCGCCTGTCTGAAGGCTACATGGATGTTGACGTAATTGGGGGCGAAAAGCTCAGCTTCTCTGAATACTATGCCTGTCCTCTTTGCGGCTTCACGGTTGGGGAAATGGAGCCCCGCCTCTTCTCCTTCAACGCGCCATTTGGGGCCTGCCCGGCCTGCGATGGCCTGGGGATGAAATTGGCGGTTGACCCGGACCTGGTGGTTCCGGATAAGGACAAGAGCTTAGCTGATGGTGCCCTGGCTCCTTGGGCAGGGTCAAAGTACTACATGGGGATGCTGGAGCAGGCCTGCCAGGCCTTGAAGATCCCGATGGACAAGCCTTTTAAAAAGCTGACCAAGCGGCAAAGAGACATCATTTTGAACGGGTCAGACAAGGAAATTCACTTCCACTTGGAAGGCGACTTTGGGGTCAACGACACCAAGCAGCCTTTTGAAGGGGTGATCAACAATGTCGACCGCCGCTATGCCAAGCCAATGTCCAAGTTCATGCAGGAAGTCATGGGCAAGTACATGACCGAGCTGCCCTGTGAGGTCTGTGGCGGCAAGCGGCTTAATGAGAAGGCTTTAGCAGTCAAGGTAAATGGCAAGAACCTGGCTGAGGCCAGCGATTTGTCAATCAAGGATGCCCTGGCCTTTTTCAAGGAAGTTGACTTAAGCGAGCAGGAAGCAGCCATTGCCAAGCCGATTTTGAAAGAAGTCTGCGACCGCTTGAACTTTTTGGTCAGCGTCGGCCTGGACTACTTGACTTTGTCCAGATCAGCCGGGACTTTGTCCGGTGGGGAAGCCCAGCGGATCCGTCTGGCCACCCAGATTGGCTCCAACCTGTCAGGGGTCATGTACGTTTTGGACGAACCTTCTATTGGCCTGCACCAGCGGGATAATGACCGCTTGATTGCATCTTTGAAGCGGATGCGGGATTTGGGCAACTCCTTGATTGTCGTTGAACACGATGATGAAACCATGCGGGCAGCAGACTATTTGATCGACATGGGACCAGGCGCCGGCAGTTTTGGCGGGGAAGTCATGGCGGCCGGCACGCCGGAAGAAGTCATGGCCAATCCAAAGTCTTTGACCGGCCAGTACCTGCGGGGAGAAAAGTTCATTCCAGTTCCATTGAAGCGGCGCAAGGGCAGCGGCAAGAAGCTGAAGCTGACCGGGGCAGCGGAAAACAACTTGAAGAACATTACCGTTGAATTTCCATTGAGCGAATTCGTGGTCGTGACCGGGGTTTCCGGGTCCGGCAAGTCTACCCTGGTCAACCAAATTTTAAAGAGAGTCCTGGCCCAGAAGCTCAACCATAATTCCGCCAAGCCGGGCAAGTATGAGAAACTGACCGGCTGGAAGAATATCGAAAAGGTGATCGACATTGACCAGAGCCCGATCGGCCGGACGCCGCGGAGCAACCCGGCGACCTACACCAGTGTCTTTGACGATATCCGGACCCTTTTTGCCCAGACCAATGAAGCCAAAATGCGGGGCTACACCAAGGCCCGCTTCTCCTTCAACGTCAAGGGCGGGCGCTGCGAGACCTGCCACGGGGACGGGATCCTCAAGATTGAAATGAACTTCCTGCCAGACGTCTACGTTCCTTGTGAGGTCTGCCACGGCCAGCGCTATAATTCCGAAACCCTGGAAGTGACCTACCGGGAAAAGAACATTGCCCAAGTTCTGGACATGACCATCAGTGAAGCCTGCGACTTCTTCGTCAATATTCCAAAGATCCACCGCAAGCTGCAGACCATCGTTGATGTGGGCCTGGGCTATGTCAAGCTGGGGCAGCCTGCGACCACTTTATCCGGCGGGGAAGCCCAGCGGATGAAACTGGCCAGCGAACTGCAAAAATTGTCGACTGGGAAGAATTTCTATATTCTGGATGAACCAACTACCGGTCTGCATACCGATGACATCAAGCGTCTTTTGGAAGTCCTCCAGCGCCTGGTTGACCAGGGCAACACTGTTTTGGTAATTGAGCACAACCTGGACGTAATTAAGACGGCTGACTGGCTGATCGACCTGGGGCCGGACGGCGGTGAGCGGGGCGGCCAGGTGGTTTGCACGGGGACGCCGGAAGAAGTTGCGGCTTGCCCAGAGTCCTGGACTGGCAAATACCTCAAGCCGGTTTTGGACCGGGACAAGGCTTTGACTGAAAAGAGCCTTGCAAATAAAGAAAAAGAATCTTAATTCGCCCCTAAACCTTTTTCGCAAAATATTGTAAAATGAAAGCGGAAGCCAAAATAATTGTCAGAATTTTTGCATTAGTGTGAAAGGATGATTCTTATGTTTGATTCCGGCTTTAACGAAAAACGCGGTTTTGACTGGGGCGTTTTTATCGCGGGGGTTGTCTCCGTCGTTTTGAGCATTTTTCTCTTTGCCAACCCTGGCAAGGGCTTGCGGGGCCTGGTCATCATTTTGGCCGTCTTGTCGATCATGCAGGGGATCGCTTGGATCTCCATGTATGCTGGCTTTCACGGGATTTTTGGCCCGTCTTGGACCACCCTGTTATCGGGGATCTTTGACATTTTAGTCGGGATCTTCTTCCTGTGGAATAACAAGGTCGGGGCATACACGATTGCTATCGTGG
Organism: Lactobacillus sp.; assembly: GCF_051873315.1. Taxonomy (GTDB): domain Bacteria; phylum Bacillota; class Bacilli; order Lactobacillales; family Lactobacillaceae; genus Lactobacillus. The sequence goes on from NZ_JBJEES010000062.1 coordinate 32,401, forward strand.
TCTCCATTTGGTTCATCGTTGACTCGGTGATCGGGATTGTCTTTGCCTGGCACCTGCGTTTCTTTGAGACCGGCTGGTATTTCTTCTTCAACCTGCTCTTGAACATCCTGGGCCTGGTTGTCGGAATTATGCTTTTGTTTAGACCGGTTATCGCGGGGATGAGCACGGTCTACTTGATCGCGATCTACCTGATGATCTTCGGGATCAATGAGATTGCTTTGGCCTTCATGCACCGTTAAGCATGTCAAACTGCCGATACTTAACAGATTGTTTAAGTGTTGGCAGTTTTTTTGATGGTAAAATGTAAGCAAGCAGTAAAAAAGTGTAAGGAAAAAGCAAAAGCAGGGGAGGTTAGGCAAATGGAGAAAAAGATTTATATTTCCTGCGACATGGAGGGCTGCGCCGGCGTTACCAGCTGGGAGCAGACCCATTATGGGCATAAAGGCTACGACCTGGCCCTAAAAGAAATGACCAGGGAAACCGTGGCCGCGGTCAAAGCCTGCCAGAAAGCCGGCTATCAGGTGACGGTCAAAGACGGGCACGAAGACGGGATCAACCTGGACCCGGCCCTTTTGCCGGCAGGAACAGAACTGATCCAGGGCTGGGACTCTTCACCAGAAGAAATGATGGCTGGCATTTCCGCTGACTATGCCGGGGCAATCCATATTGGCAGCCATTCCCCGGCTGGCTCCAGTGAAACGCCCCTGGATCACACGGTGGAACATGGCTGGTATTCCTGGGTCAAGCTGAACGGAGAATTGGCTTCGGAATTTACCTTTAACAGCCTTTGCGCGGCCCAGTACGGGGTGCCTTCATTTTTCCTGGCTGGGGATGCCGGTATCTGCCGGCGGGCGGAAGAATTTTGCCCGGGCATCGTGACCTGTGCTACCAAAAAAGGGGTGGGCAGCGCGACTGTTAACAAGAGCCCGAAGGAAATAGAAGCGGCCATCATGACCGGGATCAAGGAAGCCTTGGCGGGTGCGGGCGGTCTGCCGCTTTTAGCTGACGAATACCTGCTGGAATTTTGCTTTTCTTCAGCTGGCCGGGCCAGAGCCGCCTCTTTTTATCCAGGAGCTGAAAGAGCAGGCGAGCGGGTCGTTTCCTACCGGGCCAAGAGCATTATGGAGCTTTTGACGGCGAAAATGTTCATGACGGAAATCTGAGGTGGAAGATGGGCTTAAAAGGAGAACTGTTTTTGCCCCGGGCCTATCAAACCGGAGAAAAAAACGACATAACCGATGTTCCGGGGGTTAAGGTGGGCCAGGTAACCCTGCGAAAGGGCGGGGTCAATACCGGCGTCACGGCAATTTTGCCCGGAAGTGATATTTTCAAGCAAAAAATGCTGGCCAGCGGCCAGGTCATCAATGGCTTCGGCAAAACGACCGGCCTGGTCCAGATCAATGAGCTGGGCACTTTGGAGACCCCGGTCCTCATGACCAACACCCTGGCCGTGGGGACCTGCTGGACGGCCTTGACCCGCTACATGCTGGACCGCAATCCGGAGATCGGTCTCACAACCGGGACGGTCAATCCGGTCGTGATGGAGTGTAACGACGGGGACTTGAACGATATCAGATCCCTGCCGGTTAAAGAAAGTGATGCTCTGGCGGCCCTGGCTTTGGCTGAAGAGAATCCGCCCTTGCAAGAGGGCAACGTAGGTGCTGGAACCGGGATGCGCTGTTTAGGCTTTAAGGGCGGCATTGGGTCAGCCTCCAGGCTTTTGGAACTGGGGGGCAAAAAATACCACTTGGCCAGCCTGGTTTGCGCTAATTTCGGGGCTTTTGGCAAATTGCGGGCCGGAGGCCGGCTGTTGGGCCAGGAATTAAAAGCCGCCGTTTTGGCCCGGGCAAAAGCAGAAAATAACCAGCTTTATGACCGCTATCAAAAAGACCAGGGGTCAATCGTGATGGTGATCGCCACCGACCTGCCCCTCTCTAGCCGGCAACTTGGCCGCCTAGCCCGCCGCAGCGCGGTTGGCTTAGCCAGGACCGGGTCGTATATTGGGGACGGGTCCGGCGATATCGCCTTGGCTTTTTCCACGGCGCAAAGAGTCAGCCATTTCGCCAAAGAAGCAGAAAGCTTCAGCTTTTTGCCAGACAGTCAGCTGGACCCGGTCTTTGAAGCCGGGGCGGAGACGATCGAAGAAGCGGTTTTAAGCGCTCTGGTGCACGCGGAGACCCTGACTGGATTTAAGGGGAGAACGGTCTATGGTCTGCGGGATTTTTTATAATAAGAGTGAAGAATAGGAATGCAGGCAGGGCTAATTGATTGCCAAGACGCGGCACGCCCGGTATGATAGAATTTAACGTTTTAAGGGAGCAATACGGAATCATGCATGAAAAATACAAGAAACAGCTGTTGATTTTGACGGGGATGAGCGGGGCCGGCAAGACTGTCGCCGCCCACTCACTGGAGGACGTCGGCTACTTCGTGGTCGACAACCTGCCCCCGGAATTGCTGGGCAATTTCTGGGACCTGATGAACACCTCGGAAGATTTTGAAAAAGTTGCCGTGGTGATCGACCTCAGAGTCAAGTCCTTCTACAAGGACCTGATCGACGAAATCAACTCCCTGGAAGACAGCGGCCAGACCCAGGCCACGATCGTCTTTTTGGAAGCTTCTGACGACACCCTGGTGGCTCGCTACAAGGAAACCCGCCGCCTGCCGCCATTGGCGGAAAATGGCCGCCTTTTGGACGGGATCCGGGATGAGCGCCGCCTTTTGACCCCGGTGAGAAACCGGTCCAACTACATTTTGGACACTTCCAAGATGACGCCAAAGGAGCTGAAGCAGAAGCTGCAGAGCAAGTTTGGGGCCCTCCACAAGCCAAAATTCGGGATTGAGGTCATGTCCTTCGGCTTCAAGTACGGGATGCCGATCGACGCCGACATCGTCATGGATGTTCGCTTTTTGCCCAACCCCTTCTACATTCCGGAACTGCGTCCCTTCACGGGGCTGGACAAGCGGGTCTTCAACTATGTCATGGACAAGGACGAAACCAAGGTCTTCTATGGCAAGCTGCTGGACCTCTTGTTGACGGCAATTCCAGGCTACATCAACGAAGGCAAGGAAAAACTGACGATTGCCATCGGCTGCACGGGCGGTCAGCACCGCAGCGTCTCGATTGCCCAGCAGCTGGCGCGCGACTTGTCTGAAAAATATCCGGTTGACATTACCCACCGGGAAATCAGCCGTTATCTCAGAAAGTAGGAATTCAGCATGTCTTTAGGCGAAAACAAGATCATCCGCATCATCAAGCGCCGCCGGCCCCGGGTGGTCGTTATTGGCGGGGGGACCGGCCTGCCGGTTATTTTGCAGGCTTTGAAAAAGCAGGACGCGGAGATCACGGCAATCGTGACCGTCTCTGACGACGGCGGTTCATCCGGGATCATCCGCAACTATATCAACGTCGTGCCCCCGGGCGATATCCGCAATGTTTTGGTTTCTTTGAGCGACCTGTCGGAAGAAAAAAAGCAGATCTTCCAATACCGCTTTGACTCAAAGGACTCCTTTTTCTCCGGCCATGCGATTGGCAACTTAATTATCGCGGCCTTAAGTGAGATGCAAGGGAATATTTTTGACGCTGTCCAGACCTTATCGGCCATGATGGAAGTCGACGGCCACATTTATCCTTCTGCTAACGAGCCTTTGACCTTGAACGCGGAATTCATGGATGGCAGCCAAAGCAGCGGGGAAGTGGAAATTACCAGCCAGCACAAGCAGATCAAGCGGGTCTGGGTAACGGCCGATGACGGTGAACCGGCGGCTCCCAGTCCGGTGATTGAGGCCATCATGCAGGCTGACGCCATCGTTTTGGGGCCGGGGTCACTGTTTACCTCAATTCTGCCCAACCTGATGATCCCTAATGTCGGGCAAGCAGTCCGGGAGACCAAGGCAGAAGTAGTTTACGTCTGCAACATCATGACCCAGGCCGGGGAAACTGTCGGCTTAAGCGATGCTGACCATGTCCGGGTCATCAACCAGCACCTGGGCGGCAACTATATCGACACGGCCCTGGTCAACGGGGCCCAGATTGACATGAGCAAGTTCCACCCGGAAGACTATGATGAATACTTAAAGCCGGTCGCCAACGATTTTGCCGGCTTGAAGGCGCAGAACTGCCGGGTGATCACGGATGACTTTATCGACCAAAGAAGTGGCCTGGTCTTCCATGACGGCGACAAAGTGGCCAGGGAAATCATCGACCTGGCCCTGCAGGAAATGTTTAAGAGAAAGTAGGAAGTTAATGGCGAGTTATGCCAGTGAGGTAAAAAAAGAGCTGACTTCAATCGAGGTCCATCCCGAGCACGCCAAGGCAGAGCTGGCGGCCTTTTTGCGGATGAACGCGGTTTTGAGCCGGCATGACGGGCAAATGAGCCTGGACATCGTGACGGAAAACCCGGCCATTGCCCGGCGGATTTTTTCCCTGATCAAGACGGCCTACGGTTTTGAGCCGCAGCTGATCGTGACCAGGAAGATGAAGCTGAAGAAGAACCACCAGTACCTGGTCAGAGTGGCCCAGATGGTCAGCGAGATCATGGCGGATCTGGAGATCTATTCCCCGGAAAAAGGCTTCATCACTGGGGTGCCGGACAAGATCAAGCATTCAGAGCAGCGGTCGATGTCCTACTTGCGGGGGGCCTTTTTAGCCAGCGGCAGCGTCAACAATCCGGAAACCAGCCGCTACCACCTGGAAATCTACTGCACCTATGCCAACCACTGCCAGGACTTGCAGGAGATCATGAACAAGTACTTCGACTTAAACGCCAAGGTGACGGCCCGCAGAAGCGGCAGCATCGTCTACTTGAAAGAAGCGGAAAAAATCGGCGACTTCCTTCACGTGGTCGGAGCGGTCAATGCCATGCTGGCCTTTGAGGATTTGCGGATCATGCGGGACATGCGCAATTCCGTCAACCGCCTGGTCAACTGTGACACGGCCAACCTCCGCAAGACGGCCAGCGCGGCGGCCAAGCAGGTGGAAGACATTGAACTGATCGAAGAAAAGCAGGGCCTGGAGTCTTTGCCGGAAAAGCTGGCCAGCCTGGCCCGCTTCCGCCTGCAGCACCCGGAACTCTCCCTTAAGGAACTGGCTGAGCAGGTTCCCGATGGCCCGATTTCCAAGTCCGGGGTCAACCACCGCTTGAAGAAACTGCATGAGATCGCGGAAAACCTTCGCTAATATAAGACAAAAGAAAAATCCAGACGGCTATAGCAGTCGTCTGGATTTTCTTTCCGCTAAAAAGCGGATTACTTGTTTTGGTTGACCATGATGTCGTCGATCAAGCCGTAGTCCTTGGCTTCCTGGGCGGTCATGTAGTGGTCGCGTTCAGTGTCGCGCTTGATGGTTTCGATGTCCTGGCCGGAGTCCTTGGCCAGAAGTTCGTTGATCATCTTTCTGGTCTTCAGGATTTCTTCAGCGGCAATCTGGATTTCCGTGGCTTGCCCTTGCGCCCCGCCCAAAGGCTGGTGGATCAGGACAGTAGCGTGCGGCAGGGCAAAACGCTTGCCCTTTTCGCCTTCGGCCAAAATGATTGAGGCCATGGAAGCTGCCATACCGGTGGCAATGGTGGAAACTGGGGACTTGATGAAGTTCATGGTGTCCACGATAGCCATGCCGGAAGTAATTACGCCGCCTGGTGAGTTGATGTACATGTAAATGTCTTTAGTGTTGTCTTGCGCGTCAAGGAAAAGCAGCTGGGCGATGATGGAGTTGGCCATTTGGTCGTTGACTTCACCGCTCAACATGATGATCCGGTCCTTCAGCAAGCGGGAGTAAATGTCATAAGCGCGTTCGCCGCGGGCCGTTTGTTCAATAACTGTAGGTACTAACATAATTTTCCTCCTAGTGAATTTGATTAGCACTCATTTGGATACAGTGCTAATTAAAACACTCCTGGCCCGGTCTGTCAAACTTGGAGCACTCTTTTTCGAAAAATAAACCGGTGCTATAATGTCCTTGTGTGGAAAGGCTTTTTTAGCCGGAAAAATCTGATTTATGTAGAAAGTGAAAAAAGAAATGAATAAGAAACTGCTTTGCTCGCTCCTCTTGGCGGCAGCCTTTGCCGGCCAGGCCAAAACGGCCCAGGCGGCTACGGTCAGCAAGATGCCGGGGACGAAAAACATGGGGATCTATGCCAAAGTGACAAGCAAGGGGGCCAGCAAGAAGCTGACGACCACCAAGTACTTCAAATACAGCAAGATCCAGTCAACGGCCAGCAAGAAGACCAAGAAGGGGACTTATGCATACATCTATGCCAACGGTCGTCCATTAGGCTGGGTTAGTGAAAAATGGTTCGTCAGAAACAAGATTTCGGCGGCCAAGCAGATTTACCTGGTCAAAGATGACAACCGCTTCAACTACAAGGATGCCATCAGCTATGTCACTGACGCTCACGGGACCATGGTGGACCCGGCGAATGGCGCGGTTAAGGCCAGTCTGTCCGGAGACAAGCTGACTTTTACCTATGGCAAGGCCAAGACGGTTGTTCAAGTAGTGAAGACGGCCAACCCGAACCGGGCGCTTAAGCCGGCCGTCACTGCCAAGAAGGGGCCTAAGGAAGTAGCCAGCACGAGAAGCCACTCCGGCAGCTCCAAGAACTGGAATGCCGCTCACCGCTACGGCGTAGAGACCAGCAGCAACCGCTGGAGTAGCGGCGGCTTGACTTTGGCTACCCAGCTTTGGGAGCCGCGCAACTTGAGCCTAGAGACCAATGACTGGCAGCAGGTCGGCCCCGTTATGGAAGGGTTGGCCGTAAATGGCGGCTGGGCTTACAGCAGCTGGTACCGGTCTGCCGCTGCCAGTGACCAGCTTAAAGGCAACATCGTAGCCTTTAACATGAAGAA
>NZ_JBJEES010000063.1:0-2507 GCF_051873315.1 Lactobacillus sp.
CGCCAAAATGCTATCCAGCTGCTCTTTCGGGTAGCCATTGATCCGGCCAGTCAAAACCACGCTAGTCAAGAGGCGCTTGAGGTCAAATTCCCAGTTGCCGATCCGGGCTTCGTCAAAATCGTTCAAGCCAAAAAGAAGCTGACGCTCCGGAGAAGCAAAAAAGCCAAAATTGGTCAAGTGGGAGTCCCCGCAGATGATCACTGGAATATGGGACTGGCCTTCTGGAAACTGACGCAGGTCCTTTTCCATGATCCCGGCCGTGGCCCGGAAATAGGAAAAGGGGTTCTGCATCATCCGCTTGTGCCGCATTCCGAGCAGCTCAGGGATCATTTTCTCCTCAGTCAGCTTGATCAGCTGGACCACGTCCCGCTTGACCGGGTTGAAGGTACTGATCGCCGCGATTGGATGTTCCTTAAGACGGCCTTCTCCCTGCTTGATCAGCTCTTCCTGGCTGTCGCCGATAAACATTTGATCGATTTTAAAAGTTTCGATTTCGTGGCGGTCTCTTTCCATTTTTCAGCCTACTTTTCTTCGTCTTCCAATTCGCTTTCCTGCGGCTTCATGGCCTCAAAAGCGTCTTTCTTCTTAGCCTTCTCTTCTTCTTCCTCTTCTTCAACAATCCGCACCTTTTCAGCTGCTTCAGCGATGAAGTATTCCTGGCTGTTGAATGGCGTCTGCCCCCGCCGGTCGGCATGAACCCACTCGGTCTTGTGCAGAATCCGGGCCTGGACATTGTCCTGCCACATCTTGGCAAAAATGTCCAAAACTCTTTCCTTCAAGTCTTCTTGCAAAACCGGGAAGAGAGTTTCCACCCGCCGGTTCAAGTTCCGCCGCATCATGTCGGCGCTGGCCAGGTAGACTTCTTCCTTGCCGTCATTGTAGAAGTAGTAGATCCGGCTGTGTTCCAGGAAGCGGCCGACAATCGAGTACACCTCGATGTTGTCGCTGACGCCTGGAATTTCCGTCTTCAAGCAGCAGATCCCCCGAACGATCAAGTGGATCTTGACCCCGGCAGCGGAAGCTTCATAAAGCTTGGCGATCACGTCCGGGTCAGACAGGGAGTTCATCTTCATGTGAATTTCAGCATGCCGGCCAGCCTTGGCGATGGCAACTTCATTGTCGATCTTTTCGTAAATAAACTGCCGGATCAGCTTTGGCGAAATCCGCAGCTTGCTGAAGTAAGGCGGCTTGGAGTAGCCAGACAGCATGTTGAAGAGGTTGGTCGCGTCAACGCCCAGGTCCCGGTCACAGGTGAAGAGGCCCAGGTCGGTGTAGAAGTGAGCAGTAACATCGTTGTAGTTACCAGTCCCCAAGTGCAGGTAGCGGCGGATTCCGTCTTCATCGCGGCGGATGACCAGGGTTACCTTGGTGTGAGTCTTTAGGCCCACCAGCCCGTAGATAACGTGACAGCCCATCTGTTCCAGGGTTCTAGCCCAGTGAACGTTGTTTGATTCATCAAAACGGGCCTTGACTTCCACCAGAACCGTAACCTGCTTGCCGGCTTTAGCCGCCTGGCCCAGGTACTTGATGATCGGAGAATTGCCAGAAACCCGGTACAGGGTCATCTTGATAGCCAGAACATCTGGGTCCTTGGCTGCTTGCTTGACAAAGTTCAAGACAGCATCAAAGCTGTCGTAAGGGTGCTGAACCAGGTAGTCCTTTTCCCGGATTGAGTCAAAAATATTGTGGTCGCTTCTCAAAGCCGGGTCGATAAAGGCCTGCATCGGCTTGTAGCGGAGGTCTTCATGGCCTTCAACCATTCCTGGCAGCTTCTTGAGGAAGGTCAAGTCGATCGGGCCGTTGATGCTGAAGACGCTGCTTTCTTCCACGTTCAGCCGTTTCATCAAGTGCTTGAGCAGCTTGGTGTTCATGCTGCTTTCAACTTCCAGCCGGGTTACGTGGCCGTGCTCGCGGTCTTCCAGCTGCTTTTTAACCGCCAAAAGGAAGTCGGAAGTATCACTTTCAGAAACGTCCAGGTCCATGTCCCGGGTAACCCGGTAGCAGGCTGCCTGGCGGATTTCGTAGCCGTCAAAAAGCCGGTCGGCGAAAATCTTGATAATGTCTTCCAGCATGATGAAGTCATTGTCGCCATCCGGCAATTTGACCAAGCGCGGGAAAATGTTCGGCACTCTGAGCGTGGCAAACTTGTGCTCGCCGCTTTCCCGGTCCTTAAGGCGCAGGGCAATGTTCAAGGAGTTGTTGTTGATAAACGGGAATGGCCGGGATTGGTCGTCAGCCATCGGGGTCAAAACCGGGTAAAGTTCATTTGCGAAGTAGCGGCGAATGTATTCTTCCTGGTCTTCAGAAAGTTCGTCGCCTTCCAAGATGTTGATGCCATTCTTGTGCAAAAGCGGCATCAAGGACCGGGAATAAGTTGAGTAGCGCTTCTCAACGACTTCATGTTCCTTTTGGTTGATGGCCGTCAATTGTTCAAGCGGTGTCAAGCCGCTGGCATCGTGGCTCTTGACCCCGGCAGCCACCAGCTTGCTCAAGGAAGCCACCCGGAC
>NZ_JBJEES010000064.1:0-38650 GCF_051873315.1 Lactobacillus sp.
CATCATCCCCGCCAAAACGACCGGGTAGGCCAGTTCTCCCTGCAACTTCTTGACCTGCTCATTCTTCATCCGCCCCAAAAGGGCCAGCTGGGCCAAAGATTCATCCAGCCGCCCTTGACTTATTGCCATGTCCAGCTGGGTTACGGTCGTTTTGTTAAAGCCCAGGCCCGCCAGAAGCCGGCCCAGGTCTTCTCCTTGCCGCATCTGTTCATCCAGCCGGGCCAGCTGCTTTTTCCGCTTGGGCCAAAGCAGGGGCAACAGCTGCAGGCTCTTGGTCAAGGAAAAGCCGTTCTTGAGGCAATTGGCCAAAAAAGCCAGCAGCTCCACCTGCTCACTCTGCTTCAGCCTAGCCGCCTTTATATTGCCTTGCCACATCTTCTGTAATTTCTCCTTTCTCCACCAGCTTGCTTAAGTTTTCCTCCCAAACGGCGAAATTCCCTCTGACCGGCTGTGCTAAGGCTGCCAGCAAGTCCTCCTTGCTGGCCAAGTCCAGCAGGCAGGCCGGGCCCTTTTTACCCGGCAAAAGGCGCTGGTAGGACACCGCCGTCAAGCAGTTGACCAGCTCGTTATTTTTAACTCCCAGGCTCTCCAGGCGGGAAATGGTTTGGTAGGTACTTTTGGCATGCACTGTGGCTAAAACCAGGTGGCCGCTTAAAGCCGCGTCAACCGCCAAATGGGCCGTCTCTTCATCGCGGATTTCCCCGATGATCAAGACGTCCGGCCGGTGGCGCAGGGCCGCCTTTAACAGGCTGGCATAGCTGATCCCGGCACCGGCATTGACCTGGGCCTGAAAAAAGCTCTCCTCATACACTTCCACCGGGTCTTCAATAGTCATCACCATTTTCGTCTGGCTGAGCCTTCTGGCTAATTCATACATGGTCGTGGTCTTCCCCGACCCCGTTGGCCCGCTGGTCACGATCATCCCCCGCCGCCAGCAGAGGTCCACCAGGTCCTTAAACTGGTCCGGGAAAAAGTACCGGCTCTCCCCCAAAGCATAGATGATCCGGATGACCAATGAGTCCTTCCCCCGGTAATCGCCCACGCTGGAAAGGCGGAGCCAGTAGTCCTGCCCCGATAAATTGACAGCCATGCTGCCAACCTGGGGGCGGCGGTGTTCAGCAATATCCATTTCGGCTTGGTACTTGAACCAGTTGACTAATTCATTGCCCGCTTCCAGGGTCAGGTCCGGCCTTTCTTCCAAGTCCCCAGCCCGCAGGCGCAATTTATATCCGCCCTTCTTGGGCAGGAAAAAGATGTCACTGGCCCGGATCCTAACCGCTTCTTCCAGCATTTGCCGGGCTTTGTCCTCAACTTCCACAAGGTCCTCCTTTCTTTTTCTCTTTTTCCTCCTCCACTTACTAGTACGCCAAAAGTGCCGATTTTTTTCTGAGAAGTCAAAATTTTTCCAAAAAATCGCAAAAGAGCATAAAAAAACGCGGCTTTCCTAAGAAAGTCGCGTCTTGTATAGCTTAATTTACAGCTTGAATTATTCTTCTTCGTCAGCTGCAGCGGTGTAAACGTTGGAAACGTCATCGTCGTCTTCCAAAGCGTCAACCAGCTTTTCGAATTGTTCCTTCTTGTCGTCTGGAACTGGAGTGGTGTTTTGCGGCACCATGGTCAGTTCGGAAACTGCGAGCTTGTAGCCGGCCTTTTCCAAAGCATCGCGGACAGCAGTAAAGCTCTTGGCGTCAGTGTAGATTTCGTAAGCGTCGTCGCTGGTTTGCAGGTCGTCGCCGCCGGCTTCCATGACGTCCATCAGCATTTGGTCTTCATCCGCGTCAGTAGTTGACCGGTCGATTACAATGTAGCCCTTGCGGTCGAACATGTAGGCAACTGACCCAGTAGCACCAAGGCTGCCGCCGTTGCGGGTAAAGGCCACGCGGACGGATGAGGCAGTCCGGTTCTTGTTGTCAGTCAAAGCTTCAACCAGGATGGCAACGCCGCCCGGTGCGTAACCTTCGTAAGTTACTTCATCGTAGTGTTCATCTGAGTTGCCTTCAGCCTTCTTGATGGCCCGTTGGATGTTGTCCTTTGGCATGTTGGCAGCACGTGCCTTGTCCATGACCAAACGCAAGCTTGGATTACCTGAAGGGTCAGGACCACCACTCTTTGCAGCCATGTAAATTTCACGGGAGAGCTTTTGGAAAACCTTCCCTCTCTTAGCGTCTTGCGCATTCTTGCGGCCTTGAATATTGTGCCATTTTGAATGTCCTGACATTTAGGATCCTTCTTTCTGTAATTAATATAATCAACTTTTTTATCATAACTCAGGAAAGGCAGAAATTCAACGGTTTCAGCCCTTAAATGGCCGACTTTTTTCGCTCCCGCCCCTGCTTTATTTGATAAAAAATCACCGCCAAACCAATGGCCAAGAGCGCTCCACTGGCATCCAGCATCACGTCGTGTACGCTCGGCGTCCGGTCCCCGGTCAAAAACTGGTGGAACTCATCCATAGCCGCGAAGGCAAAGGCGCTGGCCCAGACAAAGAGGGGCCCGGTCCACTTGATGACAAAAACTCGCCGCAAACCTAGGTAGGCAAAGAGGCCGTAGAAGAAGTAGCTGGTAAAATGGGCCAGTTTCCGGACCACGAACTGGGTAAAGCCGGCCGATCCGTCAGTCTTGACATTGTGCCAGACCCCGCCGTAATAAATATTGAGCCGGTGAATCAAATCTTCCAGCCAGCCCAGGTAGGTATGGATGAAACCTGCCTTCATTTTCTGCTCATGGTAGGTCATCGAGCTTGAGATGAAGAGCATGACCAAAACGGCCAGGGCCAGGAGGAGGTAAACTTTTTCTCTTTTACTAAACTTAAAATCATTCATGTCGTTTATTTTACCATCGATCAAATGCTGATGCTTGACTTTTACGATTTTTTCCCGTATTCTATTATGATTTGCAGGCGAGCTGCAGATCTTGAAAGGAAAAGACATGAAGAAAAAACACAGACAGTTAATCATCTGGCCAATTCTTTTTTTGGCTACTCTCTTTTTAGCCGGCTGCGCAAAAAATGAAAAGACTTCCAGCAGCCAGATCAAGATTGTGACTTCGACCAACATTTACGCCGACATCGCCCAAAATATCGTCGGCAAATACGGGAAGGCTACCGCCTTGATCGCCAACGGCAACTCCGACCCCCACGACTACGAGCCAACGACCAACGCCGCTAAGACGGTAGCTGGAGCCGACATCATTGTCGCCAACGGGATGGGCTATGACAGCTGGATGGACAACCTGGCCGCCTCCAACGACAAGAAGGCCGTCAAGGTCGGGGAAGACTTGCTGCAGCTGGATTCCAGCGCCAACCCCCACATCTGGTACAACTTGTCCATGCCGAAAAAGTACGTCGCCTACCTGGTCAAGGAGCTGAGCAAAATTGACAAGAAGCATGCCAGCTACTACCAGGCCCAGGCCAAAAAGTACCTGAAAAAGATCGACAAGATCGACCAAGTCGCTGACCAGATCAAGGGCGAAAAGGCCAAGCAGGTCTTTGTCAGCGAGCCGGTTTTTGACTACGCTTTAGAGCGGACCGGCTTCAAGATCGGCAACAAGAACTTTGAAGAAGCTACTGAAAAGGAAACTGACCCAAGCGCGGCCGTGATTGCCAAGATGAATGAGGCCATCAAGAAAAAGCAGATCGCCTTCTTCGTCAACAACACCCAAGCCAGCTCAGACATGGTCAAGTCCTTCGTCAAGAAGGCTAAAAAGCAGGGCATCCCGATCCTGGAAGTCCGCGAAACCATGCCAAACAAGGTGGCTTACGCCGACTGGATGCTGGCCAACTACCAGAAGCTGGCCAAATTGGCTGAATAAGGAATAGAATTGAATAAGAAAACGGTGACTGCATCCTCAGTCACCGTTTTTGTATGTCATCAATCTTTCAAAAATTCCTTCAAGGCCCCAATCTGCCGGCTGGCATCCCTGACGCCGACCTGGTAGACCGCCTTAAGCCGCTTTGGGTCTTTTTCCATGGCGCTGACGTCAATATCTTGGCTGGGCCGGAAGACAAAAAGCTTTCCAGCTGCCTCTTCTCTGGCGATATAAGCCAGGCAGTCATTGTATTCCTGGTGCCGCTGCTTGAGGCGCGCCACGACAGCCGGGTACTTCTTCAAGACCCGGTCAACGACTGGCTGCAGGCGTGACGGCTCTTTCTGGTAGCCGGCTGGCTGGGTCAAAATAACCACAGCTTTATCATAGCCTTTTTCCAAGAGAAAGCGGACCGGGATTGAATCGCTGACGCCCCCGTCCCAGTAGGCGTGGCTGCCGATTTTAACCGGCCGGGCAAAGAAGGGAATCGAGGCTGAGGCCCGGATCCAGGCCACGTCCCGCCCCTTGCCAGTGGTCAATTTGTGGTAGGCTGGCTGGGCCGTCTCTACATCCGTTGCCACGCACCAGAAGTCCATCGGGTTTCTGGCAAAAGCTGCCGTGTCAAAAGGATCCAGGCGCTCTGGCAAAGTGTAGTAGCAAAAGTCCGCCCCGTACAGGTCGCCTGTTTTGAGCCAGGACCGCCAGCTCTTAAACTGGGGCCGGCCGCCGTAGCGGAGGTTGTAGCGCAAGACCCGACCAGGCTGCAGGGACTTATAGTTGCAGCCAAAGGCCACCCCGGCTGAAACGCCAACCGCCCCGTCAAACTTGATCCCGTATTTCATAAGGACGTCGGTCACCCCGGCCGTGTACAGGCCCCGCATGGCGCCGCCCTCCATCACTAAACCTTTCTTCATGCCGTCCCCCCTTGTCATCCTTTTACTTGCCCCAGTGCTCCTTGATGAACTGGGCACGTCCTCCGGCTTCTTCAGCCGCGTAGCGGTCCGGATGCTTCAAATAAAATTGCTGGTGGTAGTCTTCAGCTTCATAAAATGGCGCGGCAGGTTCGATCTCGGTCACGATCGGATCATCAAAACGGCCGCTTTCCTCCAGTTCCTGCTTGGACTTTTCCGCTGCCGCCTTCTGCTCTGGTGAATTGTAAAAAATCACCGGCCGGTAGTTGTCTCCCCGGTCCTGGAACTGGCCGCTGGCGTCAGTCGGATCCGTCACCTGCCAGTAGTAGCCAAGCAGGTCCTCATAAGTCATCAGATCCGGGTCAAAAACGATCTTGACCGCTTCCGTGTGGCCAGTCGTGTGGCTGCAAACCTGCTCATAAGTCGGGTTGGGCACATGGCCGCCCGTATAGCCAGCCGTGACGCTCTCGATGCCCGGCAAAGTGTCAAAAGGAGCAACCATGCACCAGAAGCAGCCGCCCGCGAAAATCGCGCTGTCCAATTTTTTCTCCATAAAATCACCTCGTCAAATTTAACTTGTCTTTAATTGTACTCCAAAGAAAAAAGATAGGAAATCTTCTGCTCAGAAAATATTCGCCCGGGAACCGCTATCATGGCTAAAAGGCTGTTTTTCCCTTCATAAGTAATGTAAAATAGATTTTGCTTTTAAAAAAATTAATAATTGCTAGATTGGAGATGAAAATGGTATCGCTGAACAAGTCCCCGGGCCAGACTTCTTGTTAGTGAAATTTGCTTAACAGGAAGGATTTTTTATGGACGAATTAGATAAAAAGGGAAATTATATTTCCTGGCAGACTTTAGCCATGATGGCCTTTGTCACGGTCATCGGGCTGGAAGACATCATGTACAACTTCCAAAACCAAGGGATGGCGGTTATCACCTCCTGGGTTTTGATGATGTTCCTTTACGTGGTTCCCTACGCTTTGATCGTTGGCCACCTGGGTTCAGTTTTCAATCATGAAGGCGGTGGCCTCTCCTCTTGGGTCAGAGCCACTGACGGTGAATTTTTAGGCTACTTCACGGCCTGGACCTACTGGGCCGCTTCGATTCCCTACGTGGTCGACACGGCCAACTGCCTCCTGGTCGACGTTGGCTGGGGGCTGACCGGGACTGACGAGTTTGAGGACCCGAAATTCCTTTCAACCGCCATGTTCACGGCCATCACCTTTGTCATCTTTATCCTTTTGACCCTGCTGGAACACAAATTCTCCAAGTCAATGGAAATTCTGTCCAACATCGGGGGCTGGGCCATGTTCATCATGACTATCCTCTTCGTGCTTCTGGCCTTCGCCGGCCTGGCCAAGTCCGGCGGCAAGACCGCGACGCCATTTACCTGGAAGACCATCATCCCCAAGTTTGACCTTAAATACTTCTCAACCGTGGGGATGCTGATCTATGCCGTCAACGGGTCTGAGCTGGTCGCCCCTTACGTGACCCGGATGAAGGACCCTAAGCGGGAATTCCCTAAAGCCATGATCGCTCTGGCCCTCATGACCTGCTTTTTGACCATCTTTGGCTCAATTGCCCTGGGCATCTACATCGATGCCAACCACATGCCAAACGACTTGAAGATGAACGGTGAATACTACGTCTTCGGTGCTATGGGCAAGCAGTTTGGCGTGGGCAACCTGTTTGTCTACATCTATGCCTGGGCCTCATTTTTCTACAACGTGGCCCTCTTGTCTGTTTTGCTCGATGCCATGACCAGAATGCTGATCTCCGACACCGGGGACAAGTACATGCCGAAGTTCCTCAAGAAGACCAACAAGGATGGCCTACCGATCAACGGCTACATTTTAACCGTCTTTTTGAGCGGCTTCATCATGGTTCTGGGGATTTTCCTGCCAGACATGAACGATATCTTTAACTGGCTTTTGAACTTGAACGGGATCATTTCACCGGCAGTTACCTGCTGGATCTTCTACTCCTTCATGAAGGTCCGGGGCAAAAATTCCTCTAAGTACCCGTCAGTTTACCGCTACATTAAAAACGACACCTTTGCCTGGTGGGTCGGCTTTGCCCTCCTGGCTGTCACGGCTATCGCTACTGTTTTAGGCTTTATGCCCCAAGACGTCAAGGAAGGCAGCTGGGTTTGGTGGTATGAACTTTCCATCAACATCGTGGCCTGCCTGGTCTTGATCGGCCTGGGCGGGATCTTCCCGGGCATCCGCAGAAGAGAAGAAGAATATGGCCTGGCCTTTGACCAGCAGCAATGGACCTGGATGATCACTATTGTCCTGGGCTCAATCGTCTTCAATGTCTGGCTGGGCGGGACCAATATCAAGCTGCGGGCCCTCTACATTGTCATTGAATCAGCCATTGCCCTCTTAGCTGTCTGGCTGATCGGCCGCCGCTTGCCAAAAGGGGCAAAAGTCAGCCGGTAAAGACAAAAAGGACTAAAAAACAATATTGTTAGACAAAAAAGATCTGCACGAGCGTGCAGATCTTTTCATTTTGCTTAAATTACAATTTCTGTCTTTAGTAAACTGGCCGGACATAACCCGCCGTTTCCGGCTGGGAGATGCCAACGCTGGCGCGGGAGTACTGAGCGGGATCGGCCATGATCTTCAAGACCAGGTCAGCCACGCTGGCTCTTGAGACAGAGGTGCCGACAAATTCGTCATAGCGGCCGGTCAAGGAGTACTTGACATCTGGCCAGTCGGTCAAGGCCGGCATTCTGATCAAGGTGTAGTCCAGGTCTGCTTCTTCCAGGCGGTGGGCAGCTTCTCTGGCTGGCAAAAAACGGCCAGAGCCCACCCATTCGTCAACCCAGGTGCCGAATTCCCCGGGAATTTCGTAGTAAAGGCCGGCCAGGCTCAGTTCGATCACCCGGTCAAAGCCGTTTTCCTGGCTTGCCTTGACCAAGTTCCGGCTGATCACCGTGAACTTCTTGTCGTCAACCTTGCCCAAAAAGACCAGGTCAGCATCCCTGGTGACTTCCTTGATCTTGTCCAGGTCAGTCGCTGCCCCTTCGGTCAGCTTGATCCGGTCAGCCTTTGCCAAGTCAGCTAAAAGTTCCGGCCGCTGGGTCAAAAGCTCCAGTTCAACATCGCTGAACTGGGGGTCAGCCAGCAAGTGCTTGATGACCAGGCGGGAGATCCGGCCGGTCGGGTGCAAAATGACATACTTTTTCATAAACAAATCCTTACTATTGCCATAAACAATTAAAAATTTTCTTACAACTTACACCCTTAATTGTACTCGCTTTAAGCGTTTTCGTAAATTCCTGGCCTAAAGCTGGTCTAACAGGCCCTGGCAGCCCCGGCTGATGTCCTCGAAAGCCTGGTCAAAGTCATTCGTGTACCATGGGTCATCAATATCATCAAAACTACCGGCAAACTGGAGCAGCTTGTACTGCTTTCTTTCCGGGTCACCCCCGCAGATCTGGTTCATGGCCATGAAGTTCTCACTGTCCATGGCAATCAGGTAGTCATACTTGTCATAGTCTTCCCGGGTCAAGAGCTGGGCCCGGTGCTGGCTAAAAGGCACCCCGTGCTTGGTCAGTTCCCTTTGGGCCCGGGAGTCCATCGGATTGCCAACTCCGCCAATGATTTCATCGCTCGTCACGGCTGCTGAAGCAACTTCAACCTGGTCAGCCTTGCCGGCCTCATCCAAGAGCTGCTTCATGATAAATTCGGCCATTGGCGACCG
This sequence comes from Lactobacillus sp., assembly GCF_051873315.1. Classification (GTDB taxonomy): domain Bacteria; phylum Bacillota; class Bacilli; order Lactobacillales; family Lactobacillaceae; genus Lactobacillus. The sequence goes on from NZ_JBJEES010000064.1 coordinate 8,427, forward strand.
GCAGATGTTGCCATGACATAAAAACAAAATTTTCCGCATTTTTGTCACCTTTCCCTAAAGTGTAAGAAATATTATAGCATGCAGCTTTTTTAAAGAAAAAAGAGACGCCTTGGCGTCTCCTTCTTAATTTTGGCTGGCTGCCGCGTAGATCTCAGCTTTCTTGTCATTTAAAGCTTGGTCCAGCTGCTTGGCCGCGTCCAGGATATGTCTTGGGTAGTCGCAGACCTTCCCGGTCCAGATCAGCTTGATCCGGTCTTCTCCGGCTTGCCGGTCCTTGACTTCCTGCAGCTTGGCACTCAGATCTGCTTCGCTGGCTTCTGGCATGACCGCCACGAACTCTTCCCCGCTGATCCGGTAGAGCTGGCGGACATCAAAGCTCTCAGCCAGCCAGTCGGCCGTCTGCTGCAAGAGCAGGTTCCCTTCCTGCGGGCCGTGGTCAGCATTGTAGTCCCGCAAATTGTAGAGGTCCAGGTAGAGCAAGGCGGCTGGCTGCCGGTCACTCTTCAGCTTCTCAAGTTTTTCCTGGTAAGCCCCGGCCCCGCCAAGACCAGTCAAGTGGTCGCTGGCTGCCGGATTTGCCAATTGCTGCAAGCGGCTAACTACGCTTAGCTTGGCTGCCAGATAGCGGGAGTATTCGCCCAGCAAGTCCTTGGCATAAGCTAATTGATCTGCATCGAAGTTTTCTACCCCCAAGTAGCCTAAAAGCTTTTTGCCTGTAAAAAGCGGGTAGAGCAGAATGCGGACATTCTTCCGGTTCAAGTCATATAGTTCCCGGTCAAAGCGCAGGCTTTCCATATCGCTGATGTAAAGGTATGGCTTCTGCCCCCGCAGGCGCTCGCAGTAAGATACGATTTTCTCTGACAGAGCATCTGAAATCTTGCCCATAAGACTGGACTTCTTGCTCCATTCATATTCAAGCTCTGCCTTATCCTTGCCAGCAGAGAACATGTAGACTCTTTCAGGCTTGATCAAGCTGGCTACTTCAGCCAAGGAGAAGTTGATCTCAGAAGCATGGTCTTCTGGTCCGTTCAAAGTCCGGGCCAAAGCCGCGCTTTGCGCTGCCAGGCTGCCGGCCCGTTTAAGAGCCGCCAGGCGCGGAGCACTGTCTTCGATCCTGGTAAAGGCCATAGCCACACAAGCCGGCTGAACGGCTGGCAGGAGGGTAAATTCGCACCAAGCCTCCATATGCTTGCTGTAAAGGCGGTGGCTGCTGGCCCGGCCGGTCCGAAGGACTTCCAAAGGCAGGCTGGACCACTGGGCTTCTTCTCCTGGCAGGGCTGCCGTCAGCTTTTTACCCAGCAATTCCTCTTTAGGCAGCTGCAAGAGCTGGCTGAAAATCTGGTTGACAGAGACAAATTCACAGTCTGCCTGCTGGCTGGCCTGGTCATAAAATGGCCGGACAACTACATAAGGCAAAGGCAGGTCTTCAAATCTGCCGGAACTTGCCTGCTTTTCCTGGGCCTGGCTGGATAAGAGCAAGACCTTGAATAAAGCATGCCCCTGCAAATTGACTAGCATCTTGAAGCTCAGCTGGTATTCCCGGGCAGAAACCGTTAAACTGGTTAGCTGTTCATGGGTTGACCGGGCAGCTGCTTTGGCAAAGGCCAACATTTTCTCCTGGCTGGCCTGGTCTTGCCAGGACAAAGAACGGTCAGTAGCCAGAACGACCCCAATTTGCGCCGCAAAAGAACGAAAAGCAGTATTGAGATAGTAGGCGGTAAACTTTTCTGCTGCCCGGTCATAATCGATGATGGCCAACGGCTGGTCAACGTTGACGTCGACCAAACCGGCAGTTTCAAAGTAGGAGTTTTCATCCAGCCCTTCCCATTCAACGCCTAGTTCTTCCAAGCGGTCAACCACTTCCTGGAAGGTATTCGGCTTGCCATAATAGTAACCTTGAACTACTTCACAGCCCACGTCTTTCAAGAAGGCAATCTGTTCCTTGCTCTCCACCCCTTCACACAGGGTATGAACGCCCAGGCTCTTGGCCATGGAAATTAGCGGCTTGATAACCTTCTTGCTCCGTTCGTCGAACTTCCGCATGAAGATCATGTCCAGCTTGATTTCATCAAAGCCGTACTCTTTCAAGGTGTTCAAGGATGATGCCCCACTGCCGAAGTCGTCCATCAAAACCTCAAAGCCATTGGCGTGGAAACGGTCGATGGCCTTCTTGATCTTGACCGGGTCTTCAGTCAGGATGGTTTCGGTGATTTCCACCCGCAGCATTTCCCGGGGAATACCATACTTTTTAACTAAATCCAGAAGGACCTGGTTAGGGTCGCTGGTCACGAAGTCAGTCCGGGACAGGTTGAAGGAAATCGGCACGATCTTGCCGCCTGTGTCCAGCTGGTGCTTGATCAATTTAGCCGCTTCTTCCAAGACATACAAGTCCAGCTTGTAGGTCAAGTTGCTGGCTTCCAGGACCGGCACGAAGCGGCCTGGTGACATGAAGCCCCTGGTCTGGTCATTCCAGCGGGCCAAGGCTTCCAGGCCGGCCAGCTTGCCGTTCATCAAGTGTACTTGCGGCTGGTAGTAGACCTGGATGTCACCGTTAGCGATCGCTTCATCAATATGGTCGACCACGAACTTGGTGTAGGCTGATTGTTCACTGAATTCTTCAGTGTAGACCCGGTAGCACTTTTCTGCCCCGTCCTTGACCTCGTCGCAGGCCGTCTTGGCATAGTCGCATTCGGTTTCGATGCTCTTGCTGCCATCAGAATAGTAGATCCCGGCCTTTAGGTAAAGCTTAAAGGACAAGTCGATCTGTCCGACCCGGCGGTTGGCTTCTTCGATCCGGTCCATAACCCCGTCGTTGTCCTGGTCAAAAATAACGAAGTGGTCGTTCCCGAACCGGGCCAGGTTGTCCGGGCCAAAAATATCCCGCAGGATTTCCGCGACCTGCTTCAAGCATTCGTCACCTTTTTCGTGGCCATTGATCACGTTGTAAAGCTTGAACTTGGCCAAGTTGATGTAAACGATGGCCGGCATGATTGACGGGTCTTCTTCCCGTTCTTTGGTGATTTTCTGCGTCAAGTAGTACTGGGTATAAAGGCCCGTCAAGCGGTCATAGTTGACCATCTTTATGTAAGTGTCATCCTGACCTTTTTGCTGCATATTGTCCAGTTCTGACAAGAAGTACTGTCTGAACATCAGAATCTGGCTGAAAAAGAAGCCATAGCGCAAAGCCGCGTAATCATCTATCGCGTGTTTTAGAGCGAGATAACGGTATGCATCTATGCCGATACATACAAGGATGATAACGAAAGTCGCGAAGTAGGACCAGTGAATCAGCTGTCTGGTCTTGTAAGCTGCCTTCACTGATTCCTGCTTGGAGTCATTCTCCTTTTCTCTTTTTGCTTCATTTGCCGCCTTATAAGCCTGGTAGATGTCACCTAAAATCATGGCAATCGCGCTGACAAAAGCAGCGATGATCATAATGATCAAAAAGGGGCCGTCACTGGCGAGGTCTTCCCCTTTGCTCCAAAAGCGCCAAAGAACATAAAACAGATCCAGCATGCTTAAAGCAAAAGCAAAGTTAGTATACAGCTGCTTAGGATATTCCAGCTGCTCATTGATCGCCATGATCAGCAAATATGGCATCAAGATCATCACCGGATAGGTAAACAGGCGCCAGACATGATATTGGCCAAAAAGTACCGTCAGCTGCATTTCTTCCTGCATCTGCATGACAGAAAACAGGATTGTAGCAATTGAATAATAGATCAAGCTCCGCTTAAACTTGCTTTCCAAAGGAGCAAAGAAGGCAAACAGCAAGAGAGTCAGTCCCAAGACAGCTGAGATGATCCCCATGGCCACCCGCAAGGCATTTTTTCTAACATAATTGGCCAAAAAGGCCCCGTCATTGCCCAGACTGCAGGCTGTAAGCTTGCCAACTGGCTGGTAAAAGCCCTTTAAAGTCAAGCGGACCTGCTTGCCGGCTGAACCAGCTGGCAGGCTGATGCTGTTGGTAAAACTCTCATAATGTTCCGTCAGGCCCAGCCAGTCAGCCGCGATCTCCGGGTGGCTGGAATAGATCTTCTTTTGCCCGATATAAGCATCGATCTGCTTGATGTATCTGGAGAAAAAAATAATCTTGTCCTGGCTGTTCACCTTTTTAGGCAGGCGGTAATAAATCGTCAGCGTCCCATCTTTGCCGGGTTTAAGTTCCCTGGCGTCAACTGCCTTACCGTTCTTATCAGTCCATTTCTGCTCAATGTCAGTCAAGGGGGCCGTTGAGTAAATGCCTTTAAAATTCCCCTGGCCCCGGCCCCAGAAACTGACGATGCCCAGGGCCAGCACGATTATGGCCATGATCAGCGAATAGAAAATGGCATGATTATTTCTCTTCATCACTAAACCTCATTTCTCTTTGCTCCCAGGCGATATCAGCGGTAGCGCTTGTGTGACTTATAGAAGTCGTTCTTCTGCCGCTGCATCTTCCGGTCGGCTCTCTCGACCGATTCTTGCAAGTAGTGAGAGTCTGGACACCATTCGGCTCCAATTGAGATTGACGGTGTCCCTGGCACGGTCATGCTCTTTTCAAAAGCCGCGCAGTGGGCTTCAAATTCCATCCGGCTGCTCTGGTCATCCAAAACCACGAACTCATCCCCGCCGACCCGGTAAACATGGTCGCGGCCAAAAGCCTGGCTGATAATCTGGCCCGCCGAAATCAACAGTTCATCCCCGGCATCGTGGCCTAGCTCGTCATTGGCTTCTTTCAGTCCATTCAAGTCCATAAAAGCCACGCCAACGGTTCTTGAGGCTTGCGATTTTTTGTAGTAGTTCAGCTTGGCCAGGTAAGGGTGGCGGTCATTCAGCTTGGTCAAAACGTCAGTATCTCTTTGCTGTACCAAGTTCAAGCCCATGACCTTGGCCCCAACGAAGTCAGCCGCCAGTTCAATCAAGTTGTGGAAGTCCATGTTTAAGCCGGCATCGAGGTTTTCCACCACAACAGTGCCGCGAATCCGGCCACGCTCATAAAACGGCGCCAAAAGAACATTCTTTAACTGGTAATCATCATCATAGGTCGCAACAATTCCTGGAAAGCGCAGACTAATTTCAGCTTGATCAGCCAAAAACATGCTGTCTTGACCAACCAGCTCTTGCAGCTGGCTATCCAGATCTGGCAAGTTGATCTGCTGCTGTCTCTTTTGTGCAGATTTCAAGCCTGGCCGATTCCAGCAATAAGTATTTTTGACAAGGTCATTTTCGCCTTCCATTACGACAACCCGGTCTGCCCCAAGGTCCAGACCCAGCTTGGCCAGCCCCTTGTTGATAGCTGTTTCCATCTGGTCATTTTCAACGTTCAGGATTTCTGAGAGCTGAACGATTTCATTGGTGGTATTCTGCTTTTGCTGAATCTCCCGCTCGCTGCGCTTTTGCTCGTCAATATTGATCATGACCAGAGAACGTGTACCAGGAACCGAAGCCTTGGCTGTAATGTATTCATACCAGTGTCCTGTCTTTGAGTGGAAGATGCCCTTCCGGATCTGTCCAGCATCGCTAGCAAAAATCTCCTTAATCCAGAAATCTAGCTTCAGCTTGACGAAATTAGACATCTTGTTGCCCAGCAGCTTTTCCCGGCTCTGGTCCATGATTTCAGCGTAGGCCTGGTTGACGTAGATGTACTGCATGTCAACGACCTTCTTTTCCCGGTAGATTGGGGACAAAATGATGAAAGGAATCGGCATGTCCCGATACTGGTCGGCATTCAAGCTGAAGTTGGCCGTTACCCCTAGATCGCCCCTGGCGGGGTCATGGTAAACCTGGTTGGCATTATAAGAGGTCAGAACATCAATCAAGGCATAAGCGTCCGTGTGGGGATTGTATGACAGAATCCGCTGGTAGCCCTCAACGTAAAGGTTGTTGGGATAGCTGTGCACGCTGTAGTGCCACTCAGTCTTGTGGCTTTTCCAGTATTCTTCATCAATCCAGCCCTTAAGGTCCTTGAAAAATTGGGGGCCAACTGATTTGAGCTCAGTCGCGAAGGGGTGCTCTTCCATTTCTTCTTTGGTCACTGACCCGCAACTGATCAAGTAGTGGGTATAGCCTTCATTTCCTCTTAAGTAATAGAGCTTGCCGTCCCTGTATTCCAAAAAGCCCAGCGGGGTCCCCTTAAAGTAGCGGTCCAAAACTGGGTCTGGATCATCAAAGGTCAAGTCGCTGTTGTATCTTTCCTGCATGAAGTGGGGCCGCTCCAGGCTCATCATGCCCACGCTGTTGTAGTAGTCTGATTCGCTAAAGCGTTCCATGTTGGCTTCCGGACCCTCGATCCACTTCTTTACCGCCTGGTCAAAAGGCAGTGGCTGGCCGAAATAGTAGCCTTGGGCCGCGGCGCAGCCGATTTCCCTTAAGGCCAGCAATTGATCGGCATTTTCCACCCCTTCGACAATCGTATCGATACTCAGCTCTTCAGCCAGCTCAACCATTTTCTTCAAAACGGTTTTTGACCGCTTTTGGTCGGGATCCTTGATAAAGCTTGCATCAAACTTAATGCAGGAAACAGGAGAATTGTCCTTGATCAAGCCAATTGAGGAGTAGCCTTCACCAAAATTGTCAACCCAGACGGAAAAACCTTTTTCCTTAAACAAGTAGATCTGTTCCCGGATCTTGTCAGCATTGAGATTGCGGGTGTCATTGCTGATCTCAATGACAATGAATTCCGGTGACAAGCCGCTTGCTTTCACCTTCCGGCTGATCTCCTCAGCCATATTGCACTGGTCAAATTCTGAACTGAAGAGGTTGAGGGAAATAGCAACTTCCAGGTAGCCTTTTCCCTGCATCTTTTTCAGATCAGCAATCACCTTGTCAGCCATGTACAAGTCCAGCTGATACAATACCCCTGCTTTATCCAGAATCGGAATAAACTGCTCATTCAGCAGCAGCCCGCCATTCGGTTTGCGCCAGCGGGCCAGGGCCTCCCAGTTTCCGCTCTGCCCGTTTAAAATACGGACGATTGGCTGGTAGAAAGGTTCAATCCAGCCTTCCTTCAAGGCTTGGTCAAAGTTGGAAAGGATGTAGTTCTCCAGTTCCAGTTTTTTCCGGTTCTGGCTGGTGAAATAAGCGACATGGGCATTAACGTCCTTACGGTTGTCGTTGCAGGCCACCGCGGCGTATTCACAGACCTTTTTAATGTCTTCATAAACCAGGCTGCCAGCGTCATAAATCCCGATACGGACTGACAGGCTGCGGCCGCCATTGATTTGCCGGCTTTCTTTAAGAAAGGCAGCCAGCCGGTCTTCAAGATTCTCATGCTCCGTAAAAGCATAGAAATTGTCTTCAGTAAAATGACCACAACATTCTTCTCCAAAATTTCGCCTAAGCAAATCAGCAAAGGCCGCCAGAAGGCGGTTGCCTTCAACATAGGAATAGCGGCGGTTGAAGTGGCTGAAGCCAATCAGATTGAAGGCCAGCATCACCGGCTGCTTGCCCTTTTTAAAAAGTTCCCGGCAACCCTGTTCAGCCAGCTCATAAAAGTAGGCCGCCTTAGGCAGGCCGGTCAAGTCATCGCGCAGATGCTTAGCCTGATTTCTCCCTGCTTTCAGGATAACCCGGTCGCTAGCCAGCAGCTGCTGAAAGCGGGATGGTGACATTTCCGTATACCAGACCATGAAGGCAGGCTCTTGGTCAAGCTCGACCACCTTTCCTTGGGCCTGCAGGAGAGAATATTCCTTCTGCCCTGGCAGCTTGATCCGGTAAAATTTTTCATAGCTGCCCGTCTCCTGCTTGACAAAGGAAGAAAAATCCGCCTGCACCAAGGCCAGGTCATCGGGATGAAGACCCGCGAAGAGGTCCTGGCCCAGCATTTTTTTGAGGTCAGCTGCAGGCAGGCCATAGAGCTCGCCCAGGCCCTTGGACACGGCCACGACTTTAATATGGTTATCCTTTAATTGATAAAGTGCTATTGGAGCTTCGCTTTCAGCGATTCTAGCCAGCTCAGCCTGCTCATCATTTTTTCTCATAAATACGCTCCTAAAAACCGATGCTTCCGCCAAAATCAGCCTTTAATTTTTAAACATAAATTAAGCTATAATTAAAGCAATATCGATTATCCAGTATTAACCTATTCTTTATATTATATAAAAGTTGTTATACCAGAGCAAGTAGAGTCACCCTTTCAAAGTAAAACATCATTTTTCCTGCAAAAACAAAAAGCCAAGACTGTCCGTCTTGGCTTAAAAAACTATTTTAATCATTTTTGGCTTCTTGATCAGCACCCTTGCTTGGCTCTTTTTTTGCCCGGTAGCGGCAAATGTCCGCGTAAAGCAGATAGCCAGCCAGGACCAGGGCCAAAAGAAAGCCAACCCAGCTGCCCCAGGAGTAGGTAAAGTACATCTTGGAATAGACTTCCTGCTGGACCATTTCCGTCAGGGTATGCGTGATAAAGACCTGGAAGCCAAAGGCACTGACTGACCCCAGTAAAAATGGCAGCCAGGACAGATAGCGGTTAAAAAACAGCAGGGCCACGCCAAGCAAATACAGGACGCAGATGATCCATAAGGAAAGCTGGTAGATCTGGGTAATCTGCTGCAATTCTCCTTCATGCACCTTGAGTTCGCTGTTGACCAGGTAAAGGATCAAATCATCCATAAAAAGCTGGACCTTGTTTTTAGCTGGCAGCTTCAAGTCGCTGGACTTCAGCTGCTTGTTTTCCCGGTAGCGGGAAACCAGCCGGTAAAGGCTGAGATAGGACTCACTGATCTCTACCTTGTCTGGCAATTGGGCGACCAGATCTTCCTTCAAGCCCGATTCAACCGCTGCTTTAGCCGCGATCGACATGGCACTGCCATCGCTTTGGTTAGCAAAAGTGTCAATCAAGCTGGAAGCATAGTCCTTGGTCTCATCCATTTTAAAAGTAACGGGGCTGCTCAACAGAGCCACCAGGGAGACTATGGCAGCCAGGGTGCACAGGCTTTTGCGCAGTATTTGTTGACTTTTTTTCATAGCAGGCTTCCAAGATAATATCCGCAAGTCAAAAGGACAGCCCCGCCCAGGTAACTGGCCAACAGGTAGCGCTTAAGGACGCGCTTTTGCCCATTTTCAGCCAAAGAGACCATTTCCGTGTTCAAGGTAGAAAAAGTCGTAAAGCCGCCCAAAACGCCGGTGCCCAGAAAAGCGTAGACAACCACTGGCAGCTGCCGGGCAAAGGCCAGGCCCAGCAAAAAGGCACCCGTCAAGTTGATCACAAGCGTCGGCCAAGGAAAAGCCGTTCCCTTCATCCAGTGCTTCTTGCCGTAACAGGTCAAGCCGTAGCGGGCTACCGCCCCCAGGCTGGCCCCAAATCCAACCGCGAAAATCATCTTGTTACCTCCTTTCCAAAAGTTTGTCTGCGGCAAAGTTGGCCGCCTTTTTGCCTAACCAAGCAAAAAGGAAACCGACCGCGATCGTGCCGATGAAGTAGACCAAGGCCCCCAGATTCTGTCCGCCGATCAAGAGCTTGAAGGCATCCAGGTTAAAGCTGGAAAAAGTCGTAAAGGCTCCGACAAAGCCCGTTCCCAGGCCCGTTGTCAGCCAAGCCCGCGCGCTTGATTTTTTCAAGAAAAAGTAGGTCAGAAAGGCCAGCAGAAAGCAGCCTGAAAGGTTGGCAATCACCGTCCCATAAAAAGAAAATGCTGCTGTTAAGCCATAGCGGGCCAGGCCGCCGAAAAAGGCAAAAAAAGCCACGCTAAGATAATTTTTTGCTGCATCCATTGTCCACCTCATCTTGCATCGTAATAACGCACTAATTACTAGATTACATCAGAAAGCGCTTCAAAGGCAAACAAAAAATGGAAGCGCCTGGCTGGCGTTTCCACTTTTAAGGCTATAAAAGCTTTTTGCTATTTTGCAGATTATCTATTGCCATTCCCGGCAATCTTGCTCCAGTTCAGCATCAGTGACGAAAGCAGGACTGATACTGAACTGAAGGCCATGGCCAAAGCAGCCATTTCTGGACTGAGACTGACCCCAATAAAGGAGAAGAGGCCGGCAGCAACTGGAATCCCAATCAAATTGTAGATCAAAGCCCAGAAGAGGTTTAGCTTGATCCGGGTAAAGGTCTTTTTAGACAAGTCAAGTGCCCGCAAGACCCCAGTCAGGCTGCTGGTCATTAGAACAATGCCGCCGGCTTCTTTAGCCACATCAGTCCCGCTGCCCATGGCAATGCCAACGTCAGCTAGTGACAGAGCCGGAGCGTCGTTGATCCCGTCGCCGACAAAGGCTACTGGCCCTTCTTCTTTCAATTTGGCCAAGCGGTCAGCCTTTTCTCCTGGCAAAAGGCCAGCTTCGACCTGGCCAACGCCCAGCTGCCGGCCAATTTTTTCCGCCAGCTGCTGGTTGTCACCAGTCAGCATCACCGTCTTGATTCCGCGCTTTTTGAGCTCACCCAAGACAGCTTTGGCTTCTGGGCGGGGAGCATCTTGCAAGGCCAAGAGGCCAATGACGGCAGCATCTTTTTGGACAAAAACCACCGTCTTGCCAGCTTCAGCCAAGCCGTCTGCCTGCTTCACCCAAGCTTCTGAGGCTCTGACATAGTCAGCCCGGCCGACCTTAACTAAGTGTCCAGCGACTTTGCCTTCCACGCCCCTGCCTTCTTCAGCTGAAAAATCACTGACCGGCAAAAGGGACTGGCCGGCTTCTTTAGCACTATTTACGATGGCCTGGGCCAAGGGGTGTTCAGAATTTGCTTCCAGACTAGCCGCCAGGCTGAGGCTTTCCTTATCCCCCACCTGGTCAACCACCTTTGGCTGGCCAACCGTCAAAGTCCCGGTTTTGTCAAAAACAATGGTCTTAATTTTAGCCGCTGCTTCCAAAATTTCCCCGTCCTTGATCAAGACGCCCATCCGGGCGCTGCGGCCGCTGGCCACCATCAAGGCCGTCGGCGTGGCCAGGCCCAAGGCACAGGGACAGGCAATCACGATAACGGAAACAGCGTAGAGCATGGCCTGGACTGGCCCTACCGGACTGAAGACTTGCCAAATGGCAAAAGCCAGGATGCTGGTGATCAAAACCGCCGGCACAAAGTAATTGGCTACCTTGTCAGTCAGTTTCTGAATCGGGGCCCGGGAGTTCTGGGCCTGCTTGACCACCTGGACGATCTGGGCCAGCATGGTCTCTTCCCCGACCTGCTCAGCTTCCATCAAGAAGCTGCCGCTGCCGTTGATAGTTGCCCCAATCACCTTGTCGCCCGGCTTTTTCTCAACCGGCATGCTTTCCCCGGTCACCATGGCTTCGTTGACGCTGCTTTGCCCGGAAAGCAGGCGGCCGTCAACCGGCACCTTGCCGCCCGGCCGCACCTTGATTATGTCGCCGGCCTTGACCTGGTCCAGAGGAAGCTTGACAAAGTCATCTCCCCGCTTGACCTCGGCTTCGCTGGCCTGCAGTTCCAGCAGCTTATTGAGTGAAGCTGCTGCCCGGTCATGCATTTTTTCTTCCAGGGCATCCCCCAGCAAAACGAAAATCAAGATAAAAGCCGCACTTTCAAAGTAGACCGGCCGGCCGGTGAAGTAGGCAAAAAGACTGTAAAAATACGTCACGCTGGTGCCAATGGCGATCAAGCTGTTCATGTTGGCCTGGTGGCGCTTAAAAGCTGCCCAGGCGCTTTGGATGTAGGGCCCAGCCGCGACCAGCATGATCAAGCTGGTGGCGATCAGCGAATAAGTCTTGACCCCTGGCAGCATGATCCCCCAGACCATCAAAAGCATCTGGACCAGCATCGGGAGCGACAATATCAGAGACAGCCAAAAGCGGCGCCAATTAGTTAATTCCATTATTTAACCACGATCTTTCCATGAAACATATCCATGCCGCAGGCATAGCCAATTTCCCCGGCCTTGTCAGTCGGGATTTGGACCTTGGTCAGCTTTTCCTTGCTCAAGTCCTTATCCACGCCTAAAGAAGAAAAGACCACGTGACTGAGGCAGGCTGTCTTGTCTTCCATCTTAAAAGTTACTTCCGCCGGCACGCCCTTTTTTAAATAGAGAACTTCCGGCTCATAGCCGCCCTTGACGACTACCTGGCCTTCTTGGCGGCCATTTGCAAGATCTGCCTGCTGGCTGCTCTGTTGGAAATTGCCGAAAAACCACCAGGCAATCAAGCCGATCAAAGCTGCCGCACCCAAGACTACTAACACATTAACTAACATTCCTGTCCACCTTCCATATGCTCACAAGTACTTAAACAATTGCATTCAACTTTTTCCGGAGCTGTCTTCGCCTTTTCGGCCGCCTTTTTGGCAATTGCCTCAAGGTCGCTTTTGCTTAAAGGCAGGTCGTCCAGCAAGCGCAGAAGCATTTCTCCCTTATGCATGTCGCACATAGCGGCAAATTCCGCCGTCAAGCTCTCATGCATGGCTTCGCCTTCTGCTTTAGCCGCCCGGTATACGAAGCGGCGTTCCTGCCGGTCAACCTGCAAAAAGCCCTTCTTTTCCAAGCGCCGTAGCAAAGTTTTGACCGTTGACGGGCTCCAGGCACATTTTGCCTCCAGCTGATCGATAATCTGGCTGCTATTGGCCTGGCCCAGGGTCCAAACCACCCGCATGACTTGCCATTCAGCAGCTGAAATCCGGCATTCCTCTTCCATCTTCTTCCTCCTTGTTTACATCTGTAACCTTTACAAAAACTATTCTACTCTCATGTTTACATTTGTCAACAATTTACTCTTAATTTCCTTCCCGGTAGCCGCAGGCGAAAAAAGTCTTGGCGGCCTGCCGGCGGGCCAGCAGCCAGGCCTCATTGCCCCGCTTAGGGTAAACGGAGCTGGCCAAAATAACCAGAGCCCGCCCATTTTCAAAATCAAAGCCTAATCCAGGTCCAGTAAAGCCGGTATGCCAGAGAAAGCGGCGGCCTTTTTGCCAGCGGATCCAGGCCAGGGTCCGCTCAAAGCAATCATAGTCAAACAAACTGGCAACAAGCGGACTATCCGTCGTCAAATATGCCTGGCTGAAGCAGGCCAAGTCATCCAGCGTTGAAAACAGGCCCGCGTGGCCTGCTACCCCGCCCAGCTGCCAGGCGGTTTCGTCATGGACGGTCCCCCAGACCTGTCCTCTTTCCTTAGTTATCTCAGTTTTGACAAAGCGGTCTCTTTTTCCTTTGAGCAAAAAGCCGGTCTCCCGCATGCCCAATGGGGCAAAAATTTCCTCCCGCAAAAAGCTGCTCAAGTTTTGCCCGCTGACCTGCTCCAGGATTTTGCCCAAGATAATGAAGTTGAGGTCGGAATAAACTGACTCCTGGCCGGGCAAATAAAGAGGCTTAGTGGCTAATACCGCCTGCCAGACCTCCCCCGGGCTTTGGTACTGCCAGACATTGTCCAAGTCTGCCGGCAAGCCGCTGGTGTGCAAAAGCAGGTCTTTTACTGTAACAAACGGAAAAGCCGCCGGGAAAAAGTCTCCTACCCGGTCCTTCAAGCTGATTTTCCCCTCATCTATTTCTTTAAAGATCCCGCTGGCCGTCCCCACTACCTTGGTCAAAGAAGCCAGGTCGTAAAGCTGGCCTGGCTCAGCCTGGCCCAGGTAGTGCTGGCTGAGCCTTTCCTGGTCAACTATGGCATAGGAGACCCCATTTACGATTTTTTGCCCAACCGCCTCTTTAAAAATACCGGTAATTTTCTCTTCAATTTCTGCTGTAGTCATTTTTTCCTCCTGAAAAAGAAAAAAGGCAGATCCGCAGATCTGTCCTTTTCTCTTATAGAACTAATTTCCGCAGGGCCTTGGCAATCCCGTCGCGTTCGTTGGTGTCGGTAACGTAGTCAGCCAGGTCCTTGATCTCGTCGATGGCATTGCCCATGGCTACCCGCTTGAAGTCTGGAATTTCAAACATGGACCGGTCGTTGCCCTGGTCACCGAAAATCATGACTTCACTGTCCGAAAGGCCCAGTCTTGAGGCCAGTTCGCTGACGGCGTAGCCTTTTGAAGCGGCCAGTGACCCGACTTCAACGACTTCCGGCCAGCTGCGGACAACCGCGTAAGTCTGGAAGAACCAGTCTGGCAGCCGGTTCCACAGGCGATCAACTTGGTCTGGGTCATCGCACTGATAGACCGCCTTGGCAAAGGTAAAGTCCTTCTTGAAGTCGCTTCTGTCTTGAATCCAAAGCTGGTTCTTGGTTTCCGCCCCGTCGACCTGCATGCGGATGGAAATCTTCTTGTCCAAGGTATAAAAACGCTCTGGAGTTTCAAAATCCAGGTTGACGTCGCTGAGCCGCTGCATATGAAGCAGGGTATTGAAGTCGCCAAAATCCAATTCGTGACTGATCAAGACCCGGCCGTCCAGGTTTTGCACCACGGCCCCGTTGAAGAGGATCGCGTACTCTTCACTGCCGCTTAAGCCCAATTCTTCCGCGTAGCCCTTAATGCCTGACAGGGGCCGGCCGGAAGTCAGCACAATCTTGATCCCGGCTGCTTTTGCTTCCTGCAGAGCCTTGTAAGTCCCTGGCAAAATCGTCTTGCTGTCTGTCAGCAGGGTGCCATCCAAGTCGATGGCCAGCATTTTAATCGCCATATTTTCCTCCTATGTAGTCCAAAGCCTATTCTTACTTAATTATTGCAGAATTTTTCCCGTAAAAAAAGAAAAAATCCATCCAAAAGAAAAGGAAAGCTCAATTTGAACTTTCCTTGTTCTCAGCTTTACAGCTTCTTAACTTGCTTCTTTTTATTCGCCCATTTCAGCCGTAACTACCTTGACGATCCGGTCAACGTATTCCTGGGTGATTTCCTGGGTTGGGCCTTCAGCCATGACCCGGAGCAGTTCCTGAGTACCTGAAGGGCGAACCAGAACCCGGCCGTCGCCAGCCATGTCCTTTTCAACTGAGTCAATAGCATCGACAACTGCCTGGTGGTCCTTCCAGCTGTTCTTGTCCTTAACTGGAACATTAACCAAAACTTGCGGGTATTCCTTGAAGTCGGCCAAAAGTTCAGTCAAGGACTTGCCAGTCTTCTTCATCACCAGCATCAAGTGGATCCCAGTCAGCATCCCGTCACCAGTGTTGTGGTAGTCGCTGATGATCACGTGGCCGGATTGTTCCCCGCCCAGGCTGTAGCCGTTGGCCCGCATTTCTTCAGAAACGTAGCGGTCGCCGACTTGGGTGCGGACATTCTTGATCCCCCGGCGCTCTAAGGCCTTGGTGAAGCCCAGGTTGCTCATGACGGTCGTGACGATCGTATCCTTCTTCAAGCGGCCGTGGTCAGCCAAGTAGGAGCCGATCACGTACATGATGTGGTCGCCGTCGACTTCGTTGCCGTTTTCGTCAACCGCGATGCAGCGGTCAGCATCCCCGTCAAAGGCCAAGCCCAGTTGGGCACCCTGCTTGACTACTTCTTCTTGCAGATGCTCAGTGTGGGTTGCCCCGCAGTGGTCGTTGATGTTCAACCCGTTCGGGTGGGTTGAAATAGTGGTAAAGTCAACATCCAGGTCAGCAAACAAACGGGAGATGAAGGCACTGGCTGCCCCGTTGGCCCCGTCGATCACGACCTTGATCCCGCTCAAATCTTCAGGAATAGTGTTTTCCAAGAACTGGATGTACTTGTTGCTGCCATCGCGGAAGTCGGTTACCGTGCCCAGGCCGTTGGCTGATGGCCGCGGGAGCATGTCCTGCTTGGCATCGATCAGTTCTTCGATTTCTTCTTCCTTGGCATCAGACAATTTCAAGCCATCGCTGCCAAAGAACTTGATCCCGTTGTCTTCAACTGGGTTGTGAGAAGCGGAAATCTGCACGCCGGCATCAGCCCCTTGAGCCCGGACCAGATAGGACAGGCCTGGAGTGGTCATGACTCCGCATTCCAGAACTTCGATGCCGACTGACAGAAGACCGGAAATCAAGGCGTATTCCAGCATTTCACCGGAAATCCGGGTATCTCTTGAAACCAGCACCCGGGCCTGACCGCCGTCTTCCTTTTCCTTGGTCAGCACATAGCCACCCATCCGGCCCAATTTAAAGGCCATTTCCGGGGTCAAAACCTTGTTGGCTTCACCGCGAACACCGTCAGTACCAAAATATTTAAGCATGTTGCAAAGAACCTTTCTTTAATTTCTAGTTGTTCGAATCGCTGACTTCGATCTGGACGTCCACGCTGCCTGGCGAAACCCAGGCAACCCCGCTTGGAACTGGCAGGCGGAAGGACTTGGTGACCGAAGACTTGATATTAGTCAGATCAACGTCCAAAGTCAGGGAACTGATCTTCTTTAGGGCTTCCTTTTGCCCATAGAGGGTAACTTTTTCCTCTTTGGCAGTCAAGGAGTAAACTTTCTTGCTTGAGCCATGACTGGCATTCAGCTTCAGCTTAACCGTCTTCTTAGAAACCGACAAAGGCAGGGTTACCCGGGCCGTTGCCGGACTGATCACCACGTTGAGCTGGTGGCCCTTGGCGTCATATGCCGCCAAGAGAACATTCCGCCGCACCGTTTCGGTGCTGCCGTTCGGCACGACCAGCTGGGCCTGCACGTGGTCGATCGCTTTCACTTCGCTCTGGGCCCCGGTGACTTCAACCGTCTCCGGGCTGACTGTCGGCGTGCCGATGTCATAGCCTTGAGCAACAGCATTCTTATTATAACCTATTTGGACCGGCAAAGTGCGGGACTTTCTCTTTTGAATGTTGACCTTCACGCTTTTCTGCGACAATTTGTAGGAAACCTGGCTGGGCAGGCCGCTGACCTTGACCGGGACCTGGTGGCTGCCGACGCCCAGCTTGCTTAGGTCAATGTAGACCCGGAAATTCTGGGTGTTGACAGCAGAAGTAACCAGGGCATTGGGCCCTTCCAAGGTCACCTTGATCTTAGAAGGATAACCGGTGACATAGTATTTGTCAGCGTCCACTGACACTTGCAGGGCCATCTTCAGGCTCTGCTCAGTGCTGGCCGTTTCCTGGACCTTGGTCTGGTTGCTGGTGTTGACCTGGGTATTGTCAACGAAGGCAACCAAGACGATGGCCAAAAGCAGGGAAAAAAGCTTGTAAAACCATTTTTGCTCAATCAGTTTGTGCATTATTTATCCCCCCAGTTCCAGATGCCCCGGGCCAGGCGGATTGGCCATGGCTGCTTCTTCTTTTCTTCAGTGACCAGTTCGGCCCGCAGGTACTTGAGGTATTCCTGCTGGCTGAGGTCAACCATGAACTGGCCGTTTCTGGTGATGGTCACCCCACCCGTTTCTTCAGAAACGACCACAGTGATGGCATCGGTTACTTCAGAAATCCCGACAGCTGCCCGGTGTCTGGTCCCCAGACTCTTGGGAATCATGGCATTGTCAGACAGGGGCAGGTAGGCTGAAGCTACTTGAACCCGGTTATTTTTGATGATGACCGCCCCGTCGTGCAAAGGCGTGTTGGGGATGAAGATGTTGATCAGCAATTCCCCGGTAACCAGAGCATCAAGCTTGATCCCTGTTTCCACATATTCTTCCAGGCCGGTCTTTTGCTCCAGGGTAATCAAGGCCCCGATCCGGCGCTTGGACATGTACTGGATCGCCTTGTCCAGCTCCTTGACCAGCTTCTCCTGCTGCTCGCGCTCGCTGTTTTCCGAATCAGAGAACAGGGAGACCCGGCCCAGGCGCTCCAGACCCCGGCGGATTTCCGGCTGGAAGATGACGATGATCCCGATGACTGACCAGGAAACGATCTGGTCCAAAATAAAAGTAACGGTCGTCAGCTGGGCCCAACCGGCCAAGACCCTGGCTACCATGATCAAAATGATCCCGTTGGCCAGCTGGACTGCCTTGGTCCCCTTGATCAAAAGGGTCAAGTGGTAAATAAAATACCAGGTGATCAAGACGTCCAGAACCACCGACAAGGTATGCCAGGTCCACAGACTTGCAAAATCAAACTGCATAAAATTCTCCCTTTCTACATTCTTCTGTCAACTAATTGCGGGCATACATCTTGAACTCCAGGAAGAGGTCATTGTATTCCTGCACCTTGCTGCTTGGCAGATCCCGATAAACTTCCAAATTCTTGATTGTCGACATTGGCGGGTAGAACTGTGCATCTTCCCGGACGGATTTTGGCAATAGCTTCTGAGCCGCGGTATTCGGGGTCGAGTAGCCGATGTATTCAGCATTTTGCGCCGCGTTTTTCGGATCCAGCATGAAGTTGATGAACTTATAAGCTGCTTCCTTATTCTTGCAAGTCTTAGGGATGACGATGTTGTCAAACCACAAGTTGGAACCTTGGGCCGGTACTACATAGTGAATATGTGAATCTTGGTTCATCATCGTGGCGGCTTCCCCGGAGTAAGTGACCCCAATCCAGGCTTCATTTTGCACCATGTACATCTTCAGTTCATCAGCCACGATTGCCTTGACGTTCTTGCCAATTTTGTCCAGCTTGGCCTTAGCTGCCTTAAGGTGGGCAGAATTAGTGTCGTTCATGGAATAACCCATGGAAACCAAGGCCATGCCCATGATATCGCGGGCTGAGTCAACCAGCAGGATCTGATCCCGGTACTTTTTCTTCCAGAGGTCATTCCATGTCTTGATCTCACCTTCTTTGATATAGCGGTCATTGTAGACGATACCCAAGGTGCCCCAGAAGTAAGGGACTGAGTACTCATTCTTTTCGTCAAAGGACTTGTGCAAAAATTCCTTGCCGATGTACTTAAAATTGCTCAAGCGGCTGGTATCAATCTTGTCTAAAAGATTGTCCCGGCGCAACTTGGTGATCATGTAATCAGACGGCACGGCCAAATCATAAGCCGTCCCGCCTTGCTTGATCTTGGTGTACATGGCTTCATTGGAATCGAAGGTCTCATAGATGACATGGTAGCCGGTCTGCTTTTCAAACTTGGTGATTAGGTCCGGGTCAATATAGTCACCCCAGTTGTAAATGATCAAGTCTTTCTTGCTTGACGCGGAGCCGCCGCTGGAACTGTCCAATTTCTGCGCCCCCAGGAAAAGGCCGAAGCTGACCAAGAGGATGGCCAGGGCCGCGGAAAGTATTTTTTTCATCGCAGCAGCCCTCCCAGCTTATTAGCCTTCTTGCCTTGCCGCTTGGCCAGGAAATAGTAGACCCCGACTAAAAGCAGGACAAACAAGAAGATAATCGTGCTCAAGGCATTTACTTCCAGGTCAATCCCCTGCCGGGCCCGGGAGTAGATTTCAACAGACAAAGTGGTAAAGCCGTTCCCGGTCACGAAGAAAGTAACCGCAAAGTCATCCAAGGAGTAGGTCAAGGCCATGAAGAAGCCCGACAAAATCCCCGGCGTAAGGGCCGGCAGGAGGACCTGGCTGAAGACTTGGTAGTTGTTTGCCCCCAGGTCCCGGGCCGCGTCAACCAGGGAATTGTCCATTTCCTTCAACTTGGGCAGAACCATCAAAACCACGATCGGTACGGAAAAAGCGATGTGGCTGAGCAAGACGGAGGCAAAGCCCAGACTGAAGCCCAAGGCGGTAAAGAGGATCAGGAAGCTGGCCCCGATAATAACGTCGGGTGAGACGATCAAGATATTGTTCAAAGACAGGAGGACCTTGCGGGAAGCCTCCTTGCTGCGCTGGATGGCAATGGCCCCAAAAGTCCCCAAAATAGTTGCCGCCAGGCTGGACAAAAGAGCCAGCATGATCGTCTCCAGCAAGATGGCCAAAAGCCGTTTGTCAGCAAACAAGGTCTGGTAGTGCTCCCAGGTAAAATGGCGGAAATGGTCCATGCTGGAACCGCTGGAGAAAGAAAAGTAGATCAGGTAGAAAATCGGCAGGTAGAGGATCAGCAGCACCAGGCCAAAGTACACCCTGCCCCAAATGGTCTTTTTCATAATTCAATTTCCTTCTTGTGCTGCTTGCGCGAAGTCAGCAGCATCACAATTGACATCAAGGCAATCAAGATTACCCCGATAGTCGCCCCCATATTCCAGTTCATCGTCGTCAGGAAATACTCCTCAACTGCCGTACCCAGGGTGATCACCCGGTTGCCCCCGATCAAGCGGGTCAGCATGAAGAGGGACAGAGACGGGATGAAGATGGCCTGGATGCCAGATTCAACGCCCGGCCAGGATAAAGGCCAGATCACATAGCGGAAGGTCTGCCAGAAATTGGCCCCCAGGTCTGAGCTGGCGCTTAAAAGAGCCGGGTCAATTTCCTTCAGCGAGTTGTAGATAGGCATGACCATGAAGGGAATTTCGATATAGGTCGCCACGAAAATAAAGGCGAAGTCGGTAAACATGATTCCTACCGGGCCAATGCCAAAGAGTCCGAGAAACTGGTTGACCATCCCGCTTCGGGAAAAAATCCCGATAAAGGCATAAGCCTTGAGCAAAAGGTTGATCCAGGTCGGCAAAATGATCAGCATCAGCCAGAACTGCTGGTTTTTCAGCCTGGTCAAAACCAGGGCTGTCGGATAAGAGACCAGCAGACAGATAAAGGTGATCAAGAGGGCATACCAAAAGGAATTAGCCATCATCCGCAAAAAAGTGCCATTAGAGAAAAAGGCACTGAAATTCTGCAGGGTCAAATGGCTATGAGCATCAGTCAGTGAATAGCCCAAGATGAGGACCAGCGGGGCAATCACAAAGAGGCCGATCCAAAGCAGGTAAGGCAAAAGAAACAAAAGCCGGTTCTTTTTCATCGCTAGTCCTCACCTTCATAAGTTTCCAGCCGGGCATCGAATTCTTCTTCGGTTTCGCCCAGCCGCATGACGTGGATGTCTTCCGGATCAAAGAAGATGCCGACTTCCTGGCCGATCTGGACACCGTTGGTGGAATGGATCAGCCATTCAAAGCCGTCCTGACCAACAGCCTTGATTTCAAAGTGGTCGCCCAGGAAAAGCTGGCTCTGCACTGTCACCAGCAGTTTGCCAGCGGCTGGCTCCGTAATGTCCAGATCTTCTGGCCGCAGGACGACTTCAACTTTTTCCCCAGGGGTGATCCCGGCGTCGGCACATTCAAAATTCTTGCCGGCAAATTCTACGGCAAAGTCCCGGATCATCCGGCCAGACAAAATGTTGGAGTCCCCGATGAAGCGGGCAACGAAGTCATTGACTGGTTCGTCGTAAATGTCCACCGGCGTCCCGCTCTGCTGGATCTCCCCGTCGTTTAAGACGAAAATTTCATCACTCATAGCCAGTGCTTCTTCCTGGTCGTGAGTGACAAAAATAAAGGTAATCCCCAGTTTCTTCTGGATAGCCCGGAGTTCAAACTGCATTTCTTTTCTAAGGCGCTTGTCCAAGGCTGACAGGCATTCGTCCAAAAGCAGCACCTTAGGTTCATTGATGATCGCCCGGGCGATCGCCACCCGCTGCTGCTGGCCACCGGAAAGTTCGGAAATTTCCCGGTTGGCATAACCATCCAGGCGGACAGTATGCAAGGCATCTTTGACCTTTTCCCGGATTTCGCTTTCCGGCCGCCGGCGCAGTTTCAAGGCAAAAGCAACGTTTTCATAGACATTCAAGTGCGGAAAAAGAGCATAATTCTGAAAAACCGTATTGATATGCCGCTTTGAAGCGTCAAGATTGGTAATATCCTGGCCGTCAAAATAGACCTTGCCGGCTGATGCTTCCGTAAAGCCGGCAATAATCCGCAAAATCGTCGTTTTACCTGAGCCTGATGGCCCCAGCAAAGAGTAGAACTTGCCGGACTCAAGCTCAAGGTTGATGTCCTTCAAGGCTACAAAGCCATCATCATACTGCTTGGTGATGTGATCTAACTTAATAATTTCCATTTGCTGTTCCTGTTTTTCTTTTTCTTTTATCTTCTATTCTAATCCATTATTCCTCGCCAATGATGCGGACTTCAGTTTGCAAAGCAATCCCGTCTTTTTCCTTAATCGTCTTTTGAATATAGTGAATCAAATTGAGATAGTCGGTTGCCGTGGCTCCGCCCTTGTTGACGATAAAGCCGGCATGCTTGGTCGACACCTGGGCCCCGCCGATCTGCTTGCCCTGCAGGCCAGCCTTGATGATCATCGGACCGACAAAGTGACCGGTTGGCCGCTTGAAGACTGAGCCGCAGGATGGATATTCCAGTGGCTGCTTGTAGCTTCTGAGAGCGTTCAAGTAGTTCATCTGGTCCAAGATTGCAAGCTTGTCACCTGCCTTTAAGGCAAAAGTTGCCTCAATGACGATTTCATCATTTTCCTGCAAAAGGGAGTGCCGGTAAGAAAAATGCAACTCGGAGTTCGTGTAGGTCTTGACCTCACCGTCTCTGGTCACAACCGTGGCGCTTTCCAGGCAGTCTTTGGTTTCACCGCCATAAGCCCCAGCGTTCATGA
Source organism: Lactobacillus sp. (assembly GCF_051873315.1). Lineage (GTDB taxonomy): Bacteria > Bacillota > Bacilli > Lactobacillales > Lactobacillaceae > Lactobacillus. The sequence continues at coordinate 30,579 of NZ_JBJEES010000064.1, forward strand.
AGACGGCTCCGCCAACTGAGCCGGGAATCCCCGCGGCAAATTCCAGGCCAGACAGGCCGGCATTCCCTGCCGCGAAAGAGGTATCGATGATTCTGGCCCCGGCTTGGGCGTGGACCTTATTAGCTTCGACCTTGATCTCTTTCATTTCCGTCAAGATCAAAACCAGGCCCCTGATCCCCTTGTCGCGGATGATCAAGTTAGACGCGTTGCCAATTACCGTAACCGGCAGCTGGTCTTCCTTGGCCGCGGCCAGGGCCCCTTGCAGCTCTGCCAAATTCTTTGGGAAAGCCAGGTATTCAGCCGGTCCCCCGGTTTGGGTAAAAGTATAGCGGCTCAAAGGAATGTTTTCTTGCAAATCAAGTCCTTGCGCTTTTAAATCATACAGCTTCAATTAAAATTGCCTCCTCTAAATCTTCCTTTTGATATTTTACCGCATTCACGCTGTGTTATACTAGCTTGGACCAAGTTTGCTTGGCTTAATTTGACTTATGTTCAAACGGAGGCTTTTACAAATGATGAATTTCGTCGCCATGGACTTTGAAACTGCCAACCAACACCCGGCCAGCGCCTGCTCTTTAGCCCTGGTTCTAGTGCGAGGCAGCAAGATTATCGACCGCTTCTACACGGTCATCAATCCCCAGATGGCCTTTGACGCCCAGCAGGTCAAGGTGCACGATATTACCGCGGAAGACGTGGCAGGGGCGCCGACCATGGCCGAGGTCTGGCCCAAGATCCAGCCTCTTTTCCAGCCGGGGATGCTGGTGGCGGCCCACAATGCCCGCTTTGACTGCAATGTGATGAAGCAGTCCCTGGCCCGCTACGGGATTGCCGAGCCCCACTACCTGGTGTTAGACAGCCTCAAGGTCAGCCGGGAGCTGGAGCCAGGCCTGGAAAACTACCAGCTCAACACTGTCTCTGACCTTTTAGGCGTTGAGCTTTGGCACCACCATAACGCCTTAAGCGACAGCGAAGCCTGCGCCGGCATCCTCTTAAAAGAAGAGGAAAAACGGGGCAGCGAGCTTTTGAAGAAATTTGTCTACCAAGTCTAGGCAAAAAAATGGATCAGCAGCAAGCTGGTCCATTTTTGCTTTTGTATTTGCTTTTTGTTTTTTCTTTACTGCTTTTCCTGGTAAAGACGGCAGGCGCTTTCTGCCCAGGCAGCCGCTCTTTGCCCGTGCGGGACGAGCTCAACCAAGCGCTTGGTTGAATCCCAGGAGTCGTCAACCCGGGTCAAAACCAGCTCCAAAAAGTCGCTGGGCAGGTCAGCCTGGATCACCTGGGGCCATTCGATGATGACCACGCCTTCTTCAGCCAGGTAGTCATTTAAGTCGATTGAAGCCAGGTCATCGCCTTCCAGCCGGTAAAAGTCCATGTGAAAAAGGGGCAGCTTCCCTTCCCGGTATTCCCGAACCAGGGTAAAGGTCGGGCTCTTGACTGGCCGCTTAATCCCCAGAGCCCGGCCAAAGCCTTGGGTCATCGTGGTCTTGCCGGCCCCCAGGTCCCCTTTTAAGAGCAAAAGGTCGTGGGGCTGGGCACTTTGGGCCAGAGCGGCGCCAAAAGCCTGCATGTCAGCAGCGGAATTGATTGCTAATTCTGTCATCTGCTTTTTAACCTTCCATTACGGCTTGAGCCGCCGTCAAAATCCCGATCTTGTAGACATCATCGGCGCTACAGCCCCGAGAGAGGTCGTTGACCGGCTTGGCAATCCCCTGCAAAACCGGGCCGATTGCCGTAAAGTTGCCAAGGCGCTGGGTAATCTTGTAGGCGATGTTGCCTGACTGCAGTTCCGGGAAAATGAAGACATTGGCCTGACCGCCTACGGCTGAGCCAGGTGCCTTAAGTTCCGCAACGGCTGGCACGAAGGCCGCGTCAAACTGCAAGTCGCCGTCAGCCGGGATGTCCGGGTACTTTTCCTTAAACATTTTGGCAGCTTCCGCCACCTTGTCCACCTGCGGGCCCTTGGCTGAGCCGTGAGTTGAGAAGCTGAGGAAGGCCACCTTCGGGTCGATCCCGATCATCTTGGCCGTAGCGGCTGACTGAGCCGCGAATTCAACCAGCTGGTCGCTGGTCGGGTCGATGGAAATCGCGCAGTCAGCAAAGACATACTTTTCTTCTCCTCTTTCCATGATGAAGGAGCCGGAAATCCGGTGCATCCCCGGCTTGGTCTTCAAAATGAAGAGGGCTGGCCGGACCGTATCCGCCGTTGAGTGGGCCGCCCCGGACACCATCCCGTCGGCCTGGCCGGTGTAAACCAGCATGGTCCCGTAGAAGTTGGCATCACGCAAGGCTGCTTCAGCTTCTTCCATGGTCTGGAAGTGCTTGCCCCCGGCCATCCGGTCGTGGAACTTTTCCACCATCTGGTCAAAGTCCGGGCTGTTTTGGTAGTCCACGATTTCGATCCCGGTCATGTCCAGGCCTTCTTTTTCCGCCAGGGCCAGGACCTGGTCCTTTTGCCCCAAGACGATCGGTTCAACCAAGTCATCTTGCTTCAAGCGGCTGACCGCCGTCAAGATCCGCGGGTCCTCCCCTTCCGGGAAAACGATCCGCTGCTTGTCTTTTTGCTTAATCAATTGCTTTAATTGTTCAAAAACTTCCATCAATAATCTCCTCAAAAAATCATGCTTCCGGGTTTTGCGGTAATTGCCAGTCAACCGGAGCCAGGCCGAACTCCTCTAAGGCCGCGTTGCATCTTGAAAAGGGCCGGGAGCCGAAGAAGCCGCGGTTAGCCGAAAAAGGACTCGGGTGGGCTGACTTGATAATGACGTTCTTTTCCTGGTCGATCAAGGGAATCTTGTTTTGGGCAAAACGGCCCCACAGGATAAAGACGACCTGTCCCCGCTCACTCAAGGCCTTAATAGCAGCATCTGTCACCGCCTCCCAGCCCTTGCCCTGGTGGCCGTTAGCCTGGCCATATGGCACGGTCAAAACGGCATTGAGCAAGAGGACGCCCTGGTCAGCCCAGCGCTTGAGATAGCCGTGGTTTACCGGCTGAGCCCCAACGTCGTCATAGAGTTCTTTATAAATGTTGCGCAAGGACGGCGGCAGGGGCGTACCCGGCATGACGGAAAAGCTCATGCCATTGGCCTGGCCGGGATTGTGGTAGGGGTCCTGGCCCAAAATGACAACCTTGGTATCTTTAAAAGGAGTCAATTTGAAGGCCGTAAAGATATGGTACATGTCCGGATAGATCTGCTTGGTCTGGTATTCTTCTTTCAAAAAATCATGCAGCGTGTGATATTCATCACTTTCAAAAACCGGGGCAAGGACCTGGTCCCAATCATTTCCAATAAAATGTTTCATCTGTAATTCACCTTAGTCAATCTTACCATGATTGCCCCTTGATTTAAAGGAACTAGTGAAATTATTCACGACAACTTTTTTCAAATAAAGAAATGTATTCCTGTAATCAAACTTCCTCCTTTATGTTATTATGAAATCGATAACAACAAGGAGGTAATAACATGATTAAACTGATCGCCTGTGACTTGGACGGGACCCTGCTGAACTCTTCAATGGAAATTTCTGACGCCAATGTGCAAGCCATCAAACGGGCTCAAGAAAACGGGATTGAATTCATGGTCGCCAGCGGCCGGGCACCCCATGAATCCCAGCCCATGCTTAAAGAATACGGAATTAACTGCGGCTTTATCAACTTAAACGGGGGCTTGGTCTTCGACACGGCTGGCAACCTGATCGTCAAGAATCCCCTGAAGCTGGAAACCGCCAAGAAGATCTGCCGCCTGCTTAAAAAAGAAGGCTTCTACTTCGAACTGGTCACCAGCAACCACGTCTACTCAGAAGACTTGAGCCAGCGGATCACCAACGTGGCCCACTTGATGGTGGAACTGAACCCTATGCTGACCTTCAAGCAGGCCGTTTTGGTTTCAGCCAGCAAGCCAGCCATCGTCAGCATCCAGCAGGTGCCAAGCTATGAAGACTTGATGGATGAACCAGGCACTGAAGTAATGAAGATCCTGGTCTTCGATTCCCGGGGCCAGTACGCTTTCACTGACGTCATCAAGGAAATTGAACAAATCGACAAGCTCTCAATTACTTCCAGCGCGGCCGACAACATCGAAATCAACGCTGCTAATGCGCAAAAGGGCCAGTCCCTGCTGGACTACGCGGCGGCCAAGGGCATCCAGCGCGAGGAAATTGCGGCCATCGGCGACAACATGAACGATGAAAGCATGATCCAGGCTGCCGGTACCGGGGTGGCCATGGGCAATGCCGTTCCGCAGATCAAGACGATTGCCAGCTTCGTCACCAAGAGCAACAATGAAGACGGGGTAGCTTGGGCTATCGACAAGATCATTGCTGACAACCAAAAAGAGCAGGACCAATGATTTACACTCTCTACCTGACCCAAGAAGGCCGCACGGGCCAGATTCCAATCACTGACGAGGAAGGCAAGCCTTTTGGATCAATCCGCGGCCGCCTGGACAATCCAAACCACACCCTTTACCTGCTGGACACCAGCGGTGAAGAGATCGGCCGCCTTTTTAGCGACGGAACAGGCCTAATTGCCTCTTACACCCTGGACGTGATTCACCACTCCTTGGTCCACGTCAAGAAGGTCAACAGCCGCCAGACCAACCTGTTCTACATTACCCGGCTCAACTACTGGGTCAATGGCAGCGTCAAGCAAGGCAGCTACTCCTTCCGCGGCGGCTTCAAGAAGGTTGCTTCCGTTGACACGGTCGTTGCCGACAAGGGGATTACCTTGACCTGCCAGATCAGCCGGGAGGAAGATACTCCCTTCATCCTTTTGATTGCAGTTCTCTTTACCCAGTGGCACGTTACCCCGCTCGATTTGCCGGACTTGTTCCCGAATCTCAACCGGCGGGCGACCAGCACGGCCAGCTTCTTCAGACTGTTTTTACCATGTGGTCGTAAACGCGGTCGCCAATAGTCATTGAATTAGTCGTTACGAAACCCTTGCGCAAGTATAACTGCTGTGCGCGAGGGTTTTCTAGATCCACATTCAAGCTGATCTTCTTGTAGCCATGCTTCTTGGCCAGTTTCGGAGCCAGTTCCAGCAAGCGGCTGGCAATCCCCTTCCCCCAGTCCTTAGGAGAAACCGCCAAGGCATCGATGTACCATTCGCCCTTTTGGGCTTCCTTGTCGGTGAAGATATCAGTGGTCATCGGCAGGCCAACCTTGGCCATTTCTTTTCTAAGAACCACGTCGATAATGCCCTGGGCCTTGTCCGGGTACATGCAGATCATCCCTCTGACCCGGTCATTTTCGTCAGTCTCGACCCAGATCCGGTTGTAGGAATAGCGGTAGTTTTCTGAGATAAAGCCCAGCCGCATCAAGTCGTAGAACTGGCTCTCCGGCAGGCGGTTGATGGTGTCCATGTCCATCTCGTCAAAGATCTGGTTCAAAATCGGGTAAATTGCTTCAAAGTCGCTTTTCCTTGCCTTGCGGATCATATTTTTCTCCTTTTCTTCTGAATTCTTGTTTTCTTTGTATTTTCTATATAACTTTTGATCTTACAATTCATGTTACTATAGTCAGAAGAAAAATGATAATCTACCGCTTTTTTGGGCAAACAAAAAGTTCCTAACAGTTAATCTACTCACGTACTTAACCGTTAGGAACTTCTTCTATCTTCAATTGTCGACTACATTTTATGGTGGTCTCAGTCCTTTCCCGAGCCTAATTTAGTTATGCTCTGCGAATTTAAGCTAAACTTTCTGGTGGAGTATCCTCCTTGAATATTAACTCTTTCCTTTTGTTTACACTTATATAATACCACCTTTGTAAGCGGTGTCAACAAATAGACTGAGATTTTTTAGAAAAAAACTTTAAAAAGCAAAAAGAACAAAAGAGAAAGAAGATAGAGAAGTAAAAAAGGCAAAAAGAAAAACGCTCCCGAGGGAGCGTTTTTGATATGACAGTCAAAAATTAGTCTTGGTAGTTTACCAAAGCCAGGTATGAGTCTGGCTTAAGTGAAGCACCACCAACCAAGCCACCGTCGATGTCTGGCTTAGCCATCAATTCCTTAACGTTGGCTGGCTTTACTGAACCGCCGTATTGGATGCGGACGTTTTCAGCAGTTTCTTCGTTGTACAAGTCCTTAACAGTTTCACGGATAGTCTTGCACATTTCTTCTGCTTGGTCGCTTGAAGCAGTCTTGCCAGTGCCGATCGCCCAGATTGGTTCGTAAGCGATCACCAGCTTGGAAACTTGTTCACTAGTCAAGCCTTCCAAGCCAGCCTTGATTTGGCTGACAACCCATTCGTTTTCTTTGCCGGCTTCACGGGTTTCCAGTGATTCACCGCAGCAAAGAATTGGAGTCATGCCGTTGGCAAAGATAGCCTTAGCCTTCTTGTTGATGTCTTCGTCAGTTTCGTGGAAGTAGCCACGGCGTTCTGAGTGGCCGATGATGACGTATTGCACGCCCATTTCCTTCAAAACTGCTGGAGAGTTTTCACCAGTGAAGGCACCGGAGTTTTCCCAGTAGCAGTTTTCTGCACCGACGTGCAGGTTTGAGCCTTCGGCAGCCTTCAGCAAAGCGTCAAGGTCAACTGCTGGTGCACAGATCAATGATTCAACCTTTGATGGGTCTGGCAATTGGTCCTTAACAGCGTTTACGAACTCAACAGTTTCCTTTGGGTTCATGTTCAGCTTCCAGTTACCAGCAATAATTGGGGTACGTGACATTTGAAAAATCCTCCTAAACTACTTGTCTGAAACGCAAGCGATACCTGGCAATTCCTTACCTTCAAGGTATTCAAGAGATGCGCCACCACCAGTTGAGATGTGAGTCAACTTAGGAGCGATCCCCAATTGCTTGGCAGCAGCAGTTGAGTCACCACCGCCGACAATAGTAGTAGCGTCTGGCAAGTCAGCCAAAGCACGACCAACTTCCAAAGTACCCTTGGCGAAGTTTGGCATTTCGAAGACGCCCATTGGCCCGTTCCAAACAACAGTCTTGGCACCTTCAAGAGTCTTCTTGAAGAGTTCAACAGTCTTAGGACCGATGTCCAAGCCCATTTCGTTGTCTGGGATGTCTTGGCCAACAACTTCTGAAGCTGCATCGTTGTTGAATTCAGTTGCGGCTACGTTGTCGATTGGCAGAACCAGCTTGTCGCCAGCCTTTTCCAACAATTCCTTGGCAAATTCAACCTTGTCGTCTTCAACCAGGGACTTGCCGATCTTGTGGCCTTGAGCCTTCAAGAAGGTGTAAGCCATACCACCACCGATGATGATGTGGTCAGCCTTTGGAATCAAGTTGGTGATAACGCCGATCTTGTCAGAAACCTTAGCACCACCAAGGATAGTTACGAATGGGTGAACTGGGTTAGCAACAGCGTTGCCCAGGAACTTGATTTCCTTTTCAAGCAGGAAACCAGCAGCTGCAGGCTTGCCGGCAGCCTTCATGGCAGTAGCGATACCAACGTTTGAAGCGTGGCTTCTGTGAGCAGTACCGAAGGCGTCGTTTACAAATACGTCACCCAATGATGCCCAGTATTCACCCAGCTTAGGGTCGTTCTTTGATTCCCGCTTGCCGAAGTCGTTGTCGATGTCTTGGAAACGAGTGTTTTCCAAAACAACTACGTCGCCGTCCTTCATGTTGTTGATAGCGTCTTCAACTTCCTTGCCTTCGTTTGAAGGTACGAAAGTTACAGGCTTTTCAAGCAATTCGCTCAAACGCTTGGCAACTGGAGCCAGGCTCAAGCTCTTCTTGTCTTCATCGCTCTTGATCCGGCCAAGGTGGGAAAGCAAGATAGCCTTGCCGCCGTTTTCGATGATGTACTTAATGGTTGGCAAAGCAGCTACGATACGGTTGTCGTCGCCAATAACGCCGTCCTTAATCGGCACGTTGAAGTCAACGCGAACCAAAACCTTCTTGTCCTTAACGTCTACGTCAGAAACAATCAATTTAGCCATTGAAAAAAATCTCCTATATTCATCGAAAAAAGACGGAAGGAAGATATTTCCCTCCGCCTTCTTTCACACTACTAATTCAATTTAGAGAACTTTAAATTAAAGAGTAGCAAAGTGCAACAAAGTACGAACCATTTGGCAAGTGAATGAGTATTCGTTGTCGTACCAAGCAACAG
>NZ_JBJEES010000065.1:0-9177 GCF_051873315.1 Lactobacillus sp.
AGCTACATCCTACAGAGATATGGACTCAACTTCTTCAACTAGCACCACGCGTAATCAAAAATATGACTAGTATAACTAGCATCCCCCACCCCCATTTTCCTCGCAGAAAGGTGCTATAATGAACATGTAAATCTTAGAAATACATTACCCACAGGAGGAAAATCCCATGCGTAAAGCAATACCGATGCTAGATAGCAACTTGACTACAGCAGAATTTTTAGACTTGATCCCATCCGCCTTCCAATCTGTCGTCTTTGGCACGATTGCCAACGGCCGGCCTTATACTAACGTTGCAGATATTGAACTCTGCCATAATGGCAAGCTCTACTTCGCGACGACTTACCAAAAGAGTTTTTACCAGCGCCTGCACTCTCTTCCCTACGTCTCTATCACCGCGCTTAAAGGTGAAGAGACCATGTCCAGCGTTGGCTTTACCTTAAACGGGACGGTCAAAGAAGTCGACCTCTCCTACCTTGACAAGATCTATGATCAGCATCCCGAAATGCTGGAGATCAACAAGACGGACTCTGAACGCCGGGAACTGCTCCGGCCATTTGAAATCACCCCTACTGATGGCTTTGTCTACGACCTGCGGCAAACCCCAATTTTTCAAAAGGCCTTCACCTTTTAATTCCATGCAAAAAGCGACCGAAACTATATCATGTTTCGATCGCTTTTTTGCTGAAAAATCTATTAGTCTTGCTTAATCTCCTCTAAAACGATCCCCTGGTAAAGCTTGACAGTTACTAAGTAGTAAACCAGGTACAAGAGGAAGAAGGCCAGGAACGGAACCCAAATCTTGTAGTATGGGTCTGGCAAAAGAAGCGTGAAGAACTTCAAGCCAAAGAGCACGTCCAGGCTGCCAAGCACCGCCGGTGCTACAAACAGGATGGCAATTTCCTTTCTGATCGCCCCCTTCAAGACACTGTTTCTAGCCCCAAGCTTGTAAAGCATCTTGTAGCGCATTTTGTCACTGGCTGCTGCTGACAGGATCTTAAACATCAGAGTTGAAGCCAGCATCATCAAGAAGGACAAGCCGAGGAAGAGTCCCATGAATTCAAAGCCTGAGCACATTGCCGCGATCTGCTGGTACAAAACAGGTTTGGTGAATTCGAGATAACCGTAAGTCATGGAATCTTTCTTAAACTGCTTCATTTCTTGATCAGTAAGTTTGAGAAGAAGCTTGTTGTTTTTGGCAAAATCCTTAACCTTGTAGAAAGTGATGACCTTGGTTGTCAGCTTCTTTTTGGCAAAAGCTGCATCTGACAAGGCAACAAAGCCCTTTGAAGAATCTTCTGGAAACAGGCTGGCTGCTTGGGCAGAGTGCTGAACCGTAGCCGAAGTCTGCTTGCCAGTTAAAGTCATGGAATTTACCTTAACCGTGTGGTAGATCCGCCCTTCCTTGTCAATCGTCTTCTTCTTGTCTGAAGAAGCAGCGTTATATTCTTGGATCTTGAGCGGTGTCTGGTCAATTTCACTTTTCTTGACATAGAGGACGCCGTTTTTCTCATCAGCCTTGTAGCTGTAAGTAACTTTTTCCTCTGTACCGATTTTTTCAACCTTGTCAGCCAGCTTCTTCTGCTTGCCAACTAAGACAAAATCGTAGTACTGAACGTCAGTCATGGCATTCTTTAAATTGTTGAAGTTGATGCCGACTGTAATAGCGCCAAGGGCCAGGGCCAGCATAATTGAAATAGCTGACAGGATTCTGGTATAGCCATGCAGGCGGAACTTGAGTTGGCCCAAAGTGTATGGCCGCATCCCCTTGTAGAGGAAACCGTGTCTTTTCCGCAAAAAGTCGATCACTGTCACGAAGAAGGCGTCAAAGATGAAGTAACTGCCCAAAACGATAGTAACCAAAGCAATCGGAATTGCCTTCAGCTGCAAAGTAGTTACATTTCCCATTGCCCAGTAGCCGGTAGCCAAAAGAACTACACCAGCGATAGCCTGGATAGTCCGCAAGACTGGCCGACTCTTCAGCTTGCTTGGCTTTTGGTCTTCTTTTAAGAGATTGATCAAGGTAGTCTTGGTCAGCTTGACCGCGTTCCAAGAAGCGGCCAGGAAGAACAAGGCGACAAAGAAGAGCAAGGTCCAGAGAACTGCTGGCAGGTAAAGCGGGTTAAAGTGAGCCAAAGTCAGCCCTAGCTGCTTGACCATCAAAGCTGAAACCAGTTCAGTTAAGCCTACGCCTAAAACAATCCCGATCCCGGTTGCAAGAAGGCCAGTCACCAAAGTTTCAGCGAAGATCAGCTGGCCGATCTTGCCGCTTTTTGCCCCCAGCATCATGTACATGCCGTAGTCCCGCTTTCTCATGCTCAAGAGGAAGCTGTTGGCATAGGCCAGGTAGACCAGGGTCAAGATGGCCAGAAGGACGATACCGAAGGAAAAAATAAACTTGGTCGCTGCCATGGTCAGCTGGCCGGCAACGCTGGACTTCAAGAAAGATGGGTTAGCGGCCAGAGTCAAGAACATGTAGAAGATCATGCTGGCGGCACTAAGGCCGGAAAACAGGACCAGGTAGTCTTTTAGCCGGCTTTTTAGCCCGGTCATTGACAGTTTAAAAATCATGTTAATCCCTTTCTCTAATCAACTAATCGGCGTTTCCCTGAGCTGGCTGATCAGCTTCTTGTAAAAGTCCTGCCGCTTCATGTCACCGCGCTTGATCTCTTCATCAATCAAGCCGTCCCTGATAAAAAGAATCCGGTCAGCAAATGACGCTGAGAACGGGTCGTGGGTAACCATCAAGATTGAAACCTGGTCTTTCTCATTAAGCAATTCCATCGTGTCCAGCAAAGCTCTGGAAGACTTGGAGTCCAGAGCCCCTGTTGGCTCATCGGCCATCAAGATTGCCGGCTCATGAACCAAGGCTCTGGCAGCAGCAACTCTTTGCTTCTGCCCGCCGGAAATAGCGGCTGGGTACTTTTCCAAGACTTCGCTGATGTTGAGCTTAGCGGCAATCTTATCGACCTTGGAGTCAATTTCTGAGCTCTTTACCCCTTGCAAAGACAGTGGCAGAGCGATGTTTTCTCTAGCGGTTAGGTTGTCCAGAAGGTTAAAGTCTTGGAAGATAAAGCCAATTTCTTTAGCTCGGAAGTCAGCCATCTGGTTCTTCTTCAGCTTGGCAATGTCCTTCCCATTGATCGTAACCTCGCCGCTAGTCGGTTTATCCAAGGTAGACATGATGTTCAAAAGCGTCGTCTTACCAGAACCGGAAGTCCCCATAATGGCGACGAATTCACCCTTGCCCACGCTAAGCGAGACTCCTTTTAATGCCTGGTACTGCTTCTCCCCTTTTTTACCGTAAGTCTTCGTCACATTGTTGACTGTCATCACTTTTTCCATAGTTACCCCCTAAATCGTATCGGTGTATTACTGCTGTGATACACTAAATGATACTGGACTATTTTAGAATCGTCAATAGATTTTTGCGCTTTGTAAAAAAGCTGTAACAAAAAGCCACTAAAGCTTTTTAGTGCTTCAGTGGCCTTTTATTCTTCAGTTTTCCTGAGTTTTCGGGTCGATAAACAAAATTCTGACTCTGCAACGGATATGGTGCTGGTAGTCCATTTGGCAGATCTCGCTAAAAATCTGCAGTTTCTTGTTGCAGCGCATGGCTAGGGCGGTGTCCTGCTTATTCAATTTTCCCAGTTCATCCCCTTCCAGGGTGCAGACCGTAATCTGCTCGTAAGGCGGGTTTAGCTGCAAAGATAAGAGCTGTCCTACTTCTGCCTGCTCAAGGTGTTTTTGCCGGCTCTCTCCTACAATGTCTTCACCATCTGTTTCTAAGAGCCAGCTTTCGATGTGTGGAAGATTCGCCAGAACCGGTTCAGTCATTTTCTGGTAGATGGCTAAACCAAGCTGGATGACCTGTCTTTTTTCATCAATAGCCTTGATAAAGGCGAAAGTTTTTTGCTCACGGTTAGCTATAGCAGCTTTAACCAGGTTCGCGATGCGCGGGTTCGGCAAATAGCCCAGGATCTGTCCTTGGCAGGCAATCAGTACATTGTCGCCATCGTCTACAAAGTTGACTTCCATTTCTGGTTGGAGCAGGTACCACTCTGGCGTGCACTTACTGCCTCTCAGCTCGATAGTTTGGAAATACCGCATTCTGTAGTGGTTGTCGTCAAAATGTTCAGCTTGCCCCCGGGTGTATCTAAAGGCCCCGTACAGACGCTCATATTCGCGTTTAGCAGCTAAATCTTTTTGCCGACCATCATAGACGGACTTGCTGGCGATCTTTTGAGTCAGGTAATTGACGATCTGGACTACTTCGCCAGTCAGTTCCGGATCATAGGGGAAAAACAGAGGCTCGTTGGCGGGGATGCCCGGCCCTTCCTCATAGCCGAATTCCAGCAAGGGCTCAGCGACATATAGATTGCTGACGCTAGTAAGGCAAAAATTAGCCAGGTCAGCTGTATCACAAGGGATGATGAAGTTTGAGTCGTCTTTTAAGTCAGTAAACTTGATCGCCTTGCTGGTTATGGTCAATATTGCGTTTTCGTCTTTGATTTGCCAGCTTTCACCGGCTTCAATCCGGCTGACTGGGCTGTTATTTTGGCTCGTCATCCTGTTTACCTCAGTTAATCAAAGGGGTCTTAAGTGGTTACTGCAGTTCCTGTTTCAATTTAAGTATTTTGCTCTCGATTTCTTTAATCACCTGCATAAAAGTCTCATCATCTTGGCCAGTTGGATCTTCAAGTCCCCAGTCTACCCGCTTTTTTGCAGGCAAATAAGGGCAGCGGACGCCGCAGCCCATGGTGATTACGTAATCAACGCTAGGCAGATCAGCGAGGGTCTTAGGCTTTTGCCCATCGGCCAGCATATCGATGCCATAATGCTCTTTGATCAACCGAACCGCGTCGGGATTGATCTGATCTTTCAAGTCAGTGCCGGCTGAATAGGATTCAAAGACATCCCCGGCCAACTTTTTGCCTAAGGCTTCAGCGATTTGGCTCCGGCAGGAATTGTGGGTGCAGATAAAAGCTACTTTTGTTTTGGTCATGATATTCTCCTGTTATTTTTTCTCAAGCAGGCTCAGGCCGCTGATGGTAAGGTCACTAGAATCGTTGACGAAAGAGAAAGTTGGGATGCTGTCCATGCCTTCATCTAAGGCTTCCATCAAAATCATGGCAAAAAATTCAAACCAGCTATCCGTTGGCACATCATTTCTATCATCTTGTGGGGTCAGCCAGAATTTAGTCGCTGCTTTTCTTGTTTTGATATTAAGCGCCAGGCCTATTGCAGTGTTATAGAAGTCAAAAGTGGCTTTGAAAGAATGAACATCTGGATCATTGATCTCAATTCCTAATTCTTCGGGGATCTCAGTTTCCGTGATCATCATTCTGCCGGTGATCTTACCATATTTTTCTTCAAAATTTTGGATCGAACCACGTTTTTTAAGTTCAGCTTCTACCTCGTCAAACAAAGCTTCGTTCTCTAACATACCAGTTTCCTTTCCAGCAAGTTGTAACCGATTGCTTATGATCTCTATTATAAACTAAAAGCAGCATCCCCTGCACTAAATAAAGATGGGTGCTGCTTATGTAACTTAATTCAAATTTCTACTTAAAGCTCAACAAGAACATTGGCGACTGCCAAGTCGTGCCATCCGGGAAGGTAACATCGATAGTAACGTAGCTGCTAGATTGCTCATTGTAGCTGTAATCGTCACGAATTTCGTACTTGGTCCCCCTTGGCATATCAGCGGTGTTGCTAATGAAGTCTTGCGGCTTAAGCAACTGATAGGTATCCCCTTCAATATCCGTGCCTACTGGCAAAGTGATTGAAGAGCTCTTCAAAGCTGGATGATAGACCAGGTTATCTGGCTGACTGACTGTCAAGGTAAACTTCTGGCTAACTTGGTATGAATCATCAGGATACTCAACCAGGATATAGTAGTCATGACTGCCTGGCACCGTGGTATCGGGATCATCTGCTAAAGGGTTCCCATCCGCACGGCAAAAACGAAATTCTGTCGTATTCCTAGTCACTTCAGCAGGGTCATTAGGGAAGTAACCAACGGGGTTAGTCACAATGTCCTTTCTAATATCGATATAGTGCCCATAAGGTACGGTGGTATTCTTGACAGTCACATTGTACGCATCCGCTTGTGCAGACTTGACTACAAAGGATACCGGCCCCACCGTTTCTTTTGAACCATCTGGGTAGGTAACCAGAATATTAGTCTGATAGAAGCCGCCCTTCTTAGTGTTTACTGGCTTTACAAAAGTATAGTTCGTCTCACTTGGGAGATCCCAGGTATTGGTAATGTAAGAATATGCATCTTTTGAGAAGGAGTCTCCCCAATCAAGTGTTGTAGTCCAAGCTTTAACCTTTGGGCTGTACTTCTGTGCCATCGATAACGGCTTTTTGCTAGTCTTCTTTACTGTCTTTGAAGGTTTCTTAGTAGTCTTTTTGACTGTTTTTTTAGCGCTCTTCTTGGCAACCTTCTTCACAGTCTTCTTACCGCTTTTCTTCACTGCCTTCTTAGGCTTGGCTGTCTTTTTTACAGTCTTAGCTTTAGTGACTTTCTTCTTGCTTACCTTCTTAACGGCTTTCTTATTGGTCTTTTTGCTGGCCTTCTTCATTTTGGCTACAGATTTCTTCTTAGCCTTGTAAGCCTTAAACCACTTGGTCTTTTCTGGGGCAGTCACAAAGTAGAACTTCCGTCTGCCGGCTTTGTACTTGTTGCTCTTAATCACCCAACCACCGCCAGTGCTCATGAACCACTGTGACCGATAAATGATAGAGCCTTTCTTTACCTTGCCCGCAAGGTAAAAAAAATTTTCTCCTTGGCAAGTTCCCGTCTTAACGCGATAGACCTTCATAGTCTTAGTGACTACAACCTTCTTATTTGCAACTTTGGCATAGTCGTACCCATTAAGGTAGCCTGCCTGCACAGGCTGAACGGTCGTAGCGACCAAGGACAAACAGCCAACAAATGCTAGTATTTTCCTTTTCATGTTATTCACCTTTCCTAACTTAAACATCCAACT
Organism: Lactobacillus sp.; assembly: GCF_051873315.1. GTDB lineage: Bacteria > Bacillota > Bacilli > Lactobacillales > Lactobacillaceae > Lactobacillus. Next base: position 6,996 of record NZ_JBJEES010000065.1, read on the forward strand.
TGATCATATCCCTAAAATCCGTCCATGAAAAGGCTTTAATTAAAAAGCCGCATACATTCGTACACAGCTTTGCATATCTAAAATTATGTTAACTAACTTCTAAATTTCATTTTGTTTCCGGGTCATTACCAAAACTGCTAGTAAGTAGAAAACTAGCCCAGTAACTAATAGAACAACAACTGACACCCAGGCTGGCGCAGTATGGCCATCATATACGAAGACAATCCCAAACATTTCCTTGATCTCTTTTAATACACTTTTCGGCTGATTGGCGAAGTTGGCCTTAATTGCAGGCTTCATCAAAAGCTGCCGGTAAAGTACTGCTGAGTGAGCACATGGGAAATACTTTACCATCCATTGAACGTTGTCTGGCAAACTTCCAATTGGAATATATGCCCCAACCAAGAAACCGATTAAGGTCCCGACAATGGTGCTGGCTGCTGAGTAGGAGCTGTTGGTTTTCAAGAAAGAAATTATGAAGGAAGCAATCGCCGATGAAGCAAAGGCTGACAAGACAATTACACCAAATAACTTTAGTAAAATCTCTATATCCAACACTGCCCCGCCGGCCAGACCCAGGTAGAATTCCCCAAAAATCAAGGTAAAAATAGACATGATGATGCTGATGATGAAGCCAGTCACGATATAGCCACCAGCGACCTGTCTTCTGCTGACCGGGGATGAGTAAAAGTCCTTGATCGCCTTATTCTCCCAGTCGCTGATCATTACCCCATAAGCTCCCAAACTGGTCGTAATCGACGCCGAAGCCAGCATCCCCGCCAGCATCCAGGCCCGCATCAAGCGGTTTGGATGCGGCAGAAACTTTAAGCCACTGTTAATCGAATCGCCAATGAAGAAGATATACAGGGCAAAAATAATGATGACGCTCAGCATCGAGAAGAAAACCGAAGCCCTGTCTCTAAAGTAAATCTTGAGATTTCTTTTGACCATAGCGCTCATTCTCTTAACCTCCTCCCTGTGATGTTCAAGAAGACGTCATCCATCGTTCCGTGCAAGACTTCAAAGCTCTGCAGCTGGTCCCGCACCTCTTCTACGATATCGATGGCGTCCATGGTGTTCGCTAATTCAACCTCATAGTGGTCTGCTTCCTGCTTCCACTTAAGCGAAAGAGTCGTCAGTATGTTGTCTAAACCTTGTCCTTGTTTTGGATACAGTTTCAAACGGTCGTAACTGTAGCGCTCCTTCAAGCTGATTGGACTGCCTTCGGCAACAATCTTTCCTTGATCTAGAATCACCACATAGTCAGCCGCGGCAGCTTCTGCCATATAGTGCGTCGTTAAAAAGATGGTCATTCTCTGCTCTTTTCTCAAACGCTGGATTGTCTCCCAGATATGCTGCCTGGTTTGCGGGTCAAGTCCAGTTGTTGGCTCGTCTAAAAAGAGAATCTTCGGCGTGTTTAACAGCGCTCTGGCGATATCTACCCGCCGCCTTTGCCCGCCGGACAATTTTCCGTATTGCCGCTTAAGCAGGTCTTTAATCTCAGTATATTCAGTTGCCCGGGCAACCGCAGCTTCCACTTTTGCCTTGCTGCGATAGTAAAAACCAGCTCGAAGTGTCAAGTTTTCAAGAACTGTTAGCCTTTTATCCAGCAGTCCCTCTTGAAAGACGATTCCGATCTTCTGCTTGATCGCTTGGGCCTGTGACTTCATGTCAAGACCGGTCAGCTTGATCTCACCGGAATCAAACTTGGTCAAAGTCGACAGGCAGTCGACCGTTGTTGACTTGCCGGCCCCATTTGGGCCTAGGAAGGCAAATAACTCGCCCTCACGGACTGCAAAAGAAATGTCATTGACAACCTTCAAGTCCCCATAGGACTTAGAAAGGTTCTTAACTTCAATAGCATTCTTCATCATTTTGCAACCCCTTTCTATTTATATTTCTAAAATAATTTTACATCTGCTAGGATTTTCTTGGGTAAAATCTAGGTAAGATGCCAAAATACGGGACTAAGTTGCGGAGGTACAAGAAAAGGCCACGCTGGTTAGGCGTGACCTTCTGAGTTGTGTTGTGTTAGAGTTGTGTATCTTAAAGGTTATTTCAGAATGAATTTTTCGAGTATTTAAAAGAAAATATCACTTGTTATGTATCGAGTAAGTGAGTTGAATTTAATTGATCTAGAAATATAGTCAATAAGCAAGAGAGAGTGAAGATTTAAACTATG
>NZ_JBJEES010000066.1:0-38075 GCF_051873315.1 Lactobacillus sp.
TTTGCGGAGTGATTCGGTCTCTGACAGAGTCAAAAAGATTATCAATTGGATCACAATTGCTGCTGGAGTTATATTGGTGGCAATTCTTATATACATCAGTTTGATGGAATAGATTAATATTGTCTAGAATGCATCCTGTCTCAACATTGAGGCGGGATGTTTTTTGCGTATACAAGGATAGAATTGTGCGAATTATTGATAAAAAAGAATAGAAAAATTATTGATTGGTTTGTAGGCTGGTGCTAGAATGAAAAGCAAGTTGTAAATGAATATACACTGGTAAAAAAATTAGAATTTTAAGGATGGATATGATTTCAAAAATTAAGAACACCTTGTTCGCGGCAATTGTCGTTGTCCTCTCCTGGCTCTTGCTCAGCCTGGTGCAGGACTATGACTTGCAGAGCATTCCAAATCTGCACCAAGTCGTGTCGATTACGTCGTGGGACAAGAAAAAGTCGAAGAAAGAGATCTACCAGCTCTTGGCTAAAGATGCCAAATCAGCTGGGATCGACCTGGTTAAGCTGCGCTTGCTCGACCAGGATGGTAAAAATACGAAGCTGGTCTACAATTTTAATTCCAGCAGCAAGACACAATATTCCTGGCGAAAGAGCAGCCAGGTCAAACGCCTAAGCAAGAGCAAATTGATGCTTGAGGATGTTTTAGGTAACTACTATACCAATGCCACAACTGCCCAGTTTGCCTCTTTAGCCTCTGACTTAAGCGAGGCAGGCTTGCAGGTGACGGTCTACAAATCTTCCTTTAAAGATGAACTCTTAAACAATACGGTTTATCAAGACGGACTCCTGGTCTTTTCTAGCTTGCTGGGGATGCTCTTGATCATCATGATTCTGGATAAGTCCTTCCGTTACAAAGAGTACGCGATCTTGCAGGTCAATGGTCTAAGCTCTGGGAAAATCTTCCGCCGCGACTTCGCTAAAGAAATTCTTCCTTTTATACTGACGATTCTCCTGCCCTTAATAGCCTTTAGCCTCCTGACCATTAGATCATTAAACGGCCAGGGCAGCCTCTTTTACATTAAGGCGATCTGCCTGCTTCTCTTGGCATTATCCATAACTTACTGGATCTTTGACTTCATCTCCTATGTCAGCCTTGCTTTGATCAAGCCTTACGCGGCCATCAAGGGCCAATTTGCTGGCAAGGGTTTCTTATACTTAGGCTACGTTTTAAAAATCGCCATTGTACTCCTGCTTGGTGTAAATCTGGCCAGCTTAGGGCAAAAATACTCCGCCTACCAGCAAGACAAACAGATCATGCAGATCTGGCAAAAGAAGCCAGCCAGCAACATCGCCAACCTTGGCCAAGTTGACCAGGGCAATGAAAAGCGGGTGAAGGTGGTCGACCGGAAGGTACACCGCCTGGTGGCCAGCGACAAGCAGGCCATCCTTGCCAAAAATGCCCAGCAGTTCCAGCCGGCTTCGTCCAGCACCGACATCCAAAACGGCAATGTCCTGGTTGTCAACCCAGCTTTCTTAAATGCAAGTTCAGTCAAAGATGAGCAGGGGAAAAAGGTAACGGCAAATGACGCAAATACCGTCTACATCTTGCTCCCGAAAGACCGGGCTTACCAAAAAGCATCCTTTGAAAAGAAGGTAAGATCCTGGATCAAGTTCCAGCAGACTTTGCCCAATGTCTATGGAAAAACTAAGCAAATCAAATATAAGTTAGTCTACATCCAAAGCCAGCAGGTCTTTAATTATACGGCTGGTCAGGATATTGCCAATTCGGTTTCAACTGATCCGATTATCTTGGCAATTGACACAAAACTATTGTCTGACGACTTCTTTACGGCCAGTTTGACACAAGGACAAGTAGTCTTTCCAAACCTGGCCAAGCTGCAGAAGGGGATCAAAGAAACTGGCTTGACCAGCTACGTCAACGGCATCACCAATGTCAAGAGTACGGCTGCCAGCCTTTATGCCCAGCTCTTGACAGAACTGTCGATTATTGGCGTCATTGCGGTCTTGTCTTTGACACAGATGTTCTTCATGGTCAGCTATGTCAGTGCCAGCTTCTTTGAGAGCAAAAAGCGGCGGCTGACTGTCTACCAGGTCTTTGGCTTAAGTAACCGCAAGCTGGTCAGTCAGTTTGCCCTGGCAAATGCCTTGACCGATTTGGCCTTGCTGACCATTGTGCTTGCCCGGCAGGGGCAGGCCGGCATTTTCTGGCTTGGCCTGCTCTTAGCAGCCTTGGAAGTCGCTGCTATCGCTTTGAGTGCTAAGCAGGCGGAAAGCAATATGCTGCGGGGCTTAAACCGCGGAAACTGAGGATAGATTATGATAAAAGCAGAAAAACTAAGCAAAACTTTTGGCGATAAAGTCATCTTGAAAGAAAGCAGCTTCCAGCTGGAAAGCGGCAAGAGCTATGCCATTGTCGGCCGCAGCGGGGCAGGGAAGAGTACCTTGCTGAACATGCTGAGCGGCTTGGAAAAAGCTACCAGCGGCCGTGTTTTGATCGATGACCTTGAGGTCAATAAGCAAAACATCAAACGTCTTCGCCGGGAAAAATTCGGCTACGTCTTTCAAAATTTTGCCTTGATTGACAACGAAAGCATTGAGAGCAACCTGGCCATCGGTTTAGCTGACGCCAAGGGCAGCCGGAAGGAAAAGCAAAAGCTGATGCGGCAAGTGCTTGACCATTTGGACGTTAAGGCTGACTTGTCCCAGACTGCCTACAGCTTAAGCGGCGGGGAGCAGCAACGGGTGGCTTTGGCCCGGATCCTGCTCAAAAAGCCGCAGATCATCTTTGCTGATGAGCCAACCGGGTCCCTGGACGCGGGAAACGGCCAGCTGGTCCTGGACTCACTTTTAGCTGACTTTGGGCCAGACGCTACTTTATTGATTGCCACGCACTCACCAGCTGTCTGGGAGCAGTGTGACTACATTATTGAACTTGCCAAGCAAGAAATTCAGATTCACAAGAATTAAATGGAGATATAGATATGAAAAAACTGACTAAAATTTTAACTGTTATCGTTGCCCTTGCTGCCGGTGTCGCAGCCTTCTTCATGCTGGTTCACAACTCAGTGACCGACCGGCTCAATCCTTTTATCAAGGCTGAAACCAGCTATGCTAAAGTTGCAACTGGGACCCAGAACTACACTAATGTGACCATCTATAATGAAAAGGGTCAAAAGGAAAATTACCAGCTGGCCAGCGTAGGGGGCTATGACCCAGCTAAGGGCTACCTTACCATCAAGCATAAGGGCCAGTACGTTTCCTACGTCGAATACATCAGTGCTGCTAAGTACAAGCAGATTACTGGCTGAAAGTGAAATTGGCCCTTGACGGGCAATCTTAGACCTAGTACAATAGTAGAAGTTGAGAACAAGAAGAAGCCCCCGCTTCTCGCCTAAGTTATTTAACCTCTGGGCAAATCGATATTTTCTGTTGATTTTAAAGGCGGGTGCAATATGCCCGCTTTTTTCTTGTCCTCGAAATTAACATGGAGGTGAACAGTTATACCACAGAAACAAAACAACATGATCCTTAACGAAAGCATCCGCGCTCGTGAAGTTCGGCTGATCAACGCTGATGGTGAACAAGTTGGGGTCGTGTCAAGAAATGAAGCTCTGCGCCAAGCGAGCGATGCTGGCCTCGATCTGGCTTTGATTTCACCAAACGCCAAGCCACCTGTAGCAAAGATTCTTGATTATGGTAAATACCGGTTCGAACAGCAGAAGAAGCTGAAGGAATCACGCAAGAATTCCAAGCAGGTCAGCGTTAAGGAAATCCGTTTGAGCCCGACGATTGAAGGCAATGACTTCGAAACCAAGTTGAAGCATGCACGCAAGTTCTTAGAAAAAGAAGGCGCCAAGGTTCGTGTTTCGATTCGTTTCAGAGGCCGCGCGATCACGCACAAGGAATTAGGACAACAAGTGCTGGAAAAGATGGCCGAAGAAACTTCGGATATTGCTGTTGTAACCAGCCGGCCAAAGATGGAAGGCCGTCAAATGTTTTTAATGCTCAGTCCTAAGAGTGATAAAGACAAGAACAAAAAATAGTTAATTGGAGGAATTTTACCATGCCAAAGATGAAAACCCACCGCGCTTCAGCTAAGCGTTTTAAGAGAACTGGTAACGGCGGTTTGAAGCGCCACCACGCCTTCACTGGCCACCGTTTCCACGGTAAGACCAAGAAGCAACGTCGTCATTTGAGAAAAGCCGCTATGGTTTCACGCAGCGACTTGAAGCGCATCAAGCAAATGCTTTCCCAAATGCGTTAATTTACTATTTTTTAATACACTAACGATATTAGGAGGATTTTCAGATGCCAAGAGTTAAAGGTGGTACCGTTACACGCGCACGTCGTAAGAAGGTTTTGAAGCTTGCCAAGGGTTACCGTGGTTCAAAGCACGTTCAATTTAAGGCTGCAAGCACTCAATTGTTCGTTTCATACAAGTACGCATTCCGCGACCGTAAGAAGCGCAAGAGCGAATTCAGAAGACTGTGGATCGCCCGGATCAACGCAGCTGCTCGTCAAAACGGCTTGTCATACTCAAAGATGATGCACGGCTTGAAGCTGGCTGGTGTTGACATGAACCGTAAGATGTTGGCTGACATCGCCTACAACGACGAAAAGACTTTTGCCGCTTTAGCAGAAACTGCTAAGAAGGCTTTGGCTTAATTCTTTGGAAGAAACGCATCTAGCTTGGCTAGGTGCGCTTTTTCTTTGTTAAATGCCGGCTTTCAGATATAATTAAGGAAGATGAAATTTAAGGAGGAAAACTCAGACATGAGTGAAGAAATTCGCTGCATCGGCTGCGGCGCCGCCCTGCAGAGCCAGGACGCCAAAGCCCCCGGCTATCTGCCTGCCAGTGCCCTGGCCAAGGTAGAAAATGGTGAAAGAGAAGAAGTTTACTGCCAGCGCTGCTTCCGCTTGCGCCACTACAACGAGATCATGCCGGTTTCTTTGGACAATGACGACTTCTTGGCCCTCTTGAACACTTTGGGTGAAAAGAAGGCCCTGATTGTCAACGTGGTGGACCTGTTTGACTTCTCCAACTCGCTGATTTCTTCTTTGAAGCGCTTTGTCGGCAATAACGACTTTATCCTGGTCGGCAACAAATTGGACCTCTTCCCGAAGAATTCCAAGGAAAGCAAGATCAAGGACTGGATGCGGCAGGAAGCCAACCGGATGGGCCTGTACCCCAAGGACATCTTCTTGATCTCCGCAGCCAAGAAGAAGAACCTGGACACTCTGATTGAATACTTGAACAAGCACAGCCAGGACCAGGATGTCTACTTCGTCGGCACGACCAATGTCGGCAAGTCGACCTTGATCAACGCCATTATCGATGAAATGGGTGACGTTAAGGACTTGATCACTACTTCTCGCTTCCCGGGGACCACTTTGGACCAGATCGAGATTCCTTTGGACAACGGTCACTTCTTAGTCGACACGCCAGGGATCTTGACCGACAAGCAACTGGCCAGCCGGCTGGACCCGAAAGACCTGGACCTGGCTTCGCCAAAGAAGCCGCTTAAGCCGGCCACTTACCAGCTTTTGCCAGGCAATACCATCTTCTTGGCAGGCCTGGGCAGAATCGACTACCTGAAGGGGCCGTCAACCAGCTTTACCATCTACGCTGCCCGGGGCATGTACATCCACCGGACCAAGACGGAGAAGGCTGACGAATTTTACCAAAAGCACGTCGGTGAATTATTGTCTCCGCCAGGGCCAAATAGCGACCTGCCGCCGCTTAAAGGGCAGGAGTACAGCATCAAGTACCGCAGCGACGTATTGTTTGCCGGGGTAGGCTTCATCACCGTGCCGGAAGGCTGCGTGATCAAGGCCTACACGCCGGGCGGAATTGGCTTAGGAACCAGAAGAGCTTTGATTTAGAGGTTTAAGTATGGATTCATTGGTAGATTTCAGTAAAGAAACACAAGTAAAAGTGCAGACGGCTGAAAGCCAGAGAAAAGGCAAGCAGATCGGCATCATGGGCGGCACCTTCAACCCGGTGCACATGGCCCATTTGGTTGCCGCTGAGCAGGCCATGACCAAGCTGCACCTGGATGAAGTCTGGTTCATTCCAGACAATATTCCCCCGCATAAGGACGCTCCCTTAAACGTGTCTGCCCGCGACCGGGCCACTATGCTGGATTTAGCTACCCGGGACAATCCTCGTTTCAGGGTCAAGCTGCTGGAACTTTTCAGAGGCGGCGTTTCTTACACGATTGATACCATGCGCTATTTGACCAAGAAGGCGCCGGAGAATACCTACTACTTGATCATGGGCAGCGACCAGGTCAACAGCTTCCACAAGTGGAAGAACGCTGATGAACTGGCCAAATTGGCCACCTTGGTCGGCATCCGCCGGCCTGGCTACCCGCAAGATCCCCAATATTCCATGATCTGGGTTGACGCTCCGGACATCCGGCTCAGCTCAACCGCTATCCGCCGGGCTGTTTCAACAGGGACCTCAATCCGCTACCTGGTACCGGACAAGGTCCGCGAATATATTGAAGAAAAGGGGCTTTACCGTGACTGATCCATTTTTTAAGGAAACATATTCTCCCTTGTCCAGCAGTGAATTAGTGGCCAAGGAAAAGAGCATGATGGATGAGAAGCGCTTTGCCCACTGCGTCCGCGTCAGTGAAACTGCCCGGACCCTGGCCAAGTTGAACGGCTATGACGAAGACAAGGCAGCCTTGGCCGGTTTTGTTCACGACTACGCCAAGCAGATTCCAGTCGAAGAATACATCAAGATCATCAAGGAAGAGGGCTTTGACCAGGATCTTTTGAACTGGAACCGGGCTATCTGGCACGGGATCGTGGGCAGCTGGTTCATCAAGCGCGACCTCGGCATTACTGACCAGGAAATTTTGACCGCTGTCTACCGGCACACTACCGGGGACGTGGAAATGACCACCCTGGACCAGATCGTCTTTGTGGCTGACTATATCGAACCTGGCCGGACCTTTGCCGGCGTTGAAGAGGCCAGAAAGACCAGCTACGCGGATTTAGCTTCCGGGGTTGGCTATGAACTGGCCCACACTCTGGCCTTTTTGATTGAAAAGAGAAGCAAGATCTACCCAAGGACTTTGGCTGCCTACAATGTCTGGGCAGCTGAGTAAAAATAGATAAAATTAAAAGTAAGAAAACATTAGGAGAAAAATTTGAAGAGCGAAGAATTACTTGACTTAGTTTTAAACGCAATCAGCGAACGGCACGGGGAAGACACCGAAGCCTACGACATGCGCGGCATCAGCATCCTGGCTGACTACTTCGTGGCCACCAGCGCCACTTCCAGCCGTCAGCTGCACGCCATTGCCAACAGCATCATCGAAGCCTGCCACGAAGCTGGCTTTTACGACTACCGAGTTGAAGGCAACCATGACTCAGAATGGCTCCTGGTTGACTTGGGCGACGTCGTGGTCAACATCTTTTCAGAAGATGCCCGGGCCTTCTACAACCTGGAAAAGCTCTGGGCTGACGGCAAGCGCGTGGAACTTGAGGAAGACTAGGCAATGAGCGTTGTCGGGATTGTTGCTGAATATAACCCTTTCCACAGCGGTCATGAATTCTTGATGACCCAGGCCCGCTTGATCGCCGGCGATGACCCCATTATCGCGGTCATGTCCGGCAATTACGTCCAGCGTGGGGAAATGGCCATTCTGGACAAGTGGTCGAGGGCCCGCAGCGCCATTGAGGCCGGGGCTGACCTGGTTTTTGAATTGCCATTTTCCTATGCAGTCCAAGCAGCTGACATGTTCGCTACCGGCGGGGTTGACCTTTTGACCCGCTTGGGGGCCAAGAACCTGGTCTTTGGGGTTGAAGACGCCAACTTGAACTTTGAATATTTCGGCGACCGGATCTCCAAAATCCCCCGGCAAAGGCAGGAATTCGCTGACTACAGCCAGACTTATTCCACCCAGTACAACCAGATGGTGGCCCGGGAAGTCGGCCATGAAGTCAGCGAACCCAACGCGATTTTGGGCCTGGCCTATGCCGTGGCCAATGCCAATCTGGGCTCACCGTTAAAGCTCAGCCCGGTTAACCGGGTAGGGGCTGGCCATGACGATATCCTGCAAAGAGAAGCAGCCGTTCAAAGCGCCAGCGCGATCCGCAACCTCCTTTTAAACGGGGCAGAGCGGGAGGAATTGGAGCAGTGGCTGCCGAAAGGGGAAATCGCTGCTTTTGACCAGGAAAAGATCCTGCCCAACTGGGAACTGCTCTTCCCATTTTTGAAATACCGGCTGGAATCAGCTTCAATCAAGGAATTGCAGCAGATCTACCAGATGAGCGAAGGCCTGGAATACAAGTTCAAGGCGGAAATCCACCTGGCTGAAAACTTCGCTGATTTCCTCCGCCGGGTCAAGTCCAAGCGCTACACCTATTCAAGGTTAAGAAGATTAAGTCTCTACACCTTGCTGAACGTGACTGAAGCAGATGTCTTAAACAGCTACGACCATGTTTCCACCATGCTTTTGGCCTACAGCAAGCGGGGGCGGAAGTATTTGAAGCAGCAGCGGAAAGACTTCGCGGTTGACATCGTTTCCAAGGTGGATCGCAAGAATGCCCAAGAAGGGACCCTGGGCCTGCAGGTCAGGGTTGACCGCTTATTTGAACAGATTGTTGGCGCTGACCAGAACTTTGGCCGGCGGCCACTCGAGGTAAATTAATGCTAGAACTTTCATTTTTCCAAATCAAGAACAGCCGGGAGCCTTTGACCCAGATCTCAGCTGATTTGACTTTTGCTGACGGCTTTTACGAGCGGGCCAAGGACCTGGTCTACGAGGTCAAGAGCGCCCACGTGGAAGGGCAGCTCTTTTATGACGAACCCTTCGTGACTGGCAATTTCCAAGTGGAAGCCGACCTACTGGTTCCGTCCTCCCGCAGCCTGGAAGCTGTGCCTTTAAAGCAGAAATTCAGCTTTGTGGAAAATTATTCCGACCATGAACCGACCCAGGAAGAAAAAGAACTGGGCTTGATGATCATTCCGCTGGACGATGACCGCATTGACGTGCAGACGGCCGTGGAAGACAACATGCTCTTGAATATTCCAAGCACGGTTTTGACCAAGGAGGAAGCTGAAGAAGATCTTTACCCGGAAGGCCAGGGCTGGGAAGTCATGTCTGAACAGGACTTTGCCGGCCAGAAGAAGGACCAGGTCAACCCGGCCTTCGCCCAGCTGCAGGGCCTTTTGGACAAGATGCAGGCTGAAGAAGACAAGAATAAAGCAGAAGACGAAGAAAAATAAAAACGAAAACAATCTTCAGTAAAACAGGTCTTTTCCCAGAGAAAATTCATCTGGCAAGGGACTTGTTTTTCTATGGGACTTGTTAAAAAGCTGATTTTGGGCTATCCTAGAATTATTAAAATATACTTTAAGATTATACTTGGATTCAGCAGACCCAAAAATTAATCAGTAGGACGTGAGGGGATAAAAACATGCCGAAAATTTTAATTGTTGAAGACGAAAAGAACCTGGCTCGTTTCGTCGAACTCGAACTCCAGCACGAAGGCTATGAGACCGTAGTGGAAAACAACGGCCGCAAGGCTTTGGACCGTGCTTTGAGTGAAGACTTCGACGCGATCTTGCTGGACTTGATGCTGCCAGACTTGAATGGTTTGGAAATTGCCCGCCGTGTACGGCAGAGCAAGACCACGCCGATCATCATGATGACTGCCCGCGACTCCGTAATTGACCGGGTATCAGGCTTGGACCATGGGGCTGACGACTACATCGTCAAGCCATTTGCCATTGAAGAACTGCTGGCTCGCCTGCGTGCTGTCTTGCGCCGGGTCAAGATCGAAAAGGATGCTTCAAAGGACAAGCTGCCGCGGCAAAAGGTGGTCAAGTTCAAGGACTTGACCATCGAAACCGCCAACCGGATCGTTCACCGGGGCGACGGCAAGACTGTTGACTTGACCAAGCGGGAATACAACCTGCTCATGACCTTGATCGAAAACAAGAACAATGTTGTTGGCAGAGACCAGCTCTTGAACAAGATCTGGGGGCCGGAATCAAACATCGAAACCAATGTTGTCGAAGTTTACGTCCGTTACCTCCGCAACAAGATCGATATCCCTGGCCAGCCATCTTACATCAAGACGGTGCGCGGAACCGGCTACATGGTAAGAGACGAGGACGACAATGCATAAGCAAAGCGCCAGCGGCAAGAAGGAGACCAGGCACGTTTCACTGATCGTGAGATGGGTCAGCATCGTCGCCATGACGATCACGGTCTCCTTTCTTGTTTTCTCAGCTGTCGTCTACAATACGGTCAAGCAGGAAGCCCTAAGCCAGCAGAAAGATACTTCCAATGAAGTCGTCAACATCCTCCGCAAGCGCTTGGTAGGCATCGACGATGAGCTGGAAATCACCAACGTGGTCCAGCAATTGTCGCCCAATACCAGACGGATCTTGAAGGGCGGGCCGGCTTTGTCAGAAAATGACAGCAACAACAGCAGCGTTTTTGGCGACACGGTCTTAAGTACCGTGACCAACCCTGACGTGACCGTGGCGATCTACAATCTCCGCAATGAGATCGTCTTTCATAACGGCGACAGCGCTCCTAAATTGGTCAAATTCACCAGTGAAAGCAAGAGCGTGGTCAAGGAAGACAAGAAGGGGCAAAGCTCCCTGTATGTCTACCGGAAGGTCAGAAACCGGACGACTCATAAATTGACCGGCTATATTGTCGTCAAGAACCAGATGACCGGCTACAACCGCTTGATTACCCGGACTCTGCGGGCTATGCTCTGGCTCTCAATTCTGGGGGTCAGTCTGGCCATCGTCGTTTCCTACTTGGTTGTCCGCAGCGTTGTCAGACCAATCAAGAAGATGTCCAAGGTGGCCAGGGAAGTTAACGCTGACCCCAACAGCACGGCCAGAATTCCCGAGCTGCACAGAAACGACGAACTGGAAGAACTGGCCCTGTCTTTCAATATGATGCTGGACCGGATGCAAAAGTATATCGAACAGCAGAAGCAGTTCGTCTCTGACGTCTCCCACGAATTGAGGACGCCTGTGGCGGTCATTGAGGGCCATCTGAGCATGCTTAAGCGCTGGGGCAAGGATGATCCCCAGGTCCTGGAAGAATCCATTGACGCCTCGATTTCGGAGGCTGAGCGGATGAAGCACTTGATCCAGGAAATGCTGGATCTGACCCGGGCTGAGCAGATCAGCGTCCACTACCCGAATGCCATTGCTGAGCCGATGGAAGTTTTGACTCGGGTAGTCGGGGACATGGGCATGGTTCACCCGGACTTCAAGATTTCTTTGGAAGTTGAGGACCTGGACCCGGATACCAAGATTCAGATTTACCAGGGGCACCTGGAGCAGATCCTGATCATCTTGATCGACAACGGGATCAAGTACTCAACTGACCGCAAGGAAATCTCTGTGGCTGCCGGCCAGTCCGGCCAGGAAATGCAGATCGTGGTCCAAGACTACGGCGAAGGGATTTCCGATGAGGATAAGAAGAAGATCTTCAACCGCTTCTACCGGGTCGACAAGGCCAGAACCCGGGAAAAGGGCGGCAACGGCCTGGGCCTGTCGATTGCCCAGAAGCTGGTGGAATCCTACCACGGCACGATTGACGTTGAATCAGTCTTAGGCCAGGGGAGCCAGTTCAGAATCACCTTCCCGGTCTTGACTGACGAAGAAGTCAAGCAGTTAGAAAGCCGGCAGCAAAAGCAGGCTGGAACTGAAAATCCGAAAAAAGATCCGACAATTTAACATTCAGAACAAAATAAAAGCCGCTGTTCAGCGGCTTTTATTTTTTCTGTTTTGTTGATTATTTTCTTTGCTTTTTATTTGTTTTTTCTTTGGAAGATTACTTCCGCTTCTGCTTGCCCTGGTTGCGCTTGCGCAGGTCGCCGGACTTCGGCTGGCTGGCGTTTGGCTTCTTTTCAGCGGCTGGCTTCAAGATCTGGTCGATCTTGGCTTGAGTAACGACTTCCACGATTGGGCTGTCTTCCAGTTCCTTGGAAACCCGCTTCTTGGCCCGCGGCTGCACGATGAAGGTGGTGATCAGCTGCTGGATGACCATGACCAGGTTGCCGACTGCCCAGTAAAGAGCCAGGGCGCCGGAGAAGGACATGGAGAAGAAGAAAGTCATGATCGGGTTCATCAGCATGGTGGCCTGCATGGTCTTCTTTTGTTCTTCAGGGATGCCGATCATGGCCACGTAGCTTTGAATCAAGGCAAAAACAGTGGCAATGATGGCCAAGACCATGGACTTGCTGGACAGGGAGATGCCGAAGAAGGTGGACTTGGCCAGGGTGCTTGAGTAAGCCACGGCCTGGTAGATCCCGATCATGATCGGCATTTGAATCAAGAGGGGCAGGCAGCCCATTCCGCCAGTCATGGAGACATTGTTCTTAGAGTAGATCTCTCTTTGCAGACCACTCAAGGCCAGCTGCTGGTCAGGAGTCATGCCCGGGGTCTTCATGGCCTTTTGCAAAAGCTGCATCTGTGGCTGCAGGCGATGCATTTTTTCTTGCTGCATGGTTGCCTTGTGCTGCTGGTTGATCATCAGCGGCATCAAGATCACTCTGACGACCAAAGTGATGATGACGATAGCCCAGCCGGCCCCGCTGGCCCCGCCAATGGCGTGGGCGATGTTGACGGTGATATGCTGCAAAGGCAGGCCGATCCACTCATAGATCCAGTAGTAAGGACCACTGGTTGGTGCCTTCAAGCTGCCGTTCTTGCTGGTCTGGCTGGCGCAGGCCGTAAGAAAAAGCGGCAAGAGCGCCAGCAGACTGACTGGTAACAAACGTTTTTTGATTTTTTTCATTGATTAGTTTCTCTCCAAATTTTTAGGATCTGACTAATATAATACATGAAAAGAATGCATTTGTTCCATTTCAGGCAGAACTTTTGTGTCCAAACGGTAAATTTTCGCGTAAGGAGCGGCGTCTGGCAGCGCAGCTTTAAACTTGACCAGGTCAGTTGGCGTACCTTGAATGACGATGGTGACCGTCCCGTCGGGGTTGTTCTTGGCGGTGCCGGCCAGGCCCATCTTCTGGGCCAGCATCTGCACGCACCAGCGGAAGCCTACCCCTTGGACGACCCCATGTGCTAATAGTTCCCATGTTTGCATTTTGCTTACCTTCTTTATTTTTTGCAAAAAATCATTAAAATAGTATTTCTAAGGAGTATTTTATCATGCAAGAAAGAACATCTGTCAACAATCCGCAAATTAAGGCCATCGGCAAGCTGAACCAGAAGAAATACCGCGAAGAAAGCGGCTATTACCTGATCGAAGGCTTCCACCTGGTCGAAGAAGCTTTAAAAGCAAGAGTCAAGTACCGGGAAATTCTGGCTACTGAAGAGGCACTCAGCCGCTTGGAGCAATTGGACCTGGCTTATGATGAAGACAAGCTGATCAAGATCAGCCAAAGCGTGGCCAGCCACCTCAGCAGCACCAAGAATTCCCAGGACATCTTCATGACCGTCAAGATCAACCAACCAGAGAATTTTGATTTCAGCTACGGCAAGTGGGTCCTTTTAGATGACCTGGCTGACCCGGGCAATGTCGGCACCATCATCCGGACCGCTGACGCGGCCGGCTTTGACGGGGTGATCCTGTCAAACAAGACGGTTGACCTCTACAATCCCAAGGTGCAGCGGTCCATGCAGGGGAGCCAGTTCCACTTGAACTTGATCAAGGCTGACCTGGCAGAAGCCATTGCCAGCTTGAAGGCAGCGGATATTCCGGTTTATGCCAGTCTCTTGGACCCTTCTGCTAAACAATTGGGCGATTTTGCCCCAGTTGCCCAGGTTGCCTTGATCATTGGCAATGAGGCCCATGGGGTAAGTCCGGAAATCGCGGCACTGGCTGATGAGAAGCTTTACATCCCGATCAAGGGCCGGGCTGAGTCCTTGAACGCCGCTGTTGCCGCCGGGATCATGATCTATCATTTCAGCTAAAAAACGTTTCGCTTGTTTTTCGTAAGTAAAGTATGCTTAAATAGATAACATGGAAACTAATTTGAGGAGGATTCTCTATGACAGAATTAGCCGAACAGGACGCGCCATGCTGTAAAAATGCTGAAAACTACGAAATGTGCGCCCGCTTCGTCAAGGCCTTTGAAATCATCGGCAAGAAGTGGAACGGCTTGATTATCAGCTCCTTGTGCGACACTAAGGCCATGCGCTTCAGAGACCTGGCCCACGCGGTTGGTGCCTGCTCAGACCGGGTTTTGGTTGAACGCTTGCGGGAGCTGGAAGCTGACGGAATTGTCAAGCGGTCCAAGGATGAAGAAAAGAAGATCGTCCTTTACACTTTGACGCCAAAAGGAGCCGAATTAAAGCCCGTCTTTAACCAGGTGCACATCTGGGCGGACAAGTGGGCGTAAAAAATGACTTGCATTTAAGCCAGTTTTAGCCTATGATTTTAATTAATTACTAAGAACAAGACTAGTAACAAGACTGATCTTTGACAGGGAGGTTTCTTGGCAACTGAAAGGAAACCAAAGAGCAGCTTGCGAATTTCATCTTGCGAGTAGGATCTAATCAATTCCGGCTGCCACCGTTATCGGTATAGAGCGCAGGCCTTTTTAGGCCTGAACTAGGGTGGTACCGCGAAGCTTCGTCCCTTTTGGGGGCGGAGCTTTTTTTGTTGAAAGGAATAAGTAAATGGATTTATTTGATCGATTGAAGGCTCTGCGTGAGCAGGGGCTTGCTGAAATCAAGGAAGCAGAAAGCGAAAAGAGCCTGAATGACGTCCGGGTCAAGCTGGTCGGCAAGAAGGGTGAACTGACGGAAATCCTTCACCAGATGAAGGACGTTGCTCCGGAAAAGCGGCGGGAAGTTGGCCAGAAGGTCAACGAACTCCGGGACCTCTTCAATGAAAACCTGGCCAGTGCCAAGGATGAATTGATCGAAAAGGCCATTGAGGCCCGCCTGGAAGCTGAAAAGATCGACGTGACCCTGCCAGGGCGCAGAAAGCACGTCGGCTCCAAGCACCCGATCAGAATCATTCAAGACGACCTGGAACGCTTCTTCATCGGCATGGGCTACCAAGTCGTTCAGGGGCCGGAAATCGAAAGCGAACACTACAACTTTGAAATGCTGAACCTGCCTAAGGACCACCCGGCCCGGGACATGCAGGCTACTTTCTACGTTGACGCTGACCACCTGCTGCGGAGCCAGACTTCACCAGTCCAAGCCCGGACTATGGAAAAGCATGACTTTGACAAGGGGGACCTCAAGATGATCTCCCCAGGCAAGGTTTACAGAAGAGACGATGACGACGCCACCCACTCCCACCAGTTCATGCAGATGGAAGGGCTGGTTGTCGGCAAGAACATCTCCTTGAGCGACCTTAAGGGGACCTTGGAACTGGTTGCCAAGCACGAATTCGGCCAGGACCGGGAAACCCGCCTGCGGCCAAGCTACTTCCCGTTTACCGAACCTTCAGTTGAAATGGATGTTTCCTGCTTTGAATGCGGGGGCAAGGGCTGCGCGATCTGCAAGAACACTGGCTGGATCGAAGTTCTGGGTGCCGGGATCGTTCACCCGAATGTTCTCTCCGCTGCCGGGATTGACCCAACTGTCTACTCCGGCTTTGCCTTTGGCCTGGGCCTGGACCGGTTCGCCATCTTGAAGTATGGCATTGACGACATCCGCGACTTTTACAGTGACGACGTGCGCTTCTTGCAACAATTCCGTCAGGAGGAAGATTAATGTTAGTTTCTTACAATTGGTTGAAAGATTTCTTGAACATGGACGGCGTAGATCCTTACGCCTTGGCTGAAAAACTGACCCGGTCCGGGGTCGAAATCGCCTCAACGGTTCACCCGGAAGACGGCTTGAGCAAGCTGGTCGTGGGCCACATTTTGACCTGCGAAAAGATCGAAGGGACCCACTTAAACAAGACCACGGTTGACGTCGGTGAAGACGAAGCCCGCCAGATCGTCTGCGGGGCGCCTAACGTGGCAGCTGGCCAGGACGTGATCGTGGCGCTGCCAGGTGCGCATTTGCCAGGCGGGATCAAGATCAAGAAGGGCAAGCTGCGCGGGGTTGAATCCAATGGGATGATCTGCGGCCTGCAGGAACTTGGCTTCAGCGACTCAGTTGTTCCGCCGAAGTACGCTGACGGCATCTGGGTCTTCCATGATCCGGACCTTAAGCCTGGTGACTCTGTCTTTGAAGCTTTGGGGATGGACGACTACGTTTTGGACTTCGACATTACGCCAAACCGGGCCGACACTTCCTCAATGGAAGGGGCAGCTTACGAAGTCGGTGCCTTGATCGACCAGAAGCCAAAGATCGAAGACGTTGTCCTCAAAGAAGACGGGGCAGACTGGACTGGCGACTTTACTGCCGTTGCCGATGAAAAGATCGCTCCGAAGTACTACTTGAGAAAGCTGACCGGGGTCAAGATTGCTGAAAGTCCCCTTTGGCTGCAGGCCCGCTTGTGGAATGCCGGTATCCGCCCAATCAACAACGTGGTCGACGCTACCAACTATGTCATGCTTTTGACTGGCCAGCCAATGCACGCTTACGACGCCAAGCTTTTTGACAAGACCAAGAAGATCGAGGTCCGCCTGGCCAAGGAAGGCGAAAAGCTGCAGCTCTTGAATGAAAAAGAAATCGACCTGGACCCGCAGGACATCGTGATCACTGATGGTGAACAAGCAGTCGGCCTGGCCGGCGTGATGGGCGGCTTGAACAGTGAAGTTACTGAAGAAACCACTGACGTGATCTTGGAAGCTGCTGTCTTTGACCCAGCTTTGACCAGAAAGGCGGCTCTGCGGCATGACAACCGGACTGACGCTTCAGCTCTCTTTGAAAAGGGGATCAACTGGGACAACACCCAAAAGGCCCTGGACGCCTGCGCGCTTATCTTGCGGGCTAATGCCGGCGCTACTGTCTTAGCTGGTGAAATCAAGGCCAGCGACCAGGACAAGCAGCCAGTTGTCATTACTACTACTGCATCCCGGACCAACAAGATCCTGGGCACTGACCTGCCTATGGACGAAATCGTCAAGATCCTGGGCAAGCTGAACTTCCCAGTTGAAGTAAAGGGCGACGAATACACGGTAACTGTGCCAAACCGCCGCTGGGACATCTTCATTGACTCTGACATCTTTGAAGAAGTTGGCCGGATTTACGGCTATGACAACATCAAGTCCACCCACCCGGCTACTGGTGAACTGACTGGCGGCTACGCTGCTGATGAAGTCAAGGTCCGTCACCTGCGTCAATTGCTTGAAGGGCAGGGCCTTAGTGAAACGATCAACTACTCTTTGACTTCTGAAGAAATGGCCACGACTTTTGTCAAAAAGGCCCTGGCTCCAGTCAAGGTCAACTGGCCGCTGAACTCAGCCAGAACCACCATGCGGCAAAACTTGATCTGCGGCCTTTTGGACACGGTTGCCTACAACTTTGCCCGCAAGCAGACTGAACTGCAGCTCTTTGAAAACGGCCGCGTCTACGACATGGAAGGCGGCGACTACCACGAACACGAACACCTGGCAGCCGCTTACGTCGGCCTGGCCGGGGAAAGCAACTGGCAGCACAAGGACGAAGTAGTTGACTTCTACTATGTCAAGGGACAGCTGGAAGACGTATTTGAAATGATCGGCGTCAAGGACGTGGAATACCGGGCAGAGTCAATCAAGGGGATGCACCCGACCAGAACGGCTGGCATCTACGTAAATGATGAATACATCGGTTTGATCGGCCAAATCGCCCCAGTTTTGACCATGACTGACAAGAACTTCGCCGGCAAGGAAATCTACGTTTACGAACTGAACCTGGATGCCTTGCTGCCTTTGATGGCTAAGGGCGTCAAGTCCAAGCCGGCTCCGAAGTACCCAGCCGTTCAGCGGGACCTGTCCATCCTGGTTGACGAAGACGTCACTAACGCCCAAGTTGAAAGCTGCATCAAGGAAAATGCCGGCAAGTACCTGGTCAGCGTTGAAGTCATCGACGTCTACCAAGGCGCCCGCCTGCCAAACGGCAAGAAGAGCCTGGCCTACCGCTTGACCTTCTTAAACGAAGCAGAAACCTTGACTGACGCGGTTGTAACTAAGGCAACTGACAATGTGCAAGCCGCTTTGGAAGAAAAATTAGCAGCAAACATCCGTTAATGGTTGACTTTCGTGGAATTAAACTCTAATATTTAACATTGCATAATGCGTTAAATAAAGGAGAATCAAAATGCCTGAAAAAACCTATGAAATGACTGCCGAAGGCAAGAAGCAGCTGGAAGAAGAACTGCAAAACCTGAAGTTCGTCAAGCGGCCGCAAATCGTTGAACGTTTGAAGATTGCCCGTTCTTACGGGGACTTGTCTGAAAACTCAGAATACGATGCAGCCAAGGATGAACAAATGCGGCTGGAAGAAAGAATCGATGCCGTCAGCGAACAATTGAAGTACGCTGTCGTTGTCGACACTGATGCCGTTGACCCCGACGAAGTAAGTATCGGCAAGACCGTTACGGTTACTGAAGTCGGCGAAGATGAACCGGAAACTTACGAAATCGTGGGGAGCAGCCAGTCTGACCCATTCCACGGCAAGGTTTCCAACGAATCTCCGATCGGCAAGGCCCTGCTTGGCCACAAGAAGGGTGAAACGGTCAAGATCAACGTTGACTCAGCCAACGTCAGCTACGATGTCGTAATCAACGACGTTAAGACGAGCGACTAAAAAGGCGCTGTCCACACGGACAGCACCTTTTTTTGTACTCTATTTTACTGTTTTAAATTCTCTGCTTCTTTTTCAAGAGCAGGTAGACAGCTAAAGTTATCAGGCTGATCAAGCTGCCGGCAAGGAGGCTGACCGGCAAATAGATCAAGGTCAGCTTGTGCTTGCCCCCCTTTAAGTTAAAGGCCAGGAGGCTGGAAGCATATTTGCTGGTCTTGACCCGCTTGCCATTGTCATAGACCAGCCAGTTCTTGGAATAAGGAATGGTCGTGATCCAGAGCTTCTTTTGGCTCTTGAAGGCCTGGCTGGAAATTTTCAAGCCAGTCTGCTTTAACTTAAGTTCTGGCTCTTTCAGCTGCTTGATCCCGGCCTTGAAGGCGGAATTGTTGAAGTGCCAGAAGAGAAGACCAGTTAAGTCCAGGGTCGAATTGGTCAAGTTGAAAGTGACCTTGATCCTGGTCTTTTTGTTTCCGCTGGCAACGTTGACCAGGCGGATCTGCCCGTCCCGGCTCTCGTAGTTGTAGAAGATGTCGTTGACGCTCAAGCTGGCGGTCTTGAAGTCAAAGCCATCTGGGAGCTGCAGGTAGTATGAGTCATCGTTTTTTGGCGTCAAGATGAAGGTGACGGAAGCCGGCTTGGCTGAGTTAGCTTTTTTAAAGACCAGAGGGTTGGACTGGTTGACCTTTAAGTTGGTCAGCTTGATCTGGCTCTTGACCTTGCTGAAAAGCTGGCCGGACAGGCCCAGGCTTTCCCAGAGCTTCTGCTGGTTGTAAACTGGGTCATTGTCCAGGAACTTGACCTGCTTCTGCTGGCTTTGGCTGGCAAAAATGAGTGGCAGGGCCTGCTTGTTTTCCAAAATGCTAAGCTGCTTGAACTGCTTTTTCGGATAATAGCTGTTTAGATCTGCCCGGTGGTTCAAATTGTCATATGGCATCCGCTGGGCAGCTGAGACGCCGTCATAAGAATAATTCGGCTCCAGGTAGTATTTGACCCCCAGGAAGGCATCAGTCAAGAGCGTCCCGCCCTGGTTGGTGTAAGAGTTGCTGTTGTGGACATAGCCCAAGCGGCTGAGCAGGTTGGAAGTGCTAGAGTTGCTGATGGAGTTGAAGGTCGTCACCCCGTAGTAATTGCCGGTGAAGGGGTCGTCATCAGACCGGCTGAAACTCTTTTCCGTTCTGTAGAGGCTGGAATCGGTCTTGGCCAGGTAGCTGGTCGCCTGGTTGACGTTGGCTTCAAACTTGGCATAGTTCTTGTTTTCCTGGTAGGAAATCGCGTTTAATGAAAAAATCAAGTTGACCGTGACTTCAGAAACTACCAAAAGCAGGGCATAGTGGCCGGCCAGGTAGTGCTGGCCATAGATAAAGAGAATAAAGAGCAGGCCGGCCAATAGAAAGAGGCCGGTCGCGATCTGCCCGTCTTGCCGGATAAATTCCAGCTTGTCAGGATCGATGGCCAGGTAAATGGAGACGCTGGCTCCTAAAAGGGCCGCCAGGATTTTCTGCTTGAGGTTGAAGACGGGCTCCCTGTCCATATTTTCCAGGGCCAGGTTCAAGGCATAGAAGGAGACCAGGAAGCTGAAGCGGGCCGGGTACCAGACCGGGAACTGGCCCAAGTGCCAGATCAAAACCAGGGGGGTAAAGGACAAAGACAAGACCAGGAAGGCCAAAAGCAGGCCTCGGGTCAATTTTTCCCGCTTGCTGAACTTGGCATTAAAGATAAAGAGCAGGGCCAAAAGGGCAAAGCAGGAGGAGATGAAGATGTTGGGCAGACCGTCCGACATTTCATGGAAGCTGTAGGCCCCGTCGATTAATTTGGCAACCAGCTGATAGGGCGGGAACTGGAAGTTCAGCTTCCAGCTGATATCGGCATCGGTTTTGCCGGCTAAAAGCTCCAAAAAAGTCGGCCAGAGGCTGACCCCGGCCAGGCAGGAGCCAAAGAAGCTGGCCTTGAAGTAGGTCCAAAAGCGGACTTTCCGCTCACTATTTGTGGCCAGACCCACCAGCAGGTAGAGCAAGCCAAAAAGCAGGGTCATGTAGCCGGTATAGAAGTTGGTCAGCCAGAGCAGGAAGGTGACCAGGACCAGGTGATTTTTCTCCCCGGCCAAAAGGCGGTCAATGGCTTCTTGCAGCCAGGGCAAAAGGACCAGGCTGTCCAGCCACATCAAGTTTAGGTTGTTGGCAACGACAAAGCCGCAGAGGGCAAAGGCCAGGCTGGCAGCCAGAACGTATTCCTTGGCCAGCTTGTACTTCTTTCCCCAGACCAGGTAGCTGGACAGGCCGATGGCCCCGATCTTGCAGGAGATGACCAAAAGGATCCCTTGAGGCAGGAACTTTTGCGGGAAAAAGAGCAAGAGCAGGTTGAAGGGACTGAGCAGATAATAGCTGTCCGTCCCCAGCATCGAGCCCCCCAGGCCGCTGGCAAAGCTGTAGATCAATTTGCTTGGGTCCTTAAAGAGCTTTTGCTGGTAGTAGGCCAGGAAGTCAACATACTGCTGGCCCAGGTCAACGGTCAGGATATTGCCTTTCTTAGAGATGAAGTAGCCGGCGAAGATAAGGGCCGGCAGGGCGAAGGCCAGGCAGGCATAGAGCTGCTTAAGGCCGAATTTTTGGAAAAAACGTTTTATTTTGGATATGTACATTAAGAATTAGCTAACTCCTCTTCTGAATGATAGAATTGCGCAGGTCTTTTTGCTAAAATTACTTGTTAGTGAGGATGGTTTTATCGTGAGTTATTTTAGAAAGAATAGCGGAACTGGCAACAGTAGTCAAACCGCAAACACCCCTCTCAGAATGAAGATTCTGGTCGGGGTCATCGTAATTTTGTTCGCGGCCTTAATTGGCCAATTAGCATACTTGCAGCTCTTTTACGGTTCGCGCTTTTCCGCGGAGGTCAATGCCACCGACGAAAACACCATGACCAAGTCTGTTCCCCGGGGGGTCATGTACGACTCCCAGGGCCGGATCCTGGTCGGCAACAAGGCTGAAAACGCGATTACTTACATGCGCAGCCTGTCAGCGACTTCCAAAGAGATGTACAAGGTTGCTAATACCCTTAGTAATTATATAAAAATTACCGACGAAAAGCCGACAAAAAGACAAATTGCTGATTACTACCTGGCTGATGAAAGCCGGGCCAAGAAGGTTTTGGCTGCTTTGCCGAAGTCCCAGAAGAAGTCTAGTCTGTCAACTTCAGAGATCAACGACAATGAAGTGGCTTATGTTGAAAATACCCTTAAGCCAAGCTTGACCAGCAAGCAAAAGACGGCGGCCCTCTTGTACAACAAGATGTCGGGGGCCACGACTTTGTCGACGATCAACTTGAAGAGCAGTGGGCTCAGCAACAAGGAAATCGCCCAGGTCGGCGAGCACCTGTCCTCCATGCCGGGGGTCGGGATCGGTACCGACTGGAACCGTTACTACCCGAACGGGTCTTCAATCAAGAGTATCATTGGGTCAGTCTCCACGACCAAGACCGGTTTGCCGAGCGACAACCTGCAATACTACCTGGTCAACGGCTATTCCAGAAACGACCGGGTTGGGACTTCCTACCTGGAAAAGGAATATGAAGCCCTCTTGAAGGGGACCAAGGCCAGCTACAAGGTTACCAGCAACTCCAGCAACGAGATCACCAAGACCAAGCAGGTTTACAAGGGCCAGTCTGGGGCCAGCTTGAAGTTGACGATTGACGCCAAGTACCAGGCAGCCGTAACCAAGGCCCTCAAGCAGCAGTTTAACTCAGCCTTGAGCGCTGGGGCAGCCAGCTTGTCCAGCGGTGCCTACGCGATTGCCATGAACCCGAATACCGGGGCTATCCTGGCCATGTCCGGGATCAGCTATGACCCGTCAACTAGCAAGATTACCGACAACGCCCTGGGCAACATCAACCAGTCCTTCGTTATGGGGTCTGTTGTCAAGGGGGCCCAGGTGGCTGGGGGCTTGATCAACAAGGTCATCACTCCAACCAACAACACCCTGCCGGACACGGCCATCTATCTGCCGGGTTCTCCGGTCAAGAAGTCCGTTTACCCGACCGGGACCTTCAGCTCCTTGACGGCGGCCAGCGCCCTGGAAGTATCTTCCAACATCTACATGATGCAGCTGACCCTGCGCTGGGTGAAGGCCAGCTATGTGGCCAAGCAGTACATTCACATGCCGCAGACAGCCTTTGAGACCTTGAGAAACAACTTTGCCATGTTTGGCTTGGGGCAAAAGACCGGGGTTGACCTGCCGGGTGAAAGCTCGGGTATCCAGGGGGCGTCAACTGACTCCAACGGGATTATCCTGTCCGGGTCAGTGCTTGACGAATCCTACGGGAACTACGACGCATACACCCCAATTCAGCTGGTTCAGTACATTTCAACGATTGCCAACGGGGGCTACCGGATGCAGCCATACGTTGTCCAGTCTATCGGCCGCACCAGCAGCGACGGCAAGCACTTCTATGCTTACTACAACAAGAAGCCGACTGTCCAGTTCAAGATCCCTTGGACAACTGATGAATTAGCCGTCATCAAGCAGGGGCTCTACCAGGTTGTCCATGGGTCAAATGCCTGGGGGACGGCCCATGCTTTGAAGAACGTCAAACCGTCGATTTCGGCCAAGACCGGTACGGCCCAGACTTTCTACTACAACACCAAGACCAAGAAGTCGACAGACACTGAACTGATCAACGAAACCATGGTCGGCTGGGCTTCTTCCAACAATCCGCAGATTGCCTTCGCGATTGTTTTTGCCGGCATCGATCCGGACAAGGAAGGCAGCTACAACAAGAACATGGCCAAGGCGATGGTGACGACTTACTACAAGATGCATAAAGGGAAGTTTTCAAGTACAAATTAACAGTTAATTTACTGAGATAACTTGCTCTTTGCCCTTGAAAATGTTATGATTGTACAGTCAGATATTAATTGTAGGTGGTGAAAATAATGGCAGACAACATCATTTTAGAATGCACCGAATGTGGCGACAGAAGTTACTTATCTAAGAAGAACAAGCGTAAGCATCCGGAACGTTTGACCTTGAAGAAGTATTGCCCAGTTGAAAGACAGGTAACTCTTCACCGCGAGACTAAGTAATAAAAGATAGCAGGTCGAAAGGCCTGCTTTTTTTATTTTGCAGGAAGAGAGGGCGTGACTGCTTTGATGGACAAGAAAACTTTCCGCTCCTGGCAAAGGAAGCGGCTGGCGGATTTTGCCAAGAGCCCGGCTAAAAAACGGCAAGACCAGGAATTGACGGCGCTGGCCCTAAAGCACCCAATGCTCCAGCAGGCCAAAAAAATCGGACTAACCCTGCCAATGCCGCTGGAAGTGGATATAAGGGGCTTGATTAAAGAGCTGCGGAAAGAAGGCAAGGAGCTCTATTTGGCCAAGTGCCATCCTGGCTGGCAGCTGGACTTTTTAAAATGGGACGAAGCTGCTCCCTTAATGCAGACCAAGTTTGGGGTCTGGGAGCTGGCTGAAGAAAATGAAGTTGATAATAATTTGGACCTGCTTTTTGTCCCTGGCCTGGCCTTTAGTCCGGCGGGCAAGAGCCGGATCGGTTTTGGCGGGGGCTACTATGACCGCTTTTTAGCCAAGAATCCGGTCAAGACCCTGGCCCTGGTCAATTCAGTCATGTACTTCAAGACTCCTGCCTGGCCAATGGAAGACCATGACCAGGCGATGGATGATTTGATAATTGTAAAGGAGGCCGGCGATGAATAATCTGCGGCGTAATTATATGACAACCGCTCTGGTTGTGATCCTCTTTGCCGTTTTCCTGGTGGAAACCTTTATGGGCGGCTCTGAGAGTACTTCCGTTCTGCTGAAAATGGGGGCCATGTTTAACCCGGCCGTAGTGATGGAAGGACAGTGGTGGCGCCTTTTTACCGCCCAGTTCCTCCACATCGGGATCATGCACATCGCCTCCAACGCGATCATGATCTACTATATCGGCCAGTATGCTGAGCCGGTTTTCGGCCACTGGCGCTTTTTGCTGATCTATCTGCTGTCAGGGGTTGGCGGCAGCCTCTTGACCCTGGCTTTTGGCAATGACCAGGCGATCAGCGCCGGGGCGTCAACTGCCCTGTTCGGTCTTCTTGGAGCCATGACCTGCGCGGGATTCAAGGACAAAGACAATGCGCTCTTGTCCTTCTTGGGCCGGCAGGCTTTAGCCTTAGCAGTCATCAACCTGGTCTTGGACGTCTTCATGCCTGACGTGGACATCCTGGGCCACCTGGGCGGCTTAATCACCGGGGCCCTACTGGCCATTATTTTGGGTGATGCAACTTACCGGGGCTATGGCAAGGGCGGCCGGCTGTTGGCGGCAGCTGCTTTGATTGTCTATGTGGTTTTGACTTTGCGTTTAGGAATGGCAGTGACGGTGTAAAATGACTGTTTTGAAAAATCTTTACGATGTCCAGCAGCTTTTGAAAAAATACGGCATCCTGGTCCACTTGGGCAAAAGAAAGTGGGATATCGAACTAATGGCGATTGAGCTGGACAACTTGTATAAGGCAGGCGTTTTAGAGAAAAAACTCTATTTAAACGCCAAGCTGGTCTTAAAGCATGAACACGAATACGAAGAGCGGCTTGAGCGGGAAAAAAGGCTGGACTAGCTAGCCCCAGGCTGAATTTAGCGTTATTATAAGATAAGACTTGCAAGAAGGAGCTTTTTTTCACATGACCAATTTTTTAATCGTTCTTGACGTCATCTTAGGCGTCATCCTGCTGGGCTTTCTGGGCTTCTGGGCTTACAACCGGATCCAGGCCAAGCGCCTGGGCGGGGAACTGACCAACGAGGAATTCAAGGCCGGGATGCGGAAGGCGCAGATCATCGACGTCCGCGAAGCCGATGAGTTCAAGCATGAACATATTGACGGGGCAAGAAACATCCCTTACACCATGTTCAAGTACCAATACACCGAACTGCGGCCAGACCTGCCGGTCTACCTCTATTCGGACTCTTTGACCATGACCCTGCGCTGCGCCAGCATCCTGCGCAAGCACAATTTTGCCAAGGTCTTTTATCTCAAAGACGGCTTCTCCCAATGGGACGGCCGCAAGAAGGCAGCCAAGAACTAAGCTGAAAGCTTGCTGAGAAAATTTCTCAAGCAGGCTTTTTTGGTTTATGATGATAGAAGAGAAAATTGCAGGAGGAATTTATGCAGAAAGTAGTGGCTATCGTCGGGCCGACTGCCGTGGGCAAGACCAGCCTGGCCATCGAGCTGGCCAAGAAATTGGACGGGGAAATCGTCTCTGGCGACTCCATGCAGATCTACAAAGAAGTAGCCATCGGCACGGCCAAGGCCAGCCCGGAAGAGCAGGCAGAAGTCAAACACTACCTGGTGGATGCCCATTCGGTCTTTGAAGACTTTTCCGTTAAAAATTTCGTCGATGAGGCCCGGTCAGCTATCGGCGAGATCGCGGGGAAAGGCAAATTGCCCATCATCGCGGGCGGTACCGGCTTTTACGTCAATGCCTTGTTAAACGACATGCAGCTGGGCGACAAGGAAGAAGAAGCAGCTAGCGTGGACCCGGAATGGGAGGATTTTTTAGCAGCTAACGGCCCCCAGGCCTTGTGGGATGAATTAAACAGGAAAGACCCCGAAGCAGCCAAAAAGATTCCTGTGGCTAACAGCCGAAGAAGCCTTAGGGCACTTAGCGTGATTAGCCGGACGGGCGGGCTTTTTTCCAAGCAGCAGGCAGAAATCAAGCCCCGCTATGACTACTTGATCATCGGCTTAAACAGTGACCGGGATGCCATCTACCAGCGGATCAACCAGCGAGTGGATTTGATGATGGAGGCCGGGCTTTTAGAAGAGGCCTGCTTTGTCTACGACAACCGGGCAGGTGAGCACCAGGTCCTGCAGGCCATCGGCTATAAGGAATTTTTCCCTTATTTTGCAGGCGAGGCCAGCCTGGAAAGCTGCGTGACCGCCCTTAAGACGGCTTCAAGGCGCTATGCCAAGCGGCAATTGACCTACTTTAGAAACAAGCTGCCGGTTGAGTGGTATGACCCCTTGACCGACCCAAACTGCGCCAATAGAATTGCTGTCAGAATAGAAGAATGGATGAAGGAAGAAAAATGAAAAAATTACCAGAAGAATTAAAGGCAATCCTGGCCGAAGTTGACCAGGAAATCGCACCCCGCCTGCGGGAAATCGACGACCAGGTGGTCTATAACCAGGAGAAGGTTTTGAGGGCCTTTGTTGACCACCAGGTGGCTGAAGCTGACCTGAAGGGGACCAACGGCTACGGGGACGATGACATTGGCAGAGAGAAGCTGGAAGCTATCTACGCCCAGGTTTTTCACACTGAAGACGCCCTGGTCCGGCCTCAGTTCGTTTCCGGCACCCACACTTTAGCCGTGGCATTAGATGGGAACCTTTTGCCTGGCGAAACTTTGACCTACTTGACCGGGATGCCGTATGACACCATGCAGCAGGTAATCGGCTTGGCCCCGAAGAAGCGGGGGACCTTGATCCAAAAAGGGATCAACTTCTCTTACGTGCCTTTAAACAGTGAAGGCGGGGTCGACTATGAGGAAGCTGAGAAGGTCCTTAAGCGCGACCAGCCCCATATCGTGGTCATCCAGCGGTCTCGTGGCTATGATACCCGGCAGAGCTACACGGTTGACCAGATTAAGAAAATGACCGCTTTTGTCAAACAGGTCAGCCCGGAGAGCTTAGTCTTCGTCGACAACTGCTATGGGGAATTTTCCGAAAAGCATGAGCCGACCGAATACGGGGTAGACTTCATGGCTGGCTCCTTGATCAAAAACGCTGGCGGCGGGATCGCCCAGACTGGCGGCTATATCGTCGGCAAAGAAGAACTGGTTGAAAACGCGGCTATCCGCTTGACGGCGCCAGGGATTGGCAAGGAAGAAGGGGCCACCTTGACCAACATGCACGAATTCTATGAAGGCTTTTTCTTGGCTCCGCACACGACTGGTGAAGCCATCAAAGGGATGATCTTCTCAGCAGCCCTTTTGGAAAAGATGGGCTGTGAAGTAACGCCTAAGTGGGATGAGCCGCGGACTGACCTCATTCAGACGATTATCTTCAACGATCAGGAAAAGATGATCAATTTCACCAAAGAAGTACAGAAAAATTCGCCAATTGACTCCTTCGTTGAGCCGATCCCAAGCGACATGCCAGGTTACGAAGATAAAGTCATCATGGCCGCCGGCAATTTCGTCTCTGGTTCGACCATGGAATTCTCTGCAGATGGCCCTATCCGGCCGCCTTATGCCCTCTACATGCAAGGTGGTCTAACTTATGCTCACGATAGAATAGCGGTTACAAATGCCGTAAATCATTTGTTTTTTAAGTAAAAGTAACAAAAGACTTTTTTTATTAAAAAAGTCTTTAGACCAATTTGACCTCAGGCGGTCAGAGTGGTATCTTTAAAGCATCGATTAGCACAGAGCCAATTGATTAGTTGATCGTAAATTTATTCTTGATTTTTAAAGGTGAGAACATGAGCAAGGTATTTACTGAAGAAGAAATCCGTAAAGATGTAGAAGAGAAGAACGTTCGCTTTTTGCGTCTGGCCTTCACTGACATTAACGGCACGCTGAAGAACTTGGAAGTTCCAGTCAGCCAATTGGACGACGTTTTGGGCAACCAAACCCGCTTTGACGGTTCATCAATCGACGGCTTCGTTCGTCTGGAAGAAAGTGACATGGTTCTGTACCCAGACCTGTCAACTTGGTCAGTTCTGCCATGGACGACTGTTGAAGAAGGCACCATCGGCCGCCTGGTCTGCTCAGTCCACAACGTAGACGGCACTCCATTTGAAGGTGACCCACGCAACAACTTGAAGAAGGTTGTTGCTGAAATGAAGGAAATGGGCTTCTCCGACTTCGAAATCGGTTTTGAAGCTGAATTCTTCCTCTTCAAGGAAGGCAAGAACGGGGAAGAAACTACTGAAGTTTCTGACCACAGCTCATACTTCGACATGGCTTCTGAAGACGAAGGCGCCAAGTGCCGCCGGGAAATCGTTGAAACTTTGGAAAAGCTGGGCTTCCGCGTAGAAGCTGCCCACCACGAAGTTGGCGACGGCCAGCAAGAAATCGACTTCCGCTTCGACAACGCTTTGGCAACTGCCGACAAGCTGCAAACTTTCAAGATGGTTGTCAAGACTATCGCCCGCAAGTACCACCTGTACGCAAGCTTCATGGCTAAGCCAGTTGAAGGTTTGGCCGGCAACGGGATGCACACCAACATGTCCCTCTTCAAGGACGGCAAGAACGCCTTCTACGACAAGGATGGCCAATACCACCTGTCAACTACTGCCTTGACTTTCTTGAACGGGATTTTGGAACACGCCCGCGCTATTACCTGCGTGGCTAACCCAACTGTCAACTCATACAAGCGGCTGATCCCAGGCTTTGAAGCTCCAGTTTACATCTCATGGGCAAGCCGGAACCGGTCACCAATGGTCCGGATTCCTAACGCCAACGAAGTCGGCACCCGTCTGGAAATGCGGTCAGCTGACCCAACTGCCAACCCATACCTGCTTCTGTCAGCCTGCCTGAAGGCTGGTTTGACCGGGATCAAGGAAGGCAAGCTGCCAATGGCACCTGTAACTTCCAACCTGTTCGAAATGACTGACGACGAACGCAAGGAACTGGGCATCAAGCCATTGCCATCAACCTTGCACAACGCCATCAAGGCATTTAAGGAAGACGAAGTCATCAAGTCTGCCTTCAGCGAACACATTGTTGACAGCTTCCTGGAAATGAAGGAAACTGAATGGGCTCTGTACACTCAATCAGTTTCAGAATGGGAAGTAAAGCGCTACTTCAACTACTAAAATTCAGAATACGATATTTATCATTGACTAATCAGAAAGTCTGCCTTTTGGGCAGGCTTTTTTTCTTATGAAGAAATCAGACTTAATTATCTTAAGCAAGGCAGGCTTTTGCTAGCGCTTTATTGCTGAATTATAGAAAAAAGGCAAAGAGATTTTTGCCAGCCTTAGCGAAGAAGGGCGAAATATGGTAAAATCTAATTTGTT
This sequence comes from Lactobacillus sp., assembly GCF_051873315.1. Lineage (GTDB taxonomy): Bacteria > Bacillota > Bacilli > Lactobacillales > Lactobacillaceae > Lactobacillus. The sequence continues at coordinate 29,630 of NZ_JBJEES010000066.1, forward strand.
TTTAAGCAAAAATCATTATAATTGATTAAGACTAAAGAAGGTTATATAGTGAGCAGCAAGAGCGCAAGTGTTTCCCCGGCCAAAGCCGGGCGGATGGAGCAGGAAAAGGGCAAGTCAATTTATTCCAAAGATGTCATCTTGGTTATGACTGCCTCCTTCCTGTTTTTGTTCGGGACCATGTTCAACAATCCTTTGATCAACGGCTATGCTGAAAGCCTGGGGGCCAGCAGCATTTTAGCCGGGGTGATCGTGGGGATCATGAGCTTCGCGGCCATGTTTCTCCGGCCAATTGCCGGCAACTTGACTGACAAGTTCTCCAAGTACCAGCTGTCTTTTATTGGCGGGGTGCTGATTCTTATCGGGATCGTGGGTTATATTGTTTCGCCTAACGGGGAGCTCTTGCTCTTATTCAGAATCATCAACGGGACTGGCTTCGTTCTTTGTACCGTCTGCATGACCACCTGGATCGCCTTCTTGGTTCCCCGTCAGCACGTCGGGGCGGCTATGGGCTTGTACGGGCTGATGAATGCTTTGGCCATGTCCATTGCCCCGGCTATTTCAATCAACCTCTACAAAGTGATTGGCTACCGGGAAACCATGATGCTGCCAGCCGCGGCAACTTTGATCATGATCATCATCATCCAGTTCGTCGGCAACCGGGCTGTCCCAAGTCCCCGGCAAAAAGAAAAGAAGCAGTTCAAGCTGATTTCCGTCAACGCTTTGCCGGTAGCACTTTTGACGACCTGCTTCGGCATCCCTTACTTCGTCACCCAGGCTGACATCGTGACTTACGTGGCCAAGATGCATATGCCAGTGGCGGTAGGGAGCTACTTCTTCATTTACGCCATTGTCCTGCTTTTGATCCGGACTTTCCTCAAGAATTACTTTGACACGGTCCGCTTTGGGGTCTGGTTCTGGCTGAGCCTGGTGGCTACGGCCATCTACCTGGTCCTTTTAGCCTACATGAACAGCAACTGGATGATGGCCCTGGGGGCAGCCGGGATGGCAATCGGCTACGGCTTGATCTACTCCGTCCTGCAGTCAACGGCCCTGCTTTTGTCACCGGCCAATGAACAGGGCTTGGGCAGCTCCACCTTTTACCTGGGTCTGGACATCGCCATGGCCTTTGGGCCAATGCTGGCTGGGGTCGTGGCCAAGGCTCTGCCGGGCCGCTGGTTCTATTTAATCCAGCTGATCGTGGTACCGCTGGCTTTGATCGTTTACCTGGTTTGGCGCAAGCGCCTCAACGGGGCAATTGATAAGCATTAAGTGTAAATATTTGAAAATATCAAAAGCCAGCCGTCAGGCTGGTTTTTCTTTTACCCGATAATTGGCTATAATGAAAGATAGCGTAAATTTTTTGGAAGGAAGACAGCGATAATGGAAATCGAGAAATTGAAGGCAGACTACGTGAATTGGGTGGCCGGGCAGACGGTTTTTAACCCTTGGTCAGACACGGTTGTCCAAGTGGAAAACGAATTGGTCGATGCATATGGCCGCAAGCCTTTTGTCCTGGTTGAAAAAAATGGAGACGAGTACACGGTGACCGATGACGGGAGCCTCATGTACAAGTACAACCCCATGGAAGAAAACGAGGACTTGAACGAGTACGCGGCCGGGATGGTCATGGATGCCGGTTTTGACTTTGACGAAGATCATGCCGTGATTGAGCAGACGGTCAGTGAAGAAACCCTGCCTGGCGCTATCAATGCCTTGATGCAGCTGGAAATCATGATTTCCTTTATTGCATAAAAGTAAGGAGGAAGAAGAAAAAAGCATGGATTCTTTAGATGAAACCGGCAAGCGGAAATATATTTCCTGGCCGGTGATCGCCCTGATGGACTTCGTGACCGTGATTGGTTTCGATGATATCATCTACAACTTTCAAAACCAGGGCCTGGCTGTCGTCAGTGACTGGATTTTGCTCTTGGTCTTGTTCGTCATTCCTTATGAAATGATGGTCGGCCACCTGGGCAGCGTTTTTGCCAAAGAAGGGGGCGGCCTGTCCTCCTGGATCCGGCACACTTCCGGTGACCGGATGGGCTATATTACGGCTTGGTGCTACTGGGTGGTATCCTTGCCTTACCTGGTTGACGTGGCTAACTCAACCGTTATTTCATTTGCCTGGCTCTTTAAGGGGCGGGCGCTGGATGATAAGGAAATGTCCAACTGGGTCTTTGCCTTGTTCACGGCTTTGATCTTCGTGGTTTTCATCTTCTTCCAGCACAAGTTTGCCAACTCCCTGCAATGGCTGTCCATTATCGGGGGCGGGGCCATGTTTGTGATGACGATTCTTTTTGTCATTATGACCTTTGCCTACCTGGGCGAGGGGCGGCCGGTAGCGACCCAGCCCTTCCACTTCAAGAACTTCCTGCCGACCTTTGACATGAAGTTCATGATGTCCCTGGGCCTCTTGATTTTTGCCATGAACGGCAGCGAATTCGTCGCCCCTTATGTCAATGAAATGAAAAATGGTCCCCGGGACTTCCCGAAAGCCATGTACATGCTGGCCGCGATGACTGGCTTTTTGACCATCTTCGGTTCCTTCAGTTTAGGCGTTTTCTTTAACGCCCACAAATTGCCGGATGACTTGAAGATGAATGGGTCCTATTACGCCTTTCAGGCCATGGGGGAAAAGTTTGGCATGGGCAACTTCTTCTTGTATGCCTTTATCATCACCCAGGCTTTATACATGCTGGCCCAGCTGGCGGTACTGGTCGACGGCGGTGCCCGGATTTTCCTGTCTGACACGGCCAAGCAGTACCTGCCAAAGCAATTAACCAAGGTGGACAAGAACGGCCTGCCAATCAACGGCTACTGGTTGACGACCTTCATTTGCTCAGTTTTGCTCTTCTTGAGCTCAACTCTGCCAACGGTCAACGATATCTTCAACCAGCTTTTGAACTTGAACGGGATCGTATCACCTTATGTGACTGGCCTGCTTTTCTGGGCCTTCATCAAGGTGCGGACGCATGAAGAAGACTACCCGTCAGCTTACGTCTACATCAAGAACCGGAAGTTTGCCATCTTTGTTGGCTGGTGGTGCTTGATCGTGACCTTGACCGGGGCCACCTTCGGGATTGTGCCGATCGACGCCAAGTTCGGGACGGCTAAGTGGACCCACATGCTGATCTTGAACATCGTTGAACCCCTCTTCATGATCGGCTTGGGCGTAATTTTGCCGCTCATTGCCAAGTGGCAGAGAAAGCGCGACGGAGAAGAAGCGTAGTAAACTATTTTATGTTTTTAGGCAAAAGAAAAAGAGAAGCGATGTGCTTCTCTTTTTTGCTTGCAATTAATATTATCTATTCATTTATTTTGTAACTGCCTATTCAAGCAATTTTGCTTCCTTGAGCAATTCTTCCAGCCAAGTGCCTTGGACCTTCTTCAGTGCCCCCTTGACCGCGATCTTAGGCAGCGGCAGGTCCATCTGGTCGATTGGCTTCTTGTCGTTTAAGTAGTAGGTTGCCTTCAAAAGCTCCCGGATGTCGTAGACTGAGTCAAAGACTTCCGGTACCCCGCGGTCAACGTTAAGCAGGGTGTAGACAGCTTCCATGGCGGTCCGGACTGAGTATTCAGTGGTGAAGACCGTGTCTCTGGTCGGAGATTCAGCGAAGTTGCCGATGAAGGCCAGGTTGACTGAACCAGCTGGTACGACTGCCGGCCGGTCGCCCTTCTTCCGCATTTGGAAGTAAGCGGTGATGTAAGGCATGTAAACTGGAACAGTGTTGACATAGTCATCGCCGGCGTACTTCTTGATCAAATCGTCTGGCACGCCCAGGTGGTAGAGGAGTTCTTCAGTAATTTCTTCACCAGTGCAGTCTACGACCCGCTTCTTGATGTAATTGCCTGGCGTGTCTGAGTAAAGGGCGTAGATCCACACAACGGTTTCGTTTTCCTTCTGGTCCTTGAAGTGCGGCTGACGGTGAATAGTGAAGGAGAGCATCCAGTTGGAGTCAGTGACAGTGATGATCCCGCCGGTGTTGACCCGGTGCTGGTGGATGTCCCGCTTGGTCAAACGTTCGAAGTATGGCTCCAGAGTAGCATCTTTCATGGTCATGGTCGCGGAAACGAACCAAGCTCTTTCAGGGATGTTTTCGCAGAAAACTTCCGGGTGGCCAAAGGCTTCGTCTTGCTCAGCCAGGTTCTGCCATAATTTCCAGGAGCCGCCCAGCTTGTGGGTGATTGGCGCTGGAGTGTGGTGGGTGCCGTAGGTTGAGCTTTCAACGATTGACCCGTTGGTAACGTAAACCAGGTCGTCCGGGGTCAAGTCGATTTCCTGGTGTTCCCCGTCTCTGGTAAGGATCAGCTTCTTGGCCAGCTTTTCACCATTGCTGGTATCAACTACGACGTTCTCTACTTGCGTGTTGTAGCAGATATCAACGTCATGGCTTTCCAGGTAGGCCAAAAGCGGCTTGGTCATAGATTCATACTGGTTGTACTTGTTGAACTTCAAGGCTGACAGGTCCGGCAAGCCGTCGATGTGGTGGATGAAACGCATCGCGTAGCGGCGCATTTCAATGACTGAGTGCCACTTTTCAAAGGCAAACATGGTTGCCCAGTAAGCCCAGAAGTTGGTCTCAAAGAATTCATCAGAGAAGAAATCTTCAATTGAGATTCCTTCCAGCTTGTCTTCCGGAGTCATGACCAGCTTGACGATTTCCCCGGCGCACTTGCCCAGGCCGTACTGGCCATCAGTTGGCACCCGGTCGCCTCTGTGGTGGATCAGGCGGCAGTTGGATGAGTTAGGGTCATCCTTGTCCAGCCAGGCGTATTCGTCCAGGTAGGAAGCACCAGGAATTTCCAAAGATGGAATTGACCGGTACATGTCCCAAAGACATTCAAAGTGATTTTCCATTTCCCGGCCGCCCCGGATGATGTAGCCGTATTCCGGCCGCTTGATCCCGTCCAGGGACCCTCCGGCCAGGGCTTCTTCTTCAAGCAAGTGAATCTTCTTGCCATCCATGTGCCCGTCGCGGATCATGAAAACGCAGGCAGCTAAGCCAGCCAGGCCGCCCCCGATGACATAAGCGCTCTTCTTGTCAGCGTCTTTTGGCTTTCTAGCGTCAGTAAATGCTTCGTAATTACCGTTTGAATAATACATCTCATTCACCTCATGTACTTGCTAACTGTTTTCTGATATTTTTTCCTTTTTCACCTTGCATTCTAGCATTTATCAAAAGCGCTTTCAAATAAATTTTTCCTTAAAGAACTGGGTACAGGTATAGAAAATGGCGATTGGATAAGAAAAATTAAGTTGAAGCAGAAGGGCGAGAAAAAGCTTTCAAGTTGCCGGGGAAATTTGTTATCATGGAATGATGCAGATTAAGGATTGGAGAGGATATTGTATATGAAGCGGTTGAAAAGCCTGGCTTTTATCTATGCAAGTATATTTAGTTTGCTGATTGGTTTAGGAGCAGGGATTTTTTTGACAATTTCCAGCGAATTGATTTCCCTTTTCTGGTCTAAGCGAATCTTGGCCCATCCGGGTCTCTTGCTGCTCCAGTGCCTCTTGTTTGGCCTGGTGATTGGCCTATTGCAGCTGAAGGTGGGGGCCTATCCCAAGACGATCAAGCAAATCCTGGCTGAATTCCAGGAAACCGGGAAGGTAACAGGAGCCAGCTGGCGGACCTGGGTCAACGGGACGGTTATTCTGGCTGGCGGGGCCAGCGTGGGGCCGGAAGCTTCCATGACAGGGATTATTGCCCGCCAGTCAAGCGCCATGGGCCAGCAGTTAACCAACTACTTGACTGACCCGGACCTGCCCCAAGCGTCTTTTAAAGAACAGTTTTTAGCCTTGTTCAGACCTTTTTCTCCGGCAGAAGGGCCTTTAAAAGATGTTTTTGCCAAGAAGTGGCGGCAGAAGGTCAGCTATACTATCTGGACCTGCCTGGGCATTTGCAGCTTTGCCATGTGGCTGAAGGCTTTCCCGGAAGCCAAGGTCTTCCAGATTGGCTTGGCAAAGGTGGCCTGGACCTGGCAGGGAATCCTGCTGACTCCAGTGGCTTTTGCCTTGGGTCTGGCCTTTGGCAACTTCTTTTTGAAACTTGAAGAAATCGGGGCAAAATTGGGTGAGACGATACCAAATTACCTGCTCAAAGGGATGCTGGGCGGCCTCTTGCTGGGCATCGGTGGCCTTTTATCCAGCTACCTGCTCTGGTCCGGGGCCTTTACCATGTGGGACCTGGTTGACCAGGCGGCCAAATTAGGGCCGGCCTTTTTAATCAGCTTAGCCTTTGGCAAGTGCCTCTTGACCAACTTTGGCTTTGGTCTGGGCTGGAGAGGGGGAACCATCTTCCCGGCAATTTTTTGTTCAGTTGCTTTAGGGATGGGCCTGGCCTTGCTTTTGCCCTGGTCCCAAAATCTCCTGGTGGCTGTTTTGACCGCGGCCAGCGTGAGCGTGATTGTCGGCAAACCTAAGCTGGTAGCCCTTTTGCTGGTCTTCTTGTTCAGCCTTCGTCTGGCTCCGGTCATTATCCTGGTTTGCCTGTTGTGTGAGAAAATTCTCCAGAGCAAGCGACTATTTCCCCGGAAATAATTCCTTTGCAAGCCAGGCTTGCTTGTTTAAAGGCCAAAATTCTCCTAAGCTAAGAGTTGAAAGCAAAACAGAAAGAGGATGACTGATGAAATTTAGTGAACAGATCAAGAAACTCCGCCGGGACCAAGGCTTGACCCAGGAAGAATTAGCGGCCAAGGTCCATGTGACCCGGCAGGCAGTATCCAATTGGGAAAATGACAAGAATTTGCCCGATCTTGAAACTTTAATCGTCATCAGCCAGACCTTTCAGCTTTCTTTGGACGAACTGATTTTAGGAGGAACTGAAATGACTGACAAATTAATCAATGACGCAAGTGAAACCAAGCGGGCCAAGTTCAACTTCTGGTCGGCCTTGATCGGCGGAGGATTGATGCTAGTCGGCTTTATCTGCTTTTTGATCAAGGCCAATTCGGTAGAGTACGTGGACAAGCAAGGCTTTTTGCACGAAAACTTCTATCTTCTGCCGATTGGCTACCTCTTCTTGTTTTCCGGTTTGCTGGTGATTTTCGTCAGCGGGGTCAGCTACTTGTGCAAGTTGCATAAGCTGAGAAATAGTCAAAATTAATTTTGCCCAAAAGGATTGACAGACCCTGGCAAAAGTTTTAAGATTATGACAAATAGATTAACGGTTGCTGAGAAAAGATGAGTAACTGTTGGCAGCCTTCTACAGAGAACCGGGTTAGCTGAGAGCCGGCGAGGGCAAAGGCAGTGAAGATGGTCTTGGAGCATAAACAAATGGTGAGCTTAGGCAAGCCATTTGCGGGTAGCGCCCGGTATAGCGTTGGGCTTTCATTAGGAAGCTTTTGAGGGTTTGGCCGCGAGGCCAGACTGAAGAAGAGTGGTAACACGCTAGGCGCGTCTCTTGACTGACTGAGTCAGTTGGGGGCGCGCTTTTTTAGTGCCCGGCAATCGTGTTTTATCGTTTTCTGTTGTTTTAGTATCTGTTTTGATACTTGATTTGAATTGATTTTATTTTTGCTAGAGGGGAATTAGTTATGACTAAATTATCCGCACCATACCGTTACGACATTGTTGGCTCCTTCTTGCGGCCGCAGGAATTAAAGGATGCCCGGGCCAAGTTCAAGGCCGGGGAGTTGAGCAAGGAAGACTTGACCAAGGTGGAAGACAAGTGGATCAGCGACTTGGTTGAAAAGGAAAAGGCAGTGGGCCTGAAAGCCGTAACTGATGGTGAATTCCGCCGCAGCTGGTGGCACCTGGACTTCTTGTGGGGCCTTAAAGGCGTAATCAAGTACGACTACCAGCAAAGCTACAAGTTCCATGGGGCCAAGACCCGGACTGACAATGCGGAACTGGGCGGCAAGGTAGCTTACAACCCTGACCATCCATTCTTCGACCACTTCCTCTTTACCAAAAAGGCAGCTGGTGACGCGGTAGCCAAGCAGACCATCCCTTCACCAACCATGCTCTTCAGAGACAACCGGTCTGACAACTGGCCAGAATTCTATGCCAGCTGGGAAGACTATCTGGCTGACTTGGGCAAGGCCTACAATGAAACCATCAAGCACTTCTACGAACTTGGCTGCCGCTACCTGCAAATTGACGACACTACTTGGGCCTTTTTGATCAGCAAGCTCAATGAAAGCCAGGACAATCCAGAAGAACACGCCAAGTACGTCCACTTGGCGGAAAGCGCAGTGACGGTCATCAATGCGGCTTTGGAAGGCCTGCCGGAAGACTTGACGGTCACTACCCACATCTGCCGGGGCAACTTCAAGTCAACCTTCCTTTTCTCCGGTGGTTATGAACCAGTTGCTCCTTACCTGGCCCAATTGAACTATGACGGCTTTTTCCTGGAATACGACTCAGACAGATCAGGCGATTTGGCGCCAATTAAGCAGGTCTGGAACGGCCGGGAAAATGTCAAGATCGTCCTGGGCCTGGTAACTT